>NZ_JBFACT010000103.1:0-22433 GCF_040640995.1 Amycolatopsis sp. NPDC021455 | reverse complement strand
CGACCACAGAGCTACGACGTCAGCGAGCGACCAACCCCCATTTTCAACCCCGAACGAGCGCCCCACCAGAGGCACACCCAGCTGATCACGCGAGTCGGCGTTTTCCGCACACGAGCCTCGTGCGCGAAGCGTCGACACGCGTGATTGAAGGGTCGACACGCGTGATTGGGCGGTCGACACGGAGTCAGGCGCGGGTGACCAGCTCCCGCAGCAGGGAGCCCATCTTCGTGGCGGCCGCGCGGCCGGCTTCCAGGACCTCTTCGTGGTTCAGCGGTTCGCCCGTCATGCCCGCGGCGAGGTTCGTCACCAGTGACAGGCCGAAGACCTCGACGCCGGCCGCGCGGGCGGCGATCGCCTCCAGGACCGTCGACATGCCGACCAGGTCCGCGCCCAGCGTGCGCAGCATCCGGATCTCCGCCGGCGTCTCGAAGTGCGGCCCGACCAGGCCCGCGTAGACGCCTTCTTCGAGCGACGGGTCGATCTCGCGGGCGATCTTCCGCAGCCGGGCCGAGTACAGGTCGGTCAGGTCGACGAAGTTCGCCCCGACGATCGGCGAGCGCGCCGTCAGGTTCAGGTGGTCGGCGATCAGCACCGGCTGGCCCACCTGGAAGCCCTCGCGCAGGCCGCCTGCGGCGTTCGTCAGCAGCACCGTCCGGACGCCGGCCGCCGCGGCGGTGCGCACGTTGTGCACCACCGGGTCGATGCCCTTGCCCTCGTAGAAGTGCGTCCGGCCGAGCATGACCAGGACGTTCTTCTCGCCGATCTTCAGCGAGCGGATGGTGCCGCCGTGGCCCACCGCGCCGGGCGTGGTGAAGCCGGGCAGTTCGGCGAACGGGATCTCCGTCTCGCACTCCCCGATGACGTCCGCCGCCGGGCGCCAGCCCGACCCCAGGACCACCGCGATGTCGTGCGCTTCCACCCCGGTGCGGTGGGCGATGGCGGCCGCGGCCTCGTGTTCACTCATGCGAGGGAGCGTAACCGGGCACCGCGAACCACCAGGAACGCCACCAGCCCGAACGGCGAGAGGAAGATCGTCAGCAGCAGGATCGGGCTGACGATCCACGGCGACAGCCCTGCCGCACGCCCCTCGAAGTACATCCACCGCGCGATGAACAGGTCGAACGCGATGAGGTGCGCCCAGACGAGCCCGGCACCCCACGGCGTGGCCAGCAGCGCCTGCAGGACGCCGAGGTCGGGCCGCAGCATCGCCCGCCCCCACTCGCCGAAGTGCGGCAGCACGAGCGCGAAGTAGCAGACCAGCGGCAACAGCGGCACCCACGGCGACGCCATGACCCGCGGCGTCCACCGCCACTCCGGCGCCAGGATCATCAGCGCCCAGAACGGCGCCGCCAGCGGGAAGGCCAGTGCGAAGAACGTCATCGCGCCACCCTCCACGAACCCAGCCCGACGGCCGTCACCAGCACGGCGAACGCGCCGAGCGTCACCGCGTCCGGGTGCACGATCGACTGCGCCCGCAGCGCCTGCCAGGTGACCAGCGCGGTCAGCCCCGCGTACCCGGCCGCGCCGACCAGGACGAGCCGGGCGCGGACGACGTCGTCGCGCAGCCGGGGGAACCGCCGGGCCAGCGCGGCCAGCGCGATGGCCAGCAGCGGCAGCGCCTGCAGCGCGTGCATCCCGACGAAGTGCGGGATCCGCAGGTCGCCCGCCACCGTGCTCCAGCCGAGGAACGGCAGGCCGGGACCGCCGTCGGCGAGCCCGACGGTGTGCGCGCCGACCATGTCCGGCCGCCCGCCGGTCTTCCACTGCGCCAGCTGCTGCGCGGTCGGGTTCGTCATCAGAATGCCCAGCGAGATCCCCACCAGCGAGAGCACGGCCCCGGCGCGCACGGCCCAGAAGCTCGCCCGGTCCGGGGTCTTCGTGAACCACACCAGCACGGTCAGCGCGAAGGTCGCCAGCCACAGGCCGACGATCATCTTGCCCATGACGTTGTAGATCGCGGCGTCCGCCGGCGTCGCGATGTTGAAGTGGCTCGCGTGGCCGCGCGCGGCCTGGAACACCAGCAGGACGTACTCCGCGGCGAAGATCAGGACCAGGAGGTTCGTGAGCAGGTTCGCCGTGCGCCGGAACCGCGGCAGCAGCGAGACGAGCCAGCTCCAGGTGGCGAAGTACAGCGCCCCGGACACCGCGAACTTGAACGGCTTGGCCCAGATCGGCGCGCCCGCCAGGGTCCGGTGGTCGACGAGCATCGCGGCGACGCAGAGCAGCGCCACCACCCCCAGTGTGGCGGCCGCGACGGCGGACGGCCGGTGCCACGCGTTCGTTCTGTTCCGGAGATCGGCGAAGATGGTCATGGTTCCCCTCCCATAACGGATAGTGAAGCTCTCCGTTATGGGAAGTTAAGCTATCCATATCGAGCTGTCTTCAGGGTTGCCCCGGAGACCGACCCCGGGATCGGAGCGGATGCGCATGCGGATGGCCGAACTGAGCGCCCAGTCGGGGGTGCCGGTCGCGACCGTCAAGTACTACCTGCGCGAAGGCCTGCTGCCGCCCGGCGAGCGCACCAGCCCGAACCAGGCCCGCTACTCCGCGGCGCACGTCCAGCGCCTGCGGCTGATCAAGGCGCTCACCGACGTCGGCGGCCTGCCGCTGGCCTCGGTGGCGGCCGTGCTGAGGGCGATCGACAGCGACGAGACCCCGCACCAGGCGATGGGCGTCGTCCAGGAGGAACTGGCCGGGCCCGCGCCGCAGGTGTCCGACGAGGCCGCGGAGTGGGCGTCCGAGCGGCTCGAAGCCCTCGCCCGCCGCAACGGCTGGAAGTGGCACGTGCCCCGGCACCGGACCGTCGACAACCTCATCGCCGCGCTGGCCACCGCGAAGGAACTCGGGCACGAGAAGCTGATCGAACGGCTCGACGAGCAGGCGGACCTGGCGATGCGCGTCGCCGAGATCGACGTCGAGGTGGTGGCCGGGCTGACGTCGGTGGACCGGATCATCGAGGCCGGGCTGGTCGGCACCGTGCTCGGCGACCGGATCTTCACCGGGCTGCGGCACCTCGCCCAGGAGCAGGTGTCCCGCGAGGTGCTCGGCGGTTAGTCCTGGACGCTCAACGAGGACGCGACGGGGTCGAAGACGTCCCGGCGGGTCGCGTCCTCCTGCTCGACCGGCGCGGTCACCGAAAGGATCCAGAGGCTGGTCCCCGCCCGGACCAGGTTCATGAACGTCACCCGCGTGATCCGGCGGTCGTCGTTGTTGCCCGGCAGCAGCCCGCTCTCCAGCGTGCGGAAGGTGAGCGTGGTGGTCCTGCCATCCGCCGAGGTCACCGCGGGGAAGACCTCGAACCCGTCGCCGGAGTAGGTCTGCTTCAGCGAGGCGATGTACTCGGCGTCGTCGGAGTACTGGGTGAAGTAGTTCACCAGGCGCTCCACCCGCAGCGACCGGCGGCCGTCGGGTGAGACGTACTGCACGGCGACGCTCGCGCCGAACTTGTTGGTGTTGTGCGGCGCGACGAACTTCTGCCAGCCCTTCGGCACCCGCAGGCCGAACTGCCCGCCGTTGCCGGTCGCGTAGCTCGCGTCGCCGGACTGCTGCACCAGCTCCGGCGGCGGCACGCTGGTGGTCTCGTTCGCCGTGCTCCGCGGTTCGGCGGCCGGGGGCAGCAGCGACTGCCCGCCGACCGTCCTGGCCAGCGCGAACCCGCCGCCCGCGGCGAGGAGGAAGAGCAGGATCGCGGCCACGAGCAGGACGACCGTGGCCGCCGTGCTGCGCCGCGTGATCCGCGGCGGCGGGACGAACACCGTCGGCGGGTCCGTGGCGGGCGCCGGGGCGGGCGGGCGGAGGAAGGGCAGCGGGCCCGGGTCGGTGGCGAGCTCGCTGCTCGACGCCTCGGCCTTCTTCTCCGGCTTGTTCGCGTCCTTCGCGGGCAGGACGGTCTTGATCACCTGCGTGTCGGTCGCGTCCGGCTGCGCGGACGTCTTCTTGCCGTCCGGCGTGCGGAACAGGTCGGGCCCGAACAGGTCCAGCGGCGTCTTGGTCTGCAGCGGGTACAGCCGGTGCCGGACCTCGCGCAGCGTGATCCGCTTGCCGGGCTCCTTCTTCATCAGCGCGCTGATGACCTCGGCCAGCGGGCCGGCCTTCGGCTGGGGCACCTTGCCGTTGACGACCTTGCCGACGGTCTCCAGCGGATCGCCGTCGGCGTCGTACGGCGGCGCGCCTTCGACCGCGGCGAACAGCGTCGCGCCGAGGCCCCAGAGGTCCGCGGCCGGTGTGACGGCGCCGCCGGAGGCCACCTCCGGCGCGATGTAGGCGGGCGAGCCCAGCATGATCCCGGTGCGGGTCATGGTCGCTTCGGAGACGTTGCGGGCGATGCCGAAGTCGGTCAGCTTGATCCGGCCGTCGCTGGCGACCAGGACGTTGCCCGGCTTGACGTCGCGGTGGGTGATCCCGGCGGCGTGCGCGGCCTCCAGGGCGGACGCCACGGCGATGCCGACGGCGGCGGCCTGCTCAACGGTCAGCGGCCCGTGGTCGCGCAGGATGTGCGCGAGGCTGCGCGAGGGCAGCAGCTCCATGACCACGAACGGCTGGTCGTCCTCGCGGGCGACGTCGTGCAGGATGATCACGTTCGGGTGGGACAGCACGGCGATGGCGCGCGCCTCGCGCAGCGTCCGCTCCCGCAGCTCGTCCGCCTGCGACGCCGGGATGCCCGGCGGCACCTTCATCTCCTTGACGGCGACCTGCCGGTGGAGGAACTCGTCGTACGCCGACCAGACGGTGCCCATCGAGCCGGAGCCGAGCACCGAACGCAGCCGGTAGCGACCGGCGACCACTCGTGTCTCTTCGCTGGAGGGGGGCACGCGTCAATTGTGGCGTACGCGACCGACAGTCCCCGACGCAGCGTGCGGGTACCGGCCGGGAGGGCGATCAGACTCACAGGTCGGACGCGGCGAGTGCCTCTACCATCACTGGGTATGACTGAAGTGGCCGGTCCGGAATCAGTGCCGATCTCCGAACTCGACCTCGCGGCCGAGTTTCCCCAGGCGACGCGCGAGCAGTGGCAGGAGCTGGTCGCCGGCGTGCTGCGCAAGAGCGGCAAGCTGCCGGAGGACTTCGCGGGTGCCCCGGAGAGCAAGCTCGTCACGCGGACCTACGACGGCATCGAGATCCAGCCGCTCTACACGGCCGAGGACGTGCCGTGGGAAAGCGGCTTCCCGGGCTTGCCGCCGTACGTACGCGGTTCCCGCCCGGACGGCCAGGTCAGGACCGGCTGGGACGTCCGGGCCCGGTTCACCGGCGACGACGCCCGCGAGGTCAACAAGGCCGTCCTCGCCGACCTCGAAGGCGGCGTGACGTCGATCTGGCTCTCGGTGCCGCCCGCGGCGCTGGCGGACGCGCTGAACGAGGTCTACCTCGACCTGGCGCCCGTCGTGCTGGACGCGGGCGCCTCGTACGAAGCCGCCGCTTCCGAGTTGCTGGCGCTGTTCGACGAGCGCGAGATCCCGGCGAGCGAAGCCACCGCCGTGCTGGGCGCCGACCCGATCGGGCTCGCGGCCCGCACCGGCTCGGCCGCCGACCTCGGACCGGCCGCCGCGCTCGCCGCGCGTGTCGCCGCGAAGTACCCGAAAGTGCGCACGGTCGTCGCCGACGGCCTGCCGTACCACGAGGCCGGCGGCTCGGACGCGCAGGAGCTGGGCGCGCTGGTCGCCGCCGGCGTCGCCTACCTGCGCTCCCTGACCGACGCCGGTCTCGACGTCGAGGCCGCCGCCGGGCAGCTGGAGTTCCGGCTCGCCGCCACCGCCGACCAGTTCTCCACCATCGCCAAGCTGCGCGCCGCGCGCCGCCTGTGGGCCCGCGTCGCCGAGGTGTGCGGCTTCTCCTCGCCGATGCGCCAGCACGCCGTGACGTCGCCGGCGATGCTGACCCGGCGTGACCCGTGGGTGAACATGCTGCGCACGACGGTCGCCTGCTTCGGCGCGGGCGTCGGCGGCGCGGACGCGGTTACCGTGCTGCCGTTCGACGCGGCGATCGGCCGCCCCGACGCCTTCTCCGCGCGCATCGCCCGCAACACGCACGCGGTGCTGCTGGAGGAGTCCAGGCTGGCCGGCGTGGCCGACCCGGCGGGCGGCTCCTGGTACGTCGAGAAGCTCACCGACGACCTCGCGCACGCCGCCTGGGCCGAGTTCACCGCGATCGAGGCGGCGGGTGGCCTGGTCGCCGAGCTGTCCTCCGGTGCACTCGCGTCGCGGCTGGCCTCGACGTGGGAGAAGCGCTCTTCGCGGATCGCGACGCGGCGTGACCCGCTCACCGGCGTCAGCGAGTTCCCGAACCTGGCCGAGAAGCCGGTGGTCCGCGAGCCGGTGGAGTCCACTGTGGAAGGTGGGCTGCCGCGGCACCGGTACGCCGAAGGCTTCGAGGCGCTGCGAGACGCGTCGGACGCGTACCTCGCTTCGCACGGCGAGCGGCCCAAGGTCTTCCTGGCCACGCTGGGCCCGGTCGCCGCGCACACCACCCGGGCCGGCTTCGCCGCCAACCTCTTCCAGGCGGGCGGGATCGAAGCCGTCAACCCGGGCGCGACCGACGACCTGCCGGGTGCGTTCCGCGCGTCCGGCGCCCGCATCGCCTGCCTCTGCGGCACCGACTCGGCGTACGAGGCGCAGGCGGCCGACGTCGCCGCGTCGCTCGGCGCCGAGTACGTGCTCCTGGCCGGCAAGGGGTCCTACGACGGCGTCGACGGATGCGTCTTCACCGGTTGCGACGCCCTGGAAGTCCTCAACGGCCTGCACGCCAAGCTGGGAGTCACGCGATGAGCATCCCGAACTTCGCCGGTCTCGACCTCGGCACGCCGTCGCCGGGCGACCGCGACACGTGGGCGCGCGCGGTGGAGGACGCCACCGGCAAGGGCCCGGACGCCCTGGCTTGGGAGACGCCCGAGGGCATCGGCGTCAAGCCGGTCTACACCGCCGCCGACCTGTCCGATGTGGACTTCCTGGCCACGTACCCCGGCATCGCGCCCTTCCTGCGCGGGCCGTACCCGACGATGTACGTCAACCAGCCGTGGACCATCCGCCAGTACGCCGGGTTCTCCACCGCCGAGGAGTCGAACGCGTTCTACCGGCGCAACCTCGCCGCCGGGCAGAAAGGGCTTTCGGTCGCCTTCGACCTGGCCACCCACCGCGGCTACGATTCCGACCACCCGCGCGTCTCCGGCGACGTCGGCATGGCTGGCGTGGCGATCGACTCGATCTACGACATGCGGCAGCTCTTCGACGGGATTCCCCTGGACAAGATGTCGGTGTCGATGACGATGAACGGCGCGGTGCTGCCGGTGCTCGCGCTCTACGTCGTCGCGGCCGAGGAGCAGGGCGTCAAACCCGAGCAGCTCGCGGGGACCATCCAGAACGACATCCTCAAGGAGTTCATGGTCCGCAACACCTACATCTACCCGCCGCAGCCGTCGATGCGGATCATCTCCGACATCTTCTCCTTCACTTCGCAGCACATGCCGAAGTACAACTCGATCTCCATCTCCGGCTACCACATGCAGGAAGCCGGGGCGACGGCCGACCTGGAGCTGGCCTACACCCTCGCCGACGGCGTCGAGTACATCCGATCGGGTGTCGACGCCGGGCTGAGCGTCGACAAGTTCGCGCCGCGCCTGTCGTTCTTCTGGGCGATCGGCATGAACTTCTTCATGGAGGTCGCGAAGCTGCGCGCGGCGCGTCTCCTGTGGGCGAAGCTGGTGAAGGGCTTCAACCCGCAGTCGTCGAAGTCGCTTTCGCTGCGTACGCACTCCCAGACGTCCGGCTGGTCGCTGACCGCGCAGGACGTCTACAACAACGTCGTGCGCACCTGCGTCGAGGCGATGGCCGCGACTCAGGGGCACACGCAGTCGCTGCACACGAACGCGTTGGACGAGGCCCTGGCGCTGCCGACCGACTTCTCCGCGCGGATCGCCCGCAACACGCAGCTGCTGCTGCAGCAGGAGTCCGGCACCACGCGCGTGATCGACCCGTGGGGCGGCAGCGCGTTCGTGGAGAAGCTGACCTACGACCTCGCGCGCAAGGCGTGGGGGCACATCACCGAGGTCGAACAGGCCGGCGGCATGGCTCGCGCGATCGACGCGGGCATCCCGAAGCTGCGCATCGAGGAGGCCGCCGCGCGCACCCAGGCGCGCATCGACTCCGGGCGGCAGCCGGTCATCGGTGTCAACAAGTACCAGGTCACCGGCGACGAAGACATCGAGGTGCTGAAGGTCGACAACGCCGGCGTCCGCGCCCAGCAGCTGGAGAAGCTGCGGCGGCTGCGTGCCGAGCGTGACGCCGCGGCGACGGAGGACGCGCTGCGGCGGCTCACCGAGGGCGCCGGCAACGGCGGCAACCTCCTGGAGCTGGCGATCGACGCGGCCCGCGCGAAGGCCACGGTCGGCGAGATCTCCGACGCGCTGGAGAAGATCTGGGGCCGGCACTCCGGCCAGATCCGGACCATCTCGGGGGTGTACCGCGAGGAGGTGGGGAAGACGCAGAACGTCGAAAAGGCCCGTGCACTGGTCGAGGAGTTCGCCGCGGAGGAGGGCCGCCGTCCCCGCATCCTCGTCGCGAAGATGGGCCAGGACGGCCACGACCGCGGCCAGAAGGTGATCGCCACCGGCTTCGCCGACCTCGGCTTCGACGTCGACGTCGGCCCGCTGTTCTCCACCCCGGCCGAGGTGGCGCGGCAGGCGATCGAGGCGGACGTGCACGTCGTCGGCGTCTCGTCGCTGGCCGCCGGGCACCTCTCGCTGGTGCCCGCGCTGCGGCACGAGCTGGCCGAGCTGGGCCGCGAGGACATCATGGTCGTCGTCGGCGGCGTCATCCCGCCGCAGGACTACCCGGCGCTGCGCGAGGCCGGCGCGGCGGCGATCTTCGGCCCCGGCACGGTGCTCGCGGACGCGGCCATCGACCTGCTCGGCCAGCTGTCGGCGCAGGAGTCCTGACCCTTGCCGCGGAAGATCGACGTCAGCGCGTACGCCAAGGGCGTCCTGGCGGGCGACCGCGGGACGCTGTCGAAGGCGATCACGCTGGTCGAGTCCCAGCGCGAGGACCATCGGGCGCAGGCCCAGGAGCTGCTCGTCGAGCTGCTGCCCGCTTCGGGCGGCGCGCGGCGCGTCGGCATCACCGGCGTCCCCGGTGTCGGCAAGTCGACATTCATCGACCAGCTGGGCACCACCCTGACCGCGGCCGGGCACCGCGTGGCCGTGCTGGCCGTGGACCCGTCGTCGACGCGCACGGGCGGGTCGATCCTCGGCGACAAGACCCGGATGGCGCGGCTGGCGGTCGACCCGCGCGCCTTCATCCGGCCGTCGCCGACCTCCGGGACGCTGGGCGGGGTCGCGCGGGCGACGCGCGAGACGATCGTGCTGATGGAGGCGGCCGGCTACGACGTCGTGCTGGTCGAGACGGTCGGCGTCGGGCAGTCCGAGGTGACCGTGGCCAACATGGTCGACTGCTTCCTGTTCCTGACCCTGGCCCGCACCGGCGACCAGCTCCAGGGCATCAAGAAGGGCGTGCTGGAGCTCGCCGACGTCATCGCCGTCAACAAGGCGGACGGCGACCACGAGCGGGACGCGCGGCGGGCGGCCCGGGAACTGGCCGGCGCGCTGCGGATGATCTACGGGCCCGAGGCGTCGTGGACCCCGCCCGTGCTGACCTGCAGCGGCCTGCACAACCTGCGGCTCGACGAGGTCTGGGCGGCCATCGAGAAGCACCGCGAGACGCTCACCGCGTCCGGTGAACTCGACGCCCGGCGGCGTCAGCAGCAGGTCGACTGGACCTGGGCGATGGTGCGCGAGCAGCTGCTCAGTCGCCTGGCGGTGCATCCGGACGTGCGAACGGTCGTTCCCGACGTCGAGCGGGCGGTGCGGGACGGTGAGCTGACGGCTACCCTCGGTGCTCAGCGGATCCTCGACGCGTTCGGTGGCTGACACCACGGGCGGTCCGCGGGCAGAATGCCTGGTCGTGGCGAAAGGATGACATGGCGAAACTGCGGGGTCTGGTCCTGGTCGGAGTGCTCGGCGCGGTGCTGTTCACCGCTTCGCCGGCGTCCGCTTTCGCCGAGCCGGTGCGCCCGGCCGCCGTCACGGTGAGCGTGGCGCACGCTTCTCCGGTGCTGGTCCCGGTGCAGACCCAGCCGCCCGGCCCGGTCCTCGACCCGGCCCAGACCGACAAGGCGAACAGCGAGAAGACGAAGAACAAGCTGATCGCCGGGTTCATCGCGGCCGTCCTGCTCGGCGCGGTGATCTGGGGGCGCAAGATCCGTTCGAAGAAGGCCAAGGGTTCCTGACGCCGGATCGCGTTCGGCTTTGCCGAACTGGCGCACGCCGTTCAACGCAGATCCGGTACCGGCCATCTAGGACCGCTGCTTTCGAGGCGCGGCTTGCCGCCTGCATGGTGCACGATCGTCTGCAAATGCGTACGACAGATCGATCGGCACGACGCGTGACCCCAGCCGCTGCGCGGGTTGCCCGTGTTGCGGGAGGAGGTGCGGCGTGACGGTGCTCGATTCACGGCCGGACGTTCCAGGCGACCCCCAAGGGCGCATCATCGACCCCATGGAGGGGTCCGAGGCGCTCATTTCCGAAGCCGGCGTAAGCATGGCTCCCGTGGACGACCTTGGTGCGGGCCGCGGCCCGTTCTGGCTGGACGACTGGCTGCGTGCCAACGCGACCGACGTGCTGGCCTGGCGGCGGCACATCCACGCGCACCCGGAGCTGTCGCGGCACGAGTTCGCGACCACGGAACTGGTCGTCACGCTGCTGCGCGCGGTCGGGCTCAAGCCGTGGGTGCTGCCGGGCGGCACCGGCGTCGTCTGCGACATCGGCAGCGGCGAGCGGTGCGTGGCGCTGCGCGCGGACATGGACGCGCTGCCGCTCACGGAGGCGACCGGCCTGCCGTACTCCTCGACCACCGAGGGCGCGGCCCACATGTGCGGCCACGACGCCCACACGGCCATTCTGCTGGGCGCGGCCCGCGCCCTCGCCGGCGCGCCGGAGCTGCCCGGCCGCGTCCGGCTGATCTTCCAGCCCGCCGAAGAGGTCATGCCCGGCGGCGCGCTGGACATGATCGCGGCGGGCGCGCTGGACGGCGTCGAGCGGATCTACGGCCTGCACGTCGACCCGCGCCTGGAAGTGGGTTCGGTGGGGATGCGCGTCGGCGCGCTGACGTCGGCCGCGGACCTGATCGAGCTGCGCCTGACGTCGCCGGGCGGCCACACGTCCCGCCCGCACCTGACGGCCGACCTGGTCCACGCGCTGGGCACGGTCATCACTTCGCTGCCGGCGTTGCTCTCCCGGCGCGTCGACCCGCGGTCCGGCACGGTCCTGGTGTGGGGAGCGGTCCACGCGGGTCAGGCGGCCAACGCCGTCCCCCAGGACGGCGTCCTCCGGGGCACCCTGCGCACGGCGGACCACGAGGTCTGGACGGCCCTGGAGCCGCTGGTGGCGTCCTCGGTGGAGTCGCTCTTGGCTCCGACGGGCGTCGGCTTCCACCTGGACTACCGCCGAGGCGTCCCCCCGGTGGTCTCGGACCCGGAGTCGACGGCCCTGATGCGCGCGGGCGTCGAAGCCGCCCTCGGCGAGGGCGCGGTGGCCCCCACGGAGCAGTCCTCGGGCGGCGAAGACTTCGGCTGGTACCTGGAGCACGTCCAGGGCGCGTTCGCCCGCCTGGGCGTCTGGTCCGGCCCCCCAACCCCCCAATCGGACATCCACCGCCCCACGTTCATCCTCGACGAGCGAGCCCTGCTCTGCGGAGTCCGAACCCTGGTCCACACAGCCCTAACCACCCTGGCCTAACCCGTGTCGTCCCTTCAATCACGCGTGTCGACCCTCTGATCACGCGTGTCGACCGTTCTCGCACGGGCGGTTGTGCACAAGTTATCCACAGGCGGGTAGTTATCCACAGATCGAGGATGAGGCCCCTTTCATCCGGGCTCGGGATGGCCTCATCCTCGATCTTGTGACCGAGTGGGCAAGGCGACATGGAGTGCTCTCGCGTGCCGAAGCCGACAGGCTTTTAGGGCGACGCAAGGTGCTCGAAGGGCTCGAACGAGGGTTGCTTTCGCAGCCGTGGCGGGGTGTCGTCGTGCACGCCGCCGACCTGCTGAAGCTGCCGACAAGGGCTGCGGCCGCCCTGCTCGCTGTCGGCCCTCCCGTTGCCCTGGCTGGGGTTACTTCCCTTGCCCTGCATGGCATTTCGGCTGCCGACGAGCGCCAGATTCACGTGATGGTGCCCTACTCGCGGCGCATCCGATCGCGCGCCGGTCTGGTCGTGCATCAGGGCGGCTTCCGCGATCAGGATGTCATCGAAATCGATGGCCTCGCGACATTCCTGCTCGACCGCGCCTTGGCCGACTTCCTCTGCGACGGCGACAAGCGAGCGGCCTTTCCGGCAGTCGACGAAGCCATGCGAGGGCTGCCGGCGGACCACGCTGCGAAACTCCGTGAGAACGTCCGCGACCGGCTTTCCGAGCGCCGGGACCGGCGAGGTATCCACAGGGCTCCGATGCTCCTGGACCTCGCCACGGGCAAGGCGGAGTCCCCTCCCGAGAGTGTGCTTCGGCTGATCGTGGTCGAAGCCGGCTTTCCGGTGCCCGAGCCCCAGTACGAGATCACCACGATCGACGGCCGCAAGCTCTGCGTGTTCGACATGGCCTGGCCGAACAGACAGATCGCCCTCGAGTACGACGGGTTTGCGGCGCACGAAGAACGGGGCGAGTACGACCTCGAGCGGGACAAGCGGATGGCCGCCCGTGGCTGGATCACCGTCCGGGCCACTGCGGCCGACCTCCGGGAACCGAGTCGCCTCCTGAGCGAGTTGCGGGATGCCTTCAACCGGCGATCCTGCCGCGCTGCGTGATCAGAGCGACGACACGCGTGATTGAAGGGTCGACACGCGTGATCAGGGGGTCGACACGAGTCAGCCGGTGATGCCGGTGCAGGGGCGGGTTCTCAGGTCGTCGACGTAGTCGGCGGGGGCGCCGGCCGCTTCGGCGGCGTCGGCCAGGACTCCCAGGTAGCGGGCGGACGGTAGGCCGCCTTCGTAGGCGTCCAGGACGTACAGCCAGGCAAGGACCGAGCCGTCCATGGTCTGGACGCGCAGCCGGATCTTCGTGTGGATGCCCAGCTCGCCGCCTTCCCAGCGGTCGAGCCCGGTCTCGTCCAGCGGCGTCACGTCGTACAGCACGACGAACACCCGGGATCCCGGGTCCTCGACGATCGTGGCCAGGGCACCTTCCCAGCCGAGGTCCTCCCCGCCGAAGGTCAGGCGCCACCCCTCCAGCCAGCCGGTGCCGGCCATCGGGGAGTGCGGCGCGCGCTCCAGCATCTGGGCGGGCTCCATGTTGGATCCGTACGCGGCATACAACGGCACGCCGACAGCGTAGCGACACCTTCCTCGCCCGAGTGGACGCACTCGCCGTGTTCGCCCACTTCAGTGTCCGGTCACCTTCGCCGCGTACGGTGAGACCACCGCACGGACTGCCATGAGGAGGACCCAGGTGACCAGGATCGTGATCATGGGCGGGGGCCCGGCCGGCTACGAAGCCGCACTGGTCGCAGCCCAGCACGGCGCCGACGTCACGATCGTCGAGCGGGACGGCCTGGGCGGCGCCTGCGTGCTCTACGACTGCGTCCCGTCGAAGACGTTCATCGCGAGCTCGGGCGCGCTGGCCAAGATGCACGACCTGGGCGAGCTCGGCATCAACACCGACCTGGCCGACACGCGCGTCGACCTCCCGACCGTCCACGGCCGGGTGAAGGGGCTCGCGCTCGCGCAGTCCGCCGACATCCGCGCCCGCGTCCAGCGCGAAGGCGTCCGCGTCATCGCCGGCGAAGCCCGCTTCTGCGACGAAGAGCCCGGCCTCGCCACCCACAAGGTCGCCGTCACGACGAAGGACGGCACCGAGAAGCTGCCCGCCGACGTCGTCCTGATCGCCACCGGCGCCACCCCGCGCGTCCTGCCCGGCGCGGTGCCGGACGGCGAGCGCATCCTCGACTGGCGCCAGCTCTACGAGCTCGAGGAGCTGCCCGAGCACCTCGCCGTGATCGGCTCGGGCGTCACCGGCGCCGAGTTCGCGTCCGCCTACACCGAGATGGGCGTCAAGGTCACCGTCGTCTCCAGCCGCGACCGCGTCCTCCCGCACGAGGACGCCGACGCCGCCGCGGTGCTCGAGGAGGTCTTCTCGCAGCGCGGCACGACCGTCGCGAAGCAGGCACGCGCCGACCGCGTCGAGCGCACCGAAAAGGGCGTCGAGATCCACCTCGCCGACGGCCGCGTGATCGAAGCCAGCCACGCGCTGATGACCGTCGGGTCGGTGCCCAACACGAAGGACATCGGTCTCGACAAGGTCGGCATCGCGCCCGGCCCCGGCGGGTTCATCACCGTCGACCGCGTTTCGCGCACCTCCGTTCCCGGGATCTACGCCGCCGGCGACTGCACCGGCGTGCTCATGCTCGCCTCGGTGGCGAGCATGCAGGGCCGCATCGCGATGTGGCACGCGCTGGGCGAAGGCGTCGCGCCGATCAAGCTCAAGACCGTCGCCGCCAACGTGTTCACCCACCCGGAGATCGCCACCGTCGGCATCAGCCAGCAGGCGATCGACTCCGGCGAGGTGCCCGCGCGCACCATCATGCTGCCCCTGGCCACCAACGCGCGCGCGAAGATGGAGGGCCTCCGCCGAGGCTTCGTGAAGCTGTTCTGCCGCCCCGCCACCGGCGTGGTCGTCGGTGGAGTCGTCGTGGCGCCGACGGCGAGCGAGCTCATCCTTCCCATCGCGCTCGCCGTCCAGAACCAGCTCACAGTGGACCACCTGGCACTGACATTTTCGGTGTACCCGTCGCTGTCGGGCTCGATCACCGAGGCCGGGCGGCAGCTGATGCGCCACGACGATCTCGACTGATCCGGTACGCAACCCGGGCGCGTCCGTCGCGTCTTGTCGGTTGTAAGGCTTGGGAACGCGAAGGGTGCGAGAGTGCGCAAGACGGTGGTTTTCGTTGTGGCAGCGGTGATCGGAGCGACGACGCTGACGGGGCCGGCGATGGCGCAGAGCACCGGTCCCACGCCGGGCACCACTCCGGCGAGCACACCGAGCGCCGGCATGGTTCAGCTCAACGTGAACACGGCGATCAACTCGACGCTCGTGGACAAGTACGTCCGCGACGCGCCGAACGTCGCGCTGGCCAAGTGCGAAGGCGCTTCGCCGAAGTTCGCCTCGCCGGTGCTGACCTTCAGCAACTACACCCCCGGCCCCTTCATGGGCGTCGACGCGAACATCAGCGCCGACGTCCAGCTGAAGCCCGGCACCGGCGCCGGGACGTACCCGCTGACGGTGACTTGCGGCAGCCAGACCTACAGCACGCAGTTCACGGTGCCCGCGTCGCAGGTCGCGAAGGTGCCGTCCGGCGCCGCGAAAGCCGGCGACGGCAGCATGGCCGGCTGATTCCCGAATTCGAAAGCCGCCTCGGAGTCCTGCTCCGAGGCGGCTTTTTTCATGACTTCCCGACGCGGTTTTCGCGACGTATTCGTGACCTAGCGGTGGAACCAACCGCAGGTGGAGGCGTCTTTGGATGTGTAGGTGAACGGAGGGAAGCCGGAGCAGGGGGAACTGTCGACCGGTGCCGTTCGATCCATTCCGCAGGGGAGAAAGAATGAAGAACGCTATTGTCGCCGCCGGTGCCGCCGCGGCTTTCCTCGTCCTCGCGCCCGGTGCCGCGCTGGCGGCCACGCCGACCACCGCGCCGTCCCCGGTGCCCGCCACCAAGGCGACGCTGCCGGTCGACCCGGAAGGCCCGTTCAGCCGGATCACCCGGCTGGTGACCCTGTCGCCGGTCAAGGCGATGCCGGGGGCGCACGTGAAGCTCGACTTCGCCTGCCAAACCCGCGAGGCGGACGAGAAGATCTACGTGCATTCTCCGGCGCTGGCCTTCCACAAGGCCGGCAACTGGGCCGACGGCACCGTCAAGACCGTCAAGCCCGGCAAGTACGCCGTCACGCTGCACTGCGGCCCGGAGACCTCGACCGCGACGCTCGAGGTCCTGCCGCTGAAGGAGCAGGTCGCCAAGGTGCCTGCCGGCGCGCCGCAGACCGGGGGAACCGACGGTCCCGTCGACGGCTCGGGCACCCCGCTCGCGGCCGCGGCCGCCATGGGCGTGCTCGCCGTCGGCGGCAGCGGTCTCGTGCTGGCCCGGCGGGCCCGGCGCCGCTGATCGGGGGACCACTCCGGAGCCACGGCTCCGGAGTGGCCGTTCGCGGAGGTACCGTCGAGGCTCAACCGATGGAACCACCCGGACGTGTGAACTTGCGGGCACCAGTTCAGGGGGAGGACATGGCCAGGAGGATCACGAGCAGACAGGGTGTGCTGGTCACCCTGGTCATCGCGTCGCTGGCGGCGCTGGCGGTGCTGGTCCTGACGTTCGGCGGCGGGCCGGGGCCGTCGACGGCGCAGCCGACGCCGGAGCAGCCGGCCGCGGTGACGCCGGAGGCCGGGACCGACACCCAGGAACTCCTCGAGGCGATGCCGAAGTCCGAGCCGGTTTCGATCGACATCCCGAAGATCGGCGCGCACTCGTCGCTGATCCCGCTGGGGCTGAACCCGGACAACACCATCCAGGTGCCGCCGGTGACCACGCCGCTGCAGGCGGGCTGGTACACGTACGCACCGACGCCGGGCGAGACCGGCCCGGCGGTCGTCCTCGGGCACGTCGACGGCAACCACCAGAAGGGCATCTTCTTCCGCCTCAAGGAGCTGGCCGCGGGTGACCGCGTTTCGATCGCCCGCAAGGACGGCACCACGGCGCAGTTCGAGGTGACGAAGGTGCACCAGGTGCCGAAAAAGGACTTCGAAAGCGAAGGCGTCTACAACGACACGGCCGACGCCGAGCTGCGGCTGATCACCTGCGGCGGCGTCTTCGACCGGAGCGCGCACAACTACGTCGACAACATCGTCGTCTACGCCCGGCTGGTCCGCGGCTGAGGTCGTTCACCGACCGTCCCCGGCCGGCCCGGTTCCGTGGTGGGGAGCCCTTCGGCCCTGTTTTTGTCGGTGCCCGGTGCAACACTGTGTCGGCCGTCACCCGAGGCGGCGCGGACGAGGGGTTGGGAGCGGAAATGGTGTTCCGGGACGAGCGGTGGCCCGACGGCACGCCCAGCTGGGTGGACCTGATGGTGCCCGACCAGGCGAAAGCGGCGGCCTTCTACGGGGCCCTGTTCGGCTGGGACGTGCACCGGGGCGGTGAGGAGACCGGCTTCTACGGCATGGCGATGCTGCGCGGGCGGCCCGTCGCCGGGATCGGCCAGGCTCCACCCGGCCAGGACGTCCCGGCGGTGTGGACGACCTACCTGTCGGTGTCCGATGTGGACAAGACGGCCACGGTGATCACCGAGGCGGGCGGGCAGATCCTCATGCCCGTGATGGAGGTGATGAAGGAGGGCCGGATGGCCGTCGCGGCCGACCCGGGGGGCGCGGTCTTCGGCCTCTGGGAGGACGGCAACCACATCGGCACGCAGGTCACCGCGCTCCCGGGCACGCCGGCCTGGACCGAGTGCATGAGTCGTGACTACCCGGCGGCGAAGGCGTTCTACGAGCAGGTCTTCGGCTACGGCTTCCAGGACCTGTCCAGTGACGAGTTCACGTACGCGGTGCTGCTGCTCGACGGCCGCCCGGTCGGCGGTGTCGGCGCCCTGCCCGCGTCGGTGCCATCGGAGGTGCCGTCGAACTGGTCCACCTACTTCTGGGTGGCGGACGCCGACGCGAGCGCGGCCAAGGTGGCCGAGCTCGGCGGCCGGGTACTCGGCGAGCCGTTCGACTCGCCGTACGGGCGGCAGGTGCGGGTCGCGGACGACCAGGGGGTGAATTTCCTGGTTGTCGCGCCCAACGAGCAGTCCGGCGAGCCGGAGGGCTGGGAGGTCTGACCGGGCGGGCCGGAGGCGCCGTGAGAGGCGCCCCCGGGCCCTCGTTGTCGTTGGTCGGTCTTCGTCAGTCTTCGTCCTCGACCCAGTCGAAGGTCTTGGTGACGGCCTTCTTCCAGTTGCGGTACTCGCGCTCGCGGCGGGAGTCGTCCATGGCCGGATCCCACTGCTTGTCCTGGGCCCAGTTGGTGCGGATGTCGTCCTCGGACTTCCAGAACCCGACGGCGAGGCCGGCGGCGTAGGCGGCACCCAGCGCGGTGGTCTCGTTGACCACCGGGCGGATCACCGGCACGCCGAGGATGTCGGCCTGGAACTGCATGAGCAGCTCGTTGACGACCATGCCGCCGTCGACCTTGAGGGAGGTGAGCGCGACGCCGGAGTCGGCGTTCATCGCGTCGATGACCTCGCGCGACTGGAAGGCGGTCGCCTCCAGCACCGCGCGGGCGAGGTGGCCCTTGTTGACGAACCGGGTGAGCCCGACGATCGCGCCGCGAGCGTCGGATCGCCAGTAAGGAGCGAACAGACCCGAGAACGCCGGGACGAAGTACGCGCCGCCGTTGTCCTCGACACTGCGCGCGTGCTCCTCGATCTCGGCCGCGGTCGTGATCATGCCGAGGTTGTCGCGCAGCCACTGCACCAGCGAACCGGTGACGGCGATGGAGCCTTCCAGCGCGTAGACCGTGTCGTTCGAGCCGATCTTGTAGCAGACCGTGGTGAGCAGCCCGTTCTGCGACATCACCTTTTCGGTGCCGGTGTTCAGCAGCATGAAGTTGCCGGTGCCGTAGGTGTTCTTGGCCTCGCCGGGCGAGAGGCAGGCCTGGCCGAACGTCGCGGCCTGCTGGTCGCCCAGGATGCCCGAGATCGGGACGCCGGCCAGCGCGCCTTTCTCGCGGACCTTGCCGTATTCCTCGGACGAGGAACGGATTTCCGGCAGCATCGAAAGGGGGATGCCCATCTCGCCGGCGATCTCGGCGTCCCACTGCAGGGTGTCGAGGTCCATGAGCATGGTGCGCGAGGCGTTGGTCGGGTCGGTGACGTGCACGCCGCCGTCCGGGCCGCCGGTCATGTTCCACAGCACCCAGGTGTCCATGTTGCCGAAGATCAGGTCACCGGCCTCGGCCTTCTGGCGCGCGCCCTCGACGTTGTCCAGGATCCATTTGATCTTGGGGCCGGAGAAGTAGGTGGCGAGCGGGAGCCCGACCTTCGCGCGGTAGCGCTCCTGCCCGCCGCCGAGGTTGCCGAGCTCGGTGACGATCCGGTCGGTGCGGGTGTCCTGCCAGACGATCGCGTTGTACACCGGCTTGCCGGTGGTCTTGTCCCAGACGAGCGCGGTTTCGCGCTGGTTGGTGATGCCGACCGCGGCGATGTCCTTGGCGGTGAGGTCGGCCTTGGCCAGCGCGCCCGCGGCGACCCGGCGCGTGTTCTCCCAGATCTCTTCCGCGTTGTGTTCGACCCAGCCGGCCTTCGGGAAGATCTGCTCGTGTTCGCGCTGGTCGACCGAGACCACGCGGCCCTCGTGGTTGAAGATCATGCACCGGGTCGAGGTGGTGCCCTGGTCGATCGCGGCTACGTACGAAGTCATGTGTGCTCCAGGAATTCCGTCTTCGGGAGGCGATCAGGTCAGGTTGTGGACGGCGAGGTAGAGGAGTGCGGCGAGCGCGCTGCCGACCAGTGGGCCGACGACGGGGATCCACGAGTAGCCCCAGTTGGCGTTCGCCTTGTTCTTGATCGGCAGGAGGAACGCGTAGGCGATCCGCGGGCCGAGGTCACGGGCCGGGTTGATGGCGTAGCCCGTCGGCCCGCCGAGCGAGGTACCGATCACGAGGACCACGAACGAGACGCCGGCGTAGCCCAACGCGGAGTTGCCGAAGGTCGGGACGCCGTCCGGCGACGCGGCCGCGGCGACCGGGCTGAGCAGGATCCACGCGACCAGGACGAAGGTGCCGATGATCTCGGTGACGAGGTTCCAGGCGACGTTCGGGATCTGCGGCGCGGTGGAGAAGATGCCGAGCGTGTTCTCGGGCTCGGGGTGGTCGTCGAACTGCAGCTTGTAGGCGGCCCAGCAGAGCACGGCGCCGATGATCGCGCCGACCATCTCGCCGATGAAGTAGAACGGGACCTTGTCCCACCCGACTTTGTCGGCGATGGCGAGCCCCAGCGTCACCGCCGGGTTGAGGTGGGCGCCGCTGGGCGCGGCGATGCTGGCGCCGGTGAAGACGGCGAACGCCCAGCCGAAGGTGATGAAGAGGAAGCCACCGTTGTGACCGTTGTTCTTGCGGAGTACGTGGTTGGCGACCACACCGTTGCCGAGCAGGATCAGCGCGGCCGTTCCCAGTATTTCCCAGACGATTATTGCTCCAGCACTCACCGCTGCACCTCCACACTGGACAATCTGCGCAGGGTCGATCACGGCGTGCCACGGCACCGTTGCCGACCCACGTCCGCGCGACGTTACCGGGGCGTAGAAGCGGATTCCAAGCACCGGCCAGCCGAATCTTTTCAAGATCGCGGAGGGTTACGCCACAAGTGTCATCCGTGGACGGGCGGATGATCACCGGGTCGTGCGATGCTGGAGGCCTCGCCGGCACGAGGAGGAATGTCACGTGGCGCAGCACGCAGCGGAGACGAACCCGGCTCGACTGGGCCCGGTCAAGCGGGAAGAGACGTGGCAGCGGCTCGGCAAGGAGACGTTCGATCTCGTCGTCATCGGCGGCGGCGTGGTGGGCGCGGGCACGGCGCTCGACGCCGCGACGCGCGGGCTCCGGGTCGCGCTCGTCGAGGCCCGTGACCTCGCGTCCGGGACGTCGAGCCGGTCGAGCAAGCTCTTTCACGGCGGCCTGCGCTACCTGGAACAGCTCGAATTCGGCCTGGTCCGGGAGGCGCTGCGCGAGCGCGAGCTGATGCTGACGACGATCGCGCCCCACCTGGTGAAGCCGGTCAGCTTCCTCTACCCGCTGACGCACCGCGTGTGGGAGCGGCCGTACACGGCTGCCGGCCTGCTGATGTACGACACGATGGGCGGCGCCCGCAGCGTCCCGGGGCAGAAGCACCTGACCCGCGCGGGCGCGCTGCGGATGGTGCCGGCGCTCAAGCGGTCGGCGCTGATCGGTGGGATCCGCTACTACGACGCGCAGTCCGACGACGCCCGCCACACGATGACGGTGGCCAGGACGGCGGCGCACTACGGCGCCGTCGTGCGGACGTCCACCCAGGTCGTCGGGTTCCTGCGCGAGGCCGACCGGGTGTCCGGCGTGCGCGTGCGAGACGTCGAGGACGGGCGTGAAACGGAGATCTCGGCGGCCGCGGTGATCAACTGCACCGGCGTCTGGACAGACGAGCTGCAGCGGCTGTCCGGCGGGCGCGGCCGGTTCCGGGTGCGCGCGAGCAAGGGCGTGCACATCGTCGTCCCGCGCGACCGGATCGTCTCGGAGTCGGGGATGATCCTGCGCACGGAGAAGTCGGTGCTGTTCGTGATCCCGTGGCGCAACCACTGGATCGTGGGCACGACGGACACGGACTGGAACCTGGACCTGGCCCACCCGGCGGCGACGAAGCACGACATCGACTACATCCTCGAGCACGTCAACACGGTCCTGGCGACACCGCTGACGCACGACGACATCGAAGGCGTGTACGCGGGCCTGCGCCCGTTGCTGGCGGGGGAGAGCGAAGAGACTTCGAAGCTCTCGCGCGAGCACGCGGTGGCGCGGGTGGCGCCGGGCCTGGTCGCGATCGCGGGCGGAAAGTACACGACATACCGGGTGATGGCGGCGGACGCGGTCGACGCGGCGGCGGTGGACCTGCCCGGCCGATCGCAGCCGTCGATCACGGACAAGGTCCCCCTCCTGGGCGCGGACGGCTACCACGCCCTGGTCAACCAGGCCGACCACCTGGCGGCGGAGCACGGCCTGCACCCCTACCGGGTGAGGCACCTGCTGGACCGTTACGGCTCGCTGGTCCACGAGGTCCTGGCGTCGGCGGAAGGCCGCCCGGAGCTGCTGAAGCCGATCGAGCACGCCCCGGACTACCTGGGCGTCGAAGTGGTGTACGCGGCTTCGCACGAAGGGGCACTGCACCTGGAGGACGTCCTGGCCCGCCGGACACGCATCTCGATCGAGTACGCCCACCGAGGTGTCGACTGCGCCGAGCAGGTGGCGGCGCTGGTGGGCGAGGTGCTCGGCTGGTCACCCGAAACGGTGAAGCGTGAGATCGAGGTCTACCGGGCCCGGGTGGAGGCGGAACGCAAGTCCCAGTCCCAGCCGAGCGACGAAGCGGCGGACGCCCTGAGGTCGGCGGCTCCGGAGGCCCGGGCAGGGATCGTGGAACCGGTCAGCTGAGCCTGCACGCGCGGTTGTCCACAGCCCCGGCCGATTGTGGACAGCTGGAGCCGGCGGGTGCCTTCGGAGCGGGTTTTGTCCGGGGGCGCCGATAGACTGGCCTTGGGGCCGCCCCCCTGGGAGGGCGATTTCTAGTGGTTGTTGCAATACTGCTGTTGGTTGTGGGTGGTGTTGAGTAACTGTGTCATGCGTTCGGTGGGGCTGT
>NZ_JBFACT010000102.1:0-22456 GCF_040640995.1 Amycolatopsis sp. NPDC021455 | reverse complement strand
TCGCGTCGATCAACTTCGTCACCGCGCACGACGGCTTCACGCTGCGGGACCTGGTGTCCTACAACGAAAAGCACAACGAGGCCAACGGCGAGGACAACCGGGACGGCGCCGGCGACAACCGGTCGTGGAACTGCGGCGCGGAAGGGCCGACCGAGGACGAGAAGGTGCTCGACCTGCGGGCCCGCCAGCGCCGCAACATGATCGCCACGCTGCTGCTGTCGCAGGGGGTGCCGATGCTCCTGCACGGCGACGAGCTCGGCCGCACCCAGCGGGGCAACAACAACGCCTACTGCCAGGACAACGAGCTGTCCTGGGTGGACTGGTCACTGCTGGAGCGCCACCGCGAGCTGTTCGAGTTCACCTCGGCGGTCGTCGACCTCCGCCGGCAGCACCCGGTGTTCCGCCGGCGGCGGTTCTTCGCCGGCCGCCCGATCCGCCGGGGCGACGAGCTGCGCGACATCGCGTGGTTCACCCCGGCCGGCGAGGAGATGACCGACCGGGACTGGGAGGCCGGCTTCGGCCGCAGCATCATGGTGTTCCTCAACGGCACGGCGATCCCCGACGTCGACGCCCGCGGCGAACGCGTCCTCGACGACTCGTTCCTGCTGTGCTTCAACGCCCACGAAGACGACATCACGATGACGGTCCCGGACGGCGGCTACGGCGAAGAGTGGGCGATCGTCCTGGACACGGCGACGGGCGAGGCGTTCCACCGGTCCGTCGGCGGCGTCCTGGTCGGCGGTGTGGCGGGCGACCAGCTGGCGACCCCTCGCACGGTGGCCGGCAGCAGCCCGCTCGTGGTCGCCGCCCGCTCCCTCGCGGTGCTGATGCGCACCAAGGAGCACGACGCGTGACTCGCGTACCCGAAGGGTCGGCTCGTGAACCGACCCTCCAGGTACGCGAGCCGACCCTCCAGGTACGCCGTCCGGCCTCCTGGGTACGCCGGGTGGTCAGCCCAGCCCGGGCCCGCGGGCGGCTTGCGGTCCCCGCACGGACCGTTCCGCGCGGCCGGTCAGCAGGCCGAGGGCGATCATGCCGACGCCGAGGACGAGGTGCAGCCAGTTGTCCGCGGTGTTGACGGGCACGAAGTTCGCGTCGCTGCCGTGGTCGATGAGCAGCCCGTACAGCCAGAGCACCAGGTAGACGGCACCGCCGGCGATCAGGAACAGCTTCGCGCCGCGCGCGGTGCCGGCCGCGGCGATCCCGGCCACGCCGAACAGCAGGTGGACGATGTTGTGCAGGACCGAGACCATGAACAGGCCCAGGAGCATGGCCATCGAGTCGTGGCCGGCGAAGCTCAGCTGGTCGTAGTGAGTGGTGACGCCCGGGATGAAGCCGAGCACGCCGACCAGCAGGAACACGGCCGCGACGGCCAGGGCGGCGACCTGTACGGGCGTTCTCGTGCGGGTGTGGGTGGCAGTGGACATGGCGTTTCCTTTCGGTGGCCCGGCCGGCGGCCGGCGCTGCTCCGGACGGCATACCCGGGCGAAACGCGGCTAAGCCCCCGGGAAACACCCGTTCGCCGCGTGTACCGGCGGCCGGCCCGGGTACGCGCAGCGCGACCAGCCCGGCGGCACCAGGTGGGAGCCCGATGACCGAAACCTCTCTGCGTCCGGCTCCGATCCCCCACCGGCCGGTGTGGCGGGGCAAGCGCGGCGCGACGATCCTCAAGACCATCCGCACCACCGACCACAAGACGATCGGCGTGCTGTACCTGACGACGTCGTTCGGGTTCTTCCTGGTCGGCGGCCTCACCGCGCTGCTGATGCGGGGCGAGCTGGCCCGGCCGGGCCTGCAGTTCCTTTCGCCGGAGCAGTACAACCAGCTGTTCACCATGCACGGCACGATCATGCTGCTGCTCTACGCCACCCCGAACCTGTTCGGCTTCGCCAACTTCGTCCTGCCGCTGCAGATCGGCTCGCCGGACGTGGCGTTCCCGCGGCTCAACGCGTTCTCCTACTGGCTGTACCTGTTCGGCGGCACGATCGTCCTCTCCGCCTACGCCACCCCCGGCGGCCCGCCCGACTTCGGCTGGACCGCCTACACGCCGCTGTCCAACGCCATCCACTCCCCCGGCGTCGGCGGGGACCTGTGGATCTCGGGGCTGATCGTCACCGGTCTCGGCACCATCCTCGGCGCGGTCAACATGATCACCACGATCGTGTGCCTGCGGTGTCCCGGGATGCTCATGTGGCGGATGCCGATCTTCACGTGGAACATCCTGTTCACGTCGATCCTGATCCTGCTGGCGTTCCCGATCCTCACCGCGGCGCTGTTCGCGCTCCTGGCCGACCGGCACCTCGGCGCGCACGTGTTCGACCCGGAGAACGGCGGCGCGATCCTGTGGCAGCACCTGTTCTGGTTCTTCGGCCACCCCGAGGTCTACGTGGTCGCGCTGCCCTACTTCGGGATCGTCACCGAGATCGTGCCGGTGTTCAGCCGGAAGCCGTTGTTCGGCTACAAGCTCATGGTGTTCGCGACCATCGGGATCACCGGGCTGTCGGCGGTGGTGTGGGCGCACCACATGTTCGCCACCGGCGCCGTGCTGCTGCCGTTCTTCTCGATCATGACGTTCCTGATCGCGGTGCCGACGGGGATCAAGTTCTTCAACTGGATCGGCACCATGTGGAAGGGGCAGCTGACGTTCGAGTCGCCGATGCTGTGGTCGGTCGGGTTCATGGTGACCTTCCTGCTCGGCGGGCTCACCGGGGTGATCCTCGCGTCCCCGCCGCTGGACTTCCACATCCACGACAGCTACTTCGTCGTCGCCCACTTCCACTACGTGCTGTTCGGCACGATCGTCTTCGCGACCTTCGCCGGCATCTACTTCTGGTTCCCCAAGATCACCGGCCGGATGCTCGACGAGGGCCTGGCGAAGTGGCACTTCTGGACGACGTTCCTCGGCTTCCACACGACGTTCCTGATCCAGCACTGGCTCGGCGACGCGGGCATGCCCCGCCGCTACGCCGACTACCTCTCGAGCGACAACTTCACCTGGATGCACACGGTTTCCACGATCGGCGCGTTCGTGCTGGGCCTTTCGGTGCTGCCGTTCATCTGGAACGTCTTCAAGAGCTACCGCTACGGCGACCCCATCGACGTCGACGACCCCTGGGGGCACGGCAACTCGCTGGAGTGGGCGACCACCAGCCCGCCGCCCCGGCACAACTTCCTGGAGCTGCCCCGGATCCGCTCCGAGCGGCCGGCGTTCGAGCTCCACTACCCGCACATGGTGGAACGGATGCGCGAGGAAGGGCACGTCACCCGCGGACACCCCCGGCACGCGGCGGACCCGGCCGAGATCGCGGCCGCCGCGACCCAGCCCGACGAGCAGGGCGAGAGCGATGATCCCCGCGGCCGCTGACCCCGGCCCGCCGCTGAAAGCGTGGGAACGGCGGCGGCTGCGCGGGCTCGAGCGGGAGTTGCGGGCGGCGAGGCCCCGGGTTCCGCTGGTGCTGTGCCTCGGCTCGGACGCCGTCGCGCTGGCCCTGGTGGCCGCCGGGATCTTCCTGGCGCTGCCGTGGCTGTTCGCGGGCTGCGTCGCCGTCAACCTCGCCGTCTGCCTGCACCTCGAACGCGGCAGCCGGACCCGGCCCTGAAGCCTTGAACGACTCGTTCCTGTCGTCGGACGACAGGAACGAGTCGTTCAAGACACCGGGCGAGCGGGGTCGAATCAGAGGATCGGCGCGCCCCCGGTCACCGCGACCCGCGCCCCCGACACGTAGCTGCCGTCGTCGGAAGCCAGCAGCACGTATACCGGCGCGAGCTCGGCCGGCTGCCCGGCCCGGCCGAGCGGCACCTGCTCGCCGAAGGACTTCACCGCCTCTTCCGGCATGGTGGACGGGATCAGCGGCGTCCAGATCGGCCCCGGCGCGACGCTGTTGGCCCGGATCCCCTTCGGCCCCAGCAACTGGGCCAGCGCCGCGCACATGTTCGCGATGCCCGCCTTCGTGACGTCGTAGGGCAGCAGCTGCGGGGTCGGGCTGTCGGAGTTCACCGACGAGCTGCCGATGATCGACGCGCCGGGTTTCATGTGCGGCACCGCGGCCTTGGCGAGGTGGAAGAACGCGCTGAGGTTCGTGGCGAGCGTGCGGTCCCACTCCTCGTCGGGGATCTCCTCGAGCGAGTCGTGGCTCATCTGGAAGGCGGCGTTGTTCACCAGGACGTCGAGGCGGCCGAACTCCTCGACCGCGCGGGCGACCAGGGCCCGGCAGTGCGCCGGGTCGGCGACGTCACCGGGCACGACGACGGCCTTGCGCCCGGCCTCCTCCACCCAGCGCCGCGTCTCTTCCGCGTCTTCGTGCTCGTCGAGGTAGGAGATGAGCACGTCGGCGCCTTCCCGGGCGTACGCGATCGCCACCGCCCGGCCGATCCCGCTGTCGGCCCCGGTGATGAGCGCCGCCTTGCCGGTCAGCTTGCCGGAGCCGCGGTAGGTGTGCTCGCCGTGGTCGGGCCGCGGGGTCATCGCGGCGGTCGTCCCGGGCGGGGTCTGCTGCTGGGCGGGCTGCTCGGACACAGGGGCTCCTCGGATACGGGGGTGGATCTCCGCTCCCCGAGTAACCCGCCGGGTCCGGCTTCACACGCCACGGGTGATGTCATCTTCTTGACGACTTCATACTTGTCATCGTTTGGATGACATGCTAGAAAAGAGGTGCGTGTTGACACGAACCGAACCAAGGAGGAGGAAACCGATGTTGATGCGCACCGACCCGTTCCGTGAGCTGGACCGCCTCACCCAGCAGGTCTTCGGCACGCCCGGAACCTGGTCCAAGCCGGCCGCGATGCCCATGGACGCCTACCGCGCCGGCGACGAGTTCGTGGTGTGCTTCGACCTGCCCGGCGTCTCCCCGGACGCCATCGAGCTGGACATCGAACGCAACGTGCTGACCGTCAAGGCCGAACGCCGCCCGCTCCACGGCGGTGACGACGTGCAGATGCAGGTCTCCGAACGGCCCCTCGGTGTCTTCTCCCGGCAGCTGTTCCTCGGCGAGACCCTCGACACCGACCACATCGCCGCCGACTACGAGGCCGGCGTGCTGACGCTGCGCATCCCGGTCGCCGAGCAGGCCAAGCCGCGGCGCATCGAGATCAGCGGCGCGCAGTCCGACCGGAAGGAGATCAAGGCCTGACGGGCGCACGATGAACGACCAGGTCCGGGCCGCGGTGGAGAAGATCTTCGCCGCGGCGCCCAGCCGTCAGGAAGCGATCCTGGTGACCCGGGCGGTCCACGCGGTCAAGAAGGGCCGCCCGACCGACGTCCCGCTCACAGCGCAGCACGGCCGGCGCGAACTCGCGCACGTCGTCGGCTGCGCGCTGTGGGACCCGGCCCTCGACGCGGACGCCGTGCTCGCCGCCGTCGTCGACGCCGGCCGCGCGACCCCGCGCGAACGAGCGGCCGCCTGACCGCCCGGCCGTGCGCTCCCGGGCATCTCGCGTGACTGGCAGGGCATCACCCGTGATCGGAGAGGCATCACCCGTGATCCGGCGGGCATCGGCGTGATGCCCTCCCCATCACACGTGATGCCTCTTCAGTCACGCGAGATGCCCGTCCGATCACGCGTGATGCCCGTCGGGTCACGGCTCGGGACACCCACCGCCGTGGGCTACCGCGGTGTGTCGGCCGGGCGGACCGTCACCGCCGGGCCGGTACCCGGCGACGGCGCCGGCCCGAACCAGTCGAGGCACACGACCATCGCGTCGTCCTCGGCCTGGTTTCCGTGCCGGCGCGTCGAAAGTTCCCGCAGCATCGCGCCCGGGACGTGCGCCGCGGGCAGGTCGGCGGTCGCGGCGACCGCCTCGGCGAGCTCGCGGTCGCCGTAGCGCTCGCCGTGCGGGCCGAGTGCGTCGTAAACGCCGTCGCTGACGAAGACGAACCGGTCCCCGCCGGCCGCCTCGAAGCTTTCGACCTCGTAGACCGTGCCGTCGAAGGTGCCCAGCGGCAGCTGTTCGTCGAAGTGGACGCGCTCGGCCTTGCCGTCCCGCAGCCGCCACAGCCGGGGCGAGCCGGCGTCGACCACGGCCACCGCGCCGGTGGCCAGGTCGAACTCCAGCAGCAACGCGGCCACGTGCTCGGCGCCGCGGTGGTGCGCGTAGAGCGCCTGGTCGGCGAGTTCGGCCTGCGCGTCGAGCGCGATCCCGGCACGCCGGGCGTTGCGCAGCGCGTTGACCGCGAGATTGGTCAGCAGGGCGGCTTCACTGCCCTCCCCCATGCCGTTGATCAGCGTGACGGCGAGCTTCCGCGCGGACGCCGACCAGTCGAAGCAGTCGCCGTAGATGGCGTAGGCCGGTTCGAGCTGACCGCCGAGCGCGAACTCGGCACGAGTGCAGGCCCGCCCGGGCAGCAGCTGCCACTGCATCTCCGCGGCCAGCGTCAGCCGCGAGGAGCGCCGGGCCTGGATGTAGAGGTCGGTGTCCCGGTCGGCGACGAACAGTTCGTGGGCCACCGCTTCGGCGAACCGCTCCAGCTCGGCCCAGACCGGCGGTTCGGGTTCCGACGGCAGCGTGACGGCCAGGACGCCGAGCCGGTCGCCGCGGACGCTGACCGGCAGGTAGCCGGTGACGCGGTCGCCGTCGTGGTCGAACGTCGCCGCCTGGGCGACGAAGGCCGCGCCGGGCGTGGTGCCCTCGACCGGCATCGGTTCCGCCGTGTAGGGCTCGTCGCCCACCCGGCACAGCTCGGTCAGGGCGTAGTCGGCCATCAGCAGTTCGACCGCTTCGGCGCCGAAGTGCTCGCGCAGTCCCGAGCGCAGCGCCCCGGGCAGGTCGTGCGGTGGTACGTCACGGAGGAGACGTTCCACCGCCAGGGATCTGTCCAACGCCTGCCTCCTGCTCACCGGTTCCGCGCCGGCGCACGGCGAGCCGCGCGGGCCGTGCTGCCGGTTCAGCATAGGGATGCCAGAGTGGACGCCGTGGATCGATCCCGCGAGGAGGACGGCCCGGATGGGCCGGCCGCCGTGCCGAGCCTCGCCCGCCTCTTCGAGTCGGTGGTCGAGGGCGCGTGGGACGTCTCGCCGCGGCCGCTTTCGGTGTCGCAGCTGCGCGCGGTCGTCGCGCTGGACCGCCACGACGGGGTCAACCTCCGGCAGCTGGCCGAGCAGCTGGGCTCGACGCCACCGCTGGTGAGCAGGCTCTGCGACCGGCTGGAGGCGGTCGGGTTCCTCGAACGCCTGCCCAGCTCGCGCAGCCGTCGCGAGCTGACGTTGCGGCTGTCCGACCGGGGCCGCGCGTACCTGCGGGACCTGCGGGCACGGCGGCGGGAAGGCGTCGAGTCGCTGCTGGCGAAGATGAGCCCCGCGGGCCGGGCCGCGCTCGCGACGGGCTTGCGGGAGTACCTGGCCCTCGCGGACTCGGCATCCCCTGATTTGCATACCTGACGCAACTGTTGTTATATGACAACAGTTAGGTCGGCGTACAGCAGAGCGCGCCCCGATCCCCGGAGGAGGAGTCGGTGCTGGGCACGGACGACAGCCAGGTCCGCACGGTGCTGGCGCGCATGCTGGACGAGGACCGCGCCGCCCTGGCCCGGGACTGGGCCGGGCAGGAGCCGCACGACGGCGACCGGAGCGGGCAGGAACTGCGTCGCGAGGCCGTCGAACTGCTGGAAGCCCTGCGGGACGCGCTCGCCGGCACGCTCCCGGTGTCGCGGATCGTGGACCAGGACCCGGCGGTGCGCGACGCGCTGACGTCGCTGTCGGAGCGCCGGGCCCGCGCGGGTGCGCGCCGCTCCAATCCGTCGGCCACCGCCATGGCGATCCTCGCCCTCAAGCGCACGATGCTGAGCGCGATCGAGCGGCACACCGACGACTCCGCGCTGCGCTACCGGGCCGCGCTGCTGGTCAACGAGCTGCTCGACAGCGCGGGCGTGCTGACCTTCGAGGTCTACTCGGCCGGCCGGGAACGCATCATCCGCGAGCAGCACAGCCAGGTGCTGGAGCTGTCCACCCCGGTCGTGCGGCTGTGGCGCCACGTCCTCGCCGTGCCCCTGATCGGCACGCTCGACAGCGCCCGGACCCAGGTCGTGATGAACAACCTCCTGGAAGCCATCCAGGACAACGAGGCCCGGGTCGCGATCATCGACATCACCGGCGTCCCGACCGTCGACACCGCGGTGGCGCAGCACCTGCTGCAGACCGTCAGCGCCGTCCGGCTCATGGGCGCGGAGTGCGTGATCAGCGGCATCCGCCCGTCGATCGCCCAGACGATCACGCAGCTGGGCATCGACCTTTCGCACATCGTCACCCGCGGTTCGCTCGCCGACGCGCTGGCGACCGCGATGCAGCTGCTCGGCGACGGCGGCCGCCCGGGCGCGGTGACCGGGTGAACACCGGACTGCCGATCCTGCGGCTCGGGGACATCCTGCTCAGCGGGCTGCTGAGCGACCTCGACGACAAGACCGCCCTCGCGTTCACCGACGAGCTGACCACGCGGATCGCGAACGAGGGCATCCGCGGCGTCGTCATCGACATCTCCCGGCTGGAGGTCGTCGACTCGTTCGTCGCCCGCGTGCTCATGGAGCTGGCCGGGACCGGGCGGCTGCTCGGCGCGCGGATGGTCGTGGCGGGCATGCGCCCAGCCGTCGCGCTGACCCTGACCGAGCTCGGCCTGCGGCTCACCGGCGTCCGGACCGCGCTCAACGCGGAACAGGCGATGGAGCTGCTGGGCTGGCGCCGTCCCGCCGAGGCCGCCGAAGAGGCGCCTCATGCTTCCTGACGAGCGGACCATCCCGTCCGGCGAGCACCCCGTCCGGGCCGAAGAAGACCTGCTCGCCGCGCGGCACGCCGTGCGGGCCGCCGCGGTCGCCGCCGGGTTCACGATCGTCGACCAGACGAAGATCGTCACCGCCGCCAGCGAGCTGGTCCGCAACGCCTACATCCACGGCGGCGGGGGCACCCTGACCGTCGGCCCGGTGCGGGACCGGGCCGGCCGCGTCGGGCTCCGGCTGCGAGTGCGCGACGAAGGCCCGGGCATCGCCGACGTCGAGCAGGCGATGACCGACGGGTTCAGCACCGGCGCGGGACTCGGGCACGGCCTGGGCGGCACCCGCCGCCTGGTCGACGACTTCACCCTCGACACCGCGCCCGGCCGCGGCACCACGGTCACGGTCGTGCGCTGGAAGCCATGACCGCCACCGTCGCCGGCCTGACGCGCCCGATCCGCGTCGACCACCCCAGCGCGGGGTACGCCGCCGCCCGCGTCGCGCGGGAGACCGCGCACGGCGCCGGGCTGCCGGACGTGCTGGCCGAGCGCGCCGCGGTCGTGGCCGCCGAACTGGCCGGCAACATCGACAAGCACAGCGGTGGCGGCTCGGTGTTCGTGCAGCCGTCCCTGGCCGGGCCCGGCGTCGACGTGCTGGCCGCCGACGACGGCCCCGGCATGGCCGACCTCGACCACTGGCTGCTCGACGGCAACACGACCACCGCCACCCTCGGCACCGGGCTCGGCGCGGTGAAGCGGATGGCGACCGAGTTCCGGATCACGTCCTCGCCCGCGGGCGGGACGCTCGCCGCCGCCCGCCTGCTCGCCCCGGCGCCGCGAGCCGGCTCGGTCGGGCACTTCCGGCTGCCGCGGGACGGCGAGGAGCACTGCGGTGACGCCGTCGCGCTGGCCGACGTCACCGGCAGCCGGACCGCCGTCGTCGCCGACGGGCTCGGCCACGGGCCCGACGCCGCCGAAGCCGCGGACGCCGCGCTGCGCGTGTTCACCGAGAACCCGGACCGCCCGCTGCCCCACCAGCTCACGAACATGCACCGCGCGCTGCGGACGACCCGCGGCGCCGCGGTCGCGCTGGTGCGGATCGCGCCGCGGCGGCTCGAGTTCTGCGGAGTCGGCAACGTCAGCGGCGCGAGCGTCGGCGGCGGCCCGTCCCGGCTGCTGCTCAGCACGCCCGGCGTCGTCGGGTTCACCTTGCCGTCGGCGCCGGTCCGGCACCTGTCGCTGGCCGACGACGACGTCGTGGTGCTGCACACCGACGGCGTCGGCACCGCGTGGCGCGTCCCGGGCCACGCCCCGGACCTGCTCCTGTTCGCCGCGGACCTCGCCCACCGGCACCGGAACCCGCGTGACGACGCGGCCATGCTCGCCCTGCGCGCGGACCGGTCCGCCTGATGCGCCCCGACCTGGCCCGCATCCGGCGGCGGCTGCGCACGGCCTGCGCCGAAGCCGGCGTCCCCGCCGACGACCGCGGGCGGCTGGTGCTCGCGGTGACCCTGCTCGCCGAGCCGGCGCTGACCGCGGGCGAAACCGTCGACGTGACCACGGCGGTCTCGGACCACCGGCTCGCCGTCACGGTGCGGCTGGACCACGCGGCGAGCCGGGACGCCTTGCCGCTGCTGCCCGAGCGCGGCGACGGCGAGACGCTGACCTGGCACCTCACCGGCGGCAGGCGGGTGGCCCCGGCCGACCCCGACGACGACCGGGCGACGCGCGAGGAGATGCTCGCGCTGGTCGCCCGCGCCGACACGCTCGCCCACGAGCAGCGGGACCTCAAGCACGAGCTGGCCGAGACCAACAGCGGCGTGCTGGCGATGTACGTCGAGCTGGAGCAGCGGGACGAGCAGCTGCGCCGCGCGCACGCGGCGATCTTCCGCGAGCTGGAGGACGCGCTGCGCCCGCGCCCGCCCGCGGTACCGGGCCTGGAGCTGGCGGTCCACTATTCCCCGACGGACCAGGACTCCCCGACCGGCGGCGACCTCTACGACTGGTTCGTCCTGCCGGGCGGCCGGGTCCACGTGACCCTGGTCGACGCGGTAGGCCACGGCGTCACCTCGACCCGGCACGCCCTGACGGTGACCCACGCGATCCGCACCCTGGCCCTGGAGGGGCACCCGTTCCGCGACCTGATCGCGCACGCGTCCCGCACCCTGGCCCCGATCGAACCGGGCTTGATGGCGACGGTCCTGCTCGCCCGGATGGACCCGGCGACGGGCCGGACGGAGTTCGCGAACGGCGGCCACCCGGAGCCCGTGCTCGTCACTTCAGCCGGCGCCGCGAGGCTGCTGCCGGCCCCGATCCCCGGCCGCGGGGTCGGCTTCCCCGATCCCGGCAGCCGCGAGCTGGTCGACGTGGTCCTGGCGCCCGGGGACACGGTGCTGCTGTACACGGACGGTTTGGTGGAGAGCCGCAAGGATCTCGACGAAGGGCAGGCCAGGCTCTTGACGGTGGCGGCAGCCCATCGCGCGCTCCCGGCGGCGAGCCTGCCCCGCGAGCTGGTCACGCGGATGCACGACGTCGTCCTGCACGCGGACGACACGGTGGTCCTGGCGCTCCGCCGCACGCCGGCGGCCGGCGCTCACTGAGGCCCGTTGGTCAGCGAAAGGTTGAACGTGTAGCGGGACGCCCGGTACACGTGCCACCCGTACTCGACCACCCGGCCGGTGTCGTCGTAGGTCGTGCGCTGCATGGTGAGCAGCGCCGCCCCCGGCTCTTCGTGGAGCAGTTCCGCGTCCTCTTCGGTCGCCAGCCGCGCGCCGATGTTCTGCTCGGCCGCGTGCAGCCGCACCCCCGCCGACCGCAGGAGCTGGTAGAGCCCGCGCTCGCGCAGCTCGTCGTCGGCCGGGTCGATGACGCCGTCGGGCAGGTAGTTGTTCATCAGGGCGAGCGGCTCGCCGTCGGTCGAGCGGAGCCGCTTCAGCCGCCGCACACGCGTCAGCCCCGGTGCCTCCAGCAGCTCGGCCACTTCGGCACCGACCTCTTCGACGCGGTTGACCAGCACCGCCGACTCCGGTTTGCCGCCCAGCCCGGCGAGGTCGTCGAACAGGCTGCTCAGCCGCAGCGGCCGGGCCACCTTCGTGCGGACGACCTGCGTGCCGACCCCGCGCCGCCGCACGAGCAGGCCCTGGTTGACCAGCGTCTGGATCGCCTGGCGGATCGTCGGCCGCGACAGGCGCAGGCTCGCGGCGAGGTCGACCTCGTTGCCCAGCCGCGCCCCCGCCGGCAGCCTGCCGTCCTCGATCGCCGCGTGCAGCTGCCGGGACACCTGGAAGTACAGCGGCTCGGGACTGCCCGGGTCCACGACGATCTCCCGGCCCGCGTCCCAGGCCGGGAAGGTGACGTCCGGGTTGCTCATCCGCGCAGCCTACCGCCTCCCCGCCACCTGTTGGGATGACGTGTTGTCCATATGTCTTGACAAAGTCCCCGCCCACTGGAATCGTCGAGGTCACGGGCACGAAGGGCGTGCGCCGAAGACCAGGCTGGGAGCGGAGCTGTGACCGACGTGCTGCGGCGGATCGTCGCCAAACGCGTGCACGACCCGGAAGCGATCGCCGAGGCGGCCGCGAACCGCGTCCGCGCCAAGTCGCCCTTCAACGACAAGGGCCGCATGATGATCATCGCGGCGGACCACCCCGCCCGCGGCGCGAACGCCGTCGGCGGCAACCCCTCGGCGATGGCCGACCGCGGCGAGCTGCTGGAGCGGCTGTGCCTGGCCCTGGACCGCCCCGGCGTCACCGGCGTCCTGGCCACCGCGGACGTCATCGACGATCTGCTGCTGCTCGGCGTGCTGCACGGCAAAACCGTGATCGGCTCGATGAACCGCACCGGGCTGGCCGGGTCGAGCTTCGAGATCGACGACCGCTTCGCCTGCTACGACGCGGAAGCGATCGAGCGGATGCGCTTCGACGGCGGCAAGACCCTGACCCGGATCTGCCTGGATGACCCGGCCACCCCGGCCGTCCTGGAGAACACCGCGAAGGCAGTCAACGAGCTGGCCGACCGGAAGCTGATCGCCATGGTCGAGCCGTTCCTGTCGACCTGGGCCGGCGGACGCCTCAAGAACGACCTCTCCCCCGACGCCGTGATCAAGTCGATCACCATCGCCTCCGCGCTCGGCCGCTCCTCGGCCTACACCTGGCTGAAACTTCCGGTGGTGGACGACATGGAGCGCGTGCTGGCGTCCTCGACTCTGCCGGCCGTCCTGCTCGGCGGCGAGGTCAAGGACCCGGACGCGGCCTTCGCCGCCTGGCAGCGCGCCCTCACCCAGCCGACCGTGCAGGGCCTGGTGGTGGGGCGTTCGCTGCTGTACCCGCACGACGGAGACGTCGCCAAGGCCGTCGACACCGCGGTCGGTCTGCTGTGAACCCGCACCGGCGCCACTTCCCGGAGGACACCGTGAACACCATCGAACACTGGATCAACGGCACCGCCACCCCGGCGGGCTCGACCCGCACGGCACCGGTCTACGACCCGGCCACCGGACGCCAGCAGGCGCAGGTCCTGCTGGCGGAAGAGTCCGATGTGGACACCGCCGTCGCGGCCGCGGGCAAGGCTTTCGAGTCGTGGGGCAACTCCTCGCTGTCCCAGCGCACCAAGGTGATGTTCGCCTTCCGCGAGCTGCTCGTGCGGCACGAAGACGAGCTCGCCCGGATCATCTCCGCCGAGCACGGCAAGGTGATCGAGGACGCCCGCGGCGAGATCGTGCGCGGCCGCGAGGTCGTCGAGTACGCCTGCGGCATCGCCGACGCGCTCAAGGGCAGCTTCTCCGACCAGGTCTCCCGCGACGTCGACGTGCACGACTTCCGCCAGCCGCTCGGGGTGGTCGCCGGGATCACGCCGTTCAACTTCCCGATCATGGTGCCGCTGTGGATGCACCCGATCGCCATCGCCACCGGCAACACGTTCGTCCTCAAGCCCAGCGAACGCGACCCGTCGGCCTCGAACTTCGTCGCGCGGCTGTACGCCGAAGCCGGGCTGCCCGACGGCGTCTTCAACGTCGTCCACGGCGACAAGACCGCCGTCGACGCGATCCTCGACCACCCCGACGTCGCCGCGGTGTCGTTCGTCGGCTCCACCCCGATCGCCAAGTACGTCCACGAACGCGGGACCGCGGCCGGCAAGCGCGTCCAGGCCCTCGGCGGCGCGAAGAACCACGCCGTCGTCCTGCCCGACGCCGACCTCGAGTTCGCCGCCGATCACCTCACCGCCGCCGCGTTCGGCTCGGCCGGCCAGCGGTGCATGGCCGTCTCCGTCGGCGTCGCCGTCGGCCCGGCCGGCGACAAGCTGGTGGAGATCCTCGAACGCAAGGCCCGCGAAGTGAAGGTCGGCCCGGGCAGCGACCCGGCCAGCGACATGGGCCCGGTCGTCACCGAGGCCGCCCGCGAGCGGGTGGTGCACTCCGTCGCCCGTGGCGCGGAGCAGGGCGCGAAGGTGGTCGTCGACGGCCGCGACCTGAAGGTCGAAGGCCACGAGGAGGGCTTCTTCGTCGGCCCGTCCCTGCTGGACGACGTCACGCCGGACATGGACGCCTACCGCGAGGAGATCTTCGGCCCGGTGCTGGCGATCGTCCGCGCCGGGACGCTCGACGAAGCCATCGCCGTCATCAACGCCAACCCCTACGGCAACGGCACGGCGATCTTCACCGGCAGCGGCGAAGCGGCCCGCAAGTTCCAGCGCGAGGTCAAGGTCGGCATGATCGGCGTCAACGTGCCGATCCCGGTCCCGATGTCGTACTACTCCTTCGGCGGCTGGAAGGACTCCCTCATCGGCGACAGCCCGATCCACGGCCCCGCGGGCGTCCGCTTCTACACCCGCGCCAAGGTCGTCACCACGCGCTGGCCCCACTCCGAGGCCGCTTTCACGTTCCCGACGTCCAGCTGACACAGGATCAACCGGAGCGTCCTTCTCCGTTTTCCGGTAGCGTGGCGGCACCATCGACCGAGGAGGCCGCCGTGAGTCGTGGAGGCTCGCTCCCGAAAACCGCCGTCGACCGCGTCAACACCTGCGTCGGCGCGCTCCGGACGTCACCACGCTGGGGACGGCTGGTCCGCCGTCACCTCACGCAGGTCACGTACACGGGCCGCCGATCGGGACGCACCCTCAGCACCCCGGTCGCCTACCGACGGGCGGGCGACGTGGTCACCATCCGCGTAGGGCTACCGGACGCGAAGTCGTGGTGGCGCAACTTCACCGGCGACGGCGCCCCGCTCACCCTCGAACTCGACGACACCGGCCGCACGGGCCACGCGCTGGCGCACCGCGACGAGAAGGGCCGGGTCACCGTAACCGTCCACCTCGACGGCACCGCTTAACCGCGCGGCGCGGCCATCCCGTACCAGAGCAGATCGGCGAGACTCGCGGCATCACTCCGCCAATCCCCATTCGGATCCAGCCACAGCAAGCCACCGAAGGCCCGCATGACCAGCACCGGCGTCAGTCCCGGCCGCACCGTCCCGGCCGCCACGTTGGCTTCGAGCATCGTCGCCACCGCGCCGAGCATCTCCTCGAAGGCGTCGCCCGGCAGCTCGCCCCGGGACGCCGTCGCCGTGCGCAGCGCGTCGGCCAGGCCCTTCTTCGTCATCATGTAGTGCGCGAGGTGGTCCGTCACCCACACCCGGACCGCTTCGTCCGGGGGGTGCTTCTCCAGCAGCGCCGGCACGACGTCCACGATGTGCCGGACCTCGCGCCGGTAGACCGCCAGGATCAGCGCCTCCGGGGTCGGGAAGTGCCGGTAGACCGTGCCGACGCCGACCTCGGCCTGCTTCGCGATCGCGTTGAACGAGACCTCGCCCGTTTCGGCCAGCGACGCCGCGGCCGCGACCAGGATGCGCTCGTGATTGCGCCGGGTGTCCGCGCGGCGGGGACTGACCGAGCCCGTCGTCATCGTGCCTCCCGGTGGTTGCGCTCTCACGGAATCTAGCCCAGACCTGGAGCGACTCCAGCCCGAGCACTTCGTTGCGAAGCGGATTGTAATCCGCTAGCCTCGCGACCGGGTGAAGCGGATGACTATCCGGTACACCCGTTCCCACCACACGAGGCTCGACCGATCCACGGAAAGAGACCAGTGGACATCTCACTCGAAGTCAATGGCACCACCGAACACCTGGACGCCGATCCCGGCGTGACCCTCCTGGACGCGCTGCGGGAGCGCCTCGCCGTGACCGGCCCGAAGAAGGGCTGCGACCGCGGGCAGTGCGGCGCCTGCACCGTGCACGTCGGCGGACGGCCCGTGCTGTCGTGTCTCACCCTGGCCGCCACCGTCAAGCAGCCGGTGACCACCGTCGAAGGTCTGTCCACTGAGGACGGTCTGCACCCGGTGCAGCAGGCGTTCGTCGACCAGGACGCCCTGCAGTGCGGGTTCTGCACCGCCGGGCAGGTCATGTCGGCGGTCGCCGCCGTCGAGCAGGGCGTCGACGACGTCCGGGAGTTCATGTCCGGCAACCTCTGCCGGTGCGCGGCCTACCCGAACATCGTCAAGGCCGTCGAGCAGGCGAGGCGGGCCGATGCGACCCTTTGAGCTGACCGCCCCCGCCACCGTCGAAGAGGCGCTGGCGACGCCCGGCACGTTCCTGGCCGGCGGCACGACGCTGGTCGACCTGATGAAGCTCGACGTCCTGACGCCGGAGCACGTCCTCGACATCAACGCGGTCCCGCTGCGCGGCATCGACACCACCGACGGCCTGCGCTTCGGCGCGCTGGAGCGGATGAGCGACATCGCCGCGCACCCGGGCGTCTACCCGGCGATCTCGCGCGCCCTGCTGCTGAGCGCGTCCCAGCAGCTGCGGAACATGGCCAGCATCGGCGGGAACATCCTGCAGCGCACGCGCTGCTCGTACTTCCGCGACGTCGCGATGCCGTGCAACAAGCGCGTGCCCGGCAGCGGGTGCTCCGCGATCGCAGGCGCCAACCGGATGCACGCCATCCTCGGCACCAGCGACGCGTGCGTGGCCACGCACGCCAGTGACGTCGCCGTCGCCCTGGTCGCGCTCGACGCCCGGCTGCGGCTGGCGGACGCCACCGGCACCCGCGAGGTCGCGCTCGGCGAGTTCTACCACCTGCCGGGCGACACCCCCGCCGTGGAAAACGACCTGCGGCCCGGCGAGCTGATCACCGAGGTGCTCGTCCCCCGGCTGGACTGGGCGGCGAACTCCACCTACGTCAAGGTGCGCGACCGCCAGTCCTACGAGTTCGCGCTGTGCTCCGCGGCCGTCGCCTTGGACGTCCGGGACGGAATCGTCGCGGACGCGCGGATCGCGGCCGGCGGCGTCGGGACGGTGCCGTGGCGGCTGCCGGGCGTCGAGGCCGCCCTGCGAGGTGGCCCGGCGACCCAGGCCGCCTTCGAAGAAGCCGCGGCCGTCGCGGCGGACGGCGCCGCACCCTTGTCCGGCAACGGGTTCAAGGTGCCGCTGCTCAAGCGGACCATCGTCCGCGCCCTGCTCGAACTGACCGAGGGGAGCTCCCGATGATCACCCGGCTGGACGCGCCGCTGAAGGTCACCGGCCAGGCGAAGTACGGCGCGGACCACAACTTCCCGGGCATGGCCTACGGCTACGTCGTGCTCAGCACGATCGCCCACGGCGAGGTCGAAGCCATGGACTTCACCGCGGTGCGGGAAGCACCCGGCGTGCTCGGCGTGTACTCGCCGTTCGACCCGCTGCCCTTGCGCACGCCGATGACGATGTTCGGCGAGTCGTGGGTTCCGTTGCAGGACAAGGAAGTCACCTACTACGGCCAGCCGATCGGCTTCGTGGTCGCGGAGACCTTCGAACAGGCGCGCGACGCGGCGGCGCTGGTCAAGGTCGACTACCGCCCGCTCCCGGCCCGGACGTCGCTGGCCGAAGGCCTGGCGGACGCCGAAGACGCGCCGCCGGCCCGCGACGGCGCCCCGCCGACGCTCGAGGTCCTCGAAGACGGTGTCGAAACCTTCGAGGACACGCTGGCCGCGAGCCCGGTCGTCGTCGAAGCGACCTACTCGACCGCGACCCAGAACCACGCCGCGATGGAACCGCACTCCGCGGTCGCGGTGTGGGACGACGGCGAGCTGACCGTCTACAGCGGGAACCAGGCGTCGAACCTGCAGGCGGAGTACGTGGCCATGGCCCTGGACCTGCCGGCGGAAGCCGTCCACGCGGTGAACCCGTTCGTCGGCGGCGCGTTCGGCGGCAAGGCGATGGTGTCGACGCCGTTGTTCCTGGCCGCGGCGGCGGCCCGGGACCTCGGCCGCCCGGTGAAGGCCGCGCTCGCCCGCGAGCAGGTCTTCACCGCGACCGCCGGCCGGGCCGCGACGGTCCAGAAGCTGACGCTCGGCGCCGAGCGGGACGGCTCGCTCGTCGCGCTGCGCCACGACTCGTGGTGCAGCACCGACTCCGCCCGCTCGTTCGTCGAGCCGACGTCGCACGGCACGTCGCGCGAGTGGTACGCCACGCGGAACCTGGCGATCAGCCAGAAGATCGTGCCGCTGAACGTCCCGCCGACGACGTTCATGCGGGCGCCCGGCGAGGCACCCGGCTCGTTCGCGCTGGAGAGCGCGATGGACGAGCTCGCCGTCGCGCTCGGCATGGACCCGGTCGAGCTGCGGATCAGGAACAACTCCATCGCCCCGCCGGGCAAGGACCTGCAGTGGGCGAGCAAGCACCTCGACGAGTGCTTCCGCGTCGGCGCGCAGCGCTTCGGCTGGGCGCACCGCCCGCCGGGCACGCGCACCGACGGCGACTGGCTCGTCGGCACGGGCGTGGCCACCGCGATGTTCCCCGCCCTGCGGTTCCCGGCGACGGTCGGCATCACGCTGAACGCCGACGACACCGCCGTCGTCGCGACCAGCGGCGCGGACCCGGGCACCGGCCTGCTGACCGTGCTCTCCCTGGTCGGCGCGGAGTCGCTGGACATCCCGGCGGACCGGATCACGCCGAAGCTCGGCGACTCGGCGCTGCCGCCGGGCGGGTTGTCCGGCGGCTCGACGGCGACGGCGAGCGCGGGCACGGCGATCATGATCGCCGCCACCAAGGCGATCGACGAGCTGGTGGCGCTCGCGTCGGACGCCGGGGCACCGTACGAAGGCCGCGAAGTCACCTACGCCGACGGCCGCGTCTTCGCCGACGGCGAGAACATGACGTTCGGCGAGCTGCTGCGCGCGCTGGGCCGCGAGACGCTCGAGGTCACCGGGTCGTCGGCCCCCGGCGAGGAGCTGACCAAGCACTCGTTCAGCTCGTGGGGTGCCCAGTTCGTCGAGGTCCGCGTGCACAAGTGGACGCGCGAAGCCCGGGTGTCGCGGATGCTCGGCGTGTTCGACGCCGGCCGGATCATCAACGACAAGGCGGCCCGCAGCCAGATCATGGGCGGGATGATCTGGGGCGTGTCGGCCGCGCTGCACGAAGGCCTGGAGATCGAAGCGAACGGCCGGCTCGCCAACGGCGACTTCGCGAGCTACCTGCTGCCGGTCAACGCGGACATCCCCGAGGTCGACGTCCACTTCGTCGAGTACCCGGACACCCTGCACAACGCCGTCGGCGCGCGGGGCCTCGGCGAGATCGGCACGGTCGGCATGGCGGCGGCGGTGGCCAACGCCGTGTACAACGCCACCGGCATCCGGGTCCGGCACATCCCGATCACCATCGAGGACCTCCTGGCGGAGTGAGCGGCGGGGCCGTGAGCGGGGAACAGGGTGGCCGGGAAGGCCGTTCCCCGCTCACGGCCGTTACCCATCCGCGACAACGAGGGGACGATCAGGTCATGACGCCGGACCGCCACGGTCCTAGGCTGGCGGGACTCCTCAGGTCTTCCCCACGAAAGGGCCACCCGCATGACCGACCCCGTCGTCCCCACCACCTCCGGCGCGGTGCGCGGTCAGGTCACCCCCGCCGGCGTCGTGCGCTTCCGCGGCATCCCGTACGCCGCGGCGCCCGAAGGTGAGCTGCGCTTCGCCGAACCCGTTCCCGCCCCGCCGTGGGAGGGGGTCCGCGATACCCGGAGACCCGGGCCGACCGCGCCACAACGCCGGCACGACGTGCCCGGGCTCGACCTGACCCCGCTGGCCGGGACCGGCTGGCGGCCGGGCCCGGAGTACCTGACGGTGGACGTCTGGACCCCGCAGCCGGGCGGCGCTTCGCTGCCCGTGCTGGTGTTCGTGCACGGCGGCGCGTTCCTCGGCGGCACCGGGTCGGCCGCGGCCCACGACGGCACGGCGTTCGCCCGCGCGGGCGCGGTGCTGGTGACCGTGCAGTACCGGCTCGGCATCGACGGCTTCCTGCCCGTCGACGGCGGGGCCACCAACGTCGGGCTGCGCGACCAGCTCGCCGCACTCCGCTGGGTCCGGGACAACATCGCCGGGTTCGGCGGCGACCCGGCCAACGTCACTCTCTTCGGCCAGGCTTCCGGTGCCGTCAGCGTCGCCTGCCTGCTCGGTTCGCCGCTGTCGCAAGGGCTCTTCCACCGCGCGATCGTCCAAAGTGGACATCCGGACATGGTGCGCGACGGCGTCCAGGCGCGGCGGCTGGCCAAGGTGGTCGCCGACGAGCTGAAGGTCGAGCCGACCGCCGAGGCGTTCCGGAAGGTGTCGACCGAGCAGCTGCTCGACGCCCAGGACGCCGTCCTGCGCCCGGGTGGCGCGCCCGACCTGCGCGACGCGCTGGGCTACGACCGCGGGTACGGGCTGAGCCCGTTCCTGCCGGTGATCGGCGACGACGTCCTGCCGCAGCACCCGGGCAAGGCGATCAAGGCGGGCGCGGGCCGCGACGTCGACCTGATCGCCGGCAGCTGCAGCGAGGAGATGCGGCTCTACCTCGTGCCGACCGGCGCGCTCGAGGCGGTCACCGACGACCAGGCCGTGGCGTCGCTGGCGGTGTCGCACCCGGACCCGGCCGGCGTGCTGTACGCCTACGGCCTCGGCGCCGGCCGCTCGGCGGGCGAGGTCCTCGTCGAGGCGCTGACCGATCTGGTCTTCCGCGACGGCGTGCGCGACCTCGCCGAGCACCACACCGGCCGGACGTTCCGCTACGAGTTCGAGTGGGGCTCGCCGCTGCTGGAAGGCCGGCTGGGCGCGTGCCACGGGCTCGAACTGCCGTTCGTGTTCGACGCGCTGGAGACGTTGTCCGGGCCACGCGGCCTGCTCGGCGAAAACCCGCCGGCCGAGCTGGCCGGCGACCTCAACGGCGCCTGGTACCGCTTCGCCGCCACGGGCTCGCCGGGCTGGGCGGAGTACGCGGGCGAAGACACGATATTCCACGCGTACTGAGTTCCACGCGTACTGATTTCCTTTGCTCCACCGGGCTGGCTCCGCGCCCGGACGGTTGACGAGCGCCCCGCCGCGCTGCCACGCTCGGTGCGCCCGGACGTCCGATGAATGGGGACCACCGATGCCCGAGGCGGGCTCTCCCGCTCCGCCACGCGCGCTAGTCCGCACGCTGCTGCGCAGCGGCACACCCGCGGAACCCACCGACGCCGACGACGGCGACCTCGCCGCCGTCGGGGACGCGACGCTCGCCCGTGCTTCGCGCTACTGGGTCGTCGTGCCGCTGGCGTACCGGATCGCGGCGTTCGTCAAGGTGTTCATCGGCTTCACCGCGGCGAACGGCCGCCTCGGGCTCGGTCCGGTGCTGGGCGCGACGTTGTTCGCCGTCGTGGCCAACACCGCGGCGACGATCTGGGTGCTGCGGGCCGGCGGGTTGCGGGCCCGCTTCACCGGCCGGGCGCTCGGCCTGGACCTGGCGGTCGGCGTGGTGCTCAACTTCGTCGTCGCGATGACGGCTCCGACGCCGGTGCAGCCCTTCGCGGTCGACGTGTCGTGGACCTGGCTGGTCAGCGGGGTCGCCATGTGGGCTGGCACGTGCGGTCTGCCCGCGGCGCTGTGGCTGTTCGTGGCGTCCGTGCCGCTCCGCGCGGCGCTGACGCTGGCCGGTGGTCTCCCGCTGAGCCACCAGCTCGCGCTGACGCGGTCGATCGGCTGCCTGGTCGCGCTGGCGGTGGCGATCGTGATCGCCGTGGCGATCCTCATCCTGCTCGGCGTCGGCACGCGGTTCGCGGTGGACATCGGGCTGCGGCGCGGGCGCGAGGCCGAACGCCGCCGGACCCGGCGCATCATGCACGACAGCGTCCTGCAGACGCTCGAAGCGCTGGCCATCGCGGCTCCGGGCGACGACGCCCACGCGGCCACCCGGCTGTCGGAACTGCGCTCGGTCGCCAAGGCGCAGGCGGCCGAGCTGCGCCAGCGGATCACCGAGCCGGTGCCGGACGGGTCGACGCGCGGGTTCGCCGTCGAGCTCGCCGACGTCGCCACCGAAATGGCCCGCGACGGCCTGCGCACGCAGCTCGTCGCCGCCGACTTCGCCGACGACCGCAAGGTGTCGCAGGACCGGCGCACCGCGCTGGTCGAGGCGGTCCGGGAAGCGTTGCGCAACACCGTGAAGCACTCGGGGACGAACCAGGTGGTGCTGCGGGTGGAGGAGCGCGACGGCGGGATCGCGGTGGTGGCCCGGGACCAGGGCCAGGGGTTCGACGTCCGCGACCGGCCACCGGGCTTCGGCATCAGCCAGTCGATCGTGGCCCGCCTGGCCGAGGTCGGCGGGCGCGGCACCGTGGACTCGCAGCCGGGCCGCGGCACCCGCGTCACGATGTGGGTGCCGGGCTAGCCCCCAACACCCCAATGTGGCGTTGGTTGCGCCCAACGCACCCAATGTGGCGTTGGGGGGGGGGGGACCACCCGCCGCCCCCAGGGGGGGGAAGGCCCCAGCCGCCGCCCCGGCCCGCCCCCCGG
>NZ_JBFACT010000101.1:0-23129 GCF_040640995.1 Amycolatopsis sp. NPDC021455 | reverse complement strand
CGCCCCCCCTCCGCCCGCTGGGGGGGGGGGGGTGGCTCCGCCCCCCCCACCGCCACATTGGGTGCGTCCAACGCACCCAACGCCACATTGGGGCGTTTGGGGCCGGAGCTAGCGGAGCAGGCCTTCGCGGATGGCGACGCGGACGAAGCCCGCGCGGCGGCGCTCGCCGGTCTTGTCGCGGATGCGGTCCAAATACGACCGGACCGTGCGGACGCTGATGTTGAGGATCTCGGCGACGTCGACGTCCCGCTCCCCCGCCGCCACCAGGCGCAGCACCTGCTTTTCCCGTTCCGACAACACGATTTTCGGCCCCGCGTGCCGCTCCTCGCTGTCCTGGATGATCATCCCGGCCAGGGTCGGCGAGACGTACGCGTTGTCGTCGGCGATCGTGCGGATCGCGCGCAGGAGCTCGTCGCCGTCGACGTCCTTGGACAGGAAGCCCTTCGCGCCCGCTTGCATCGCACCGAGGACCTCCGGCTGTTCCGCGTGCGCCGACACCACCAGCACCTTGTGTCCCATCTGCCCCACTTCCAGGACCGCGGCCGCGTCCTGGACGCCGCGTAGCTTGAGGTCGAGGACGACGACGCTGCCCGCCGGCTGGTCCTGGACCGCGAACCGGGCCACCGAGTCGGCGACCGCGCCGAGCCGGATGTCCGCGGCTTCGGTGAGCACGCGGGTCAGCGCGTACCGGTAGAGCGGGTGGTCCTCGATCACGCCGACGTGGATGCTCCGGACGGCGCTCACTTGCGGCCGCCGCGCCGGGGGTCCGTGCCGCCGATCAGGCCGCGGCGGATGGCCTCCTTGACCAGGCCCGGCCGCCGGCGTTCGCCGGTCTTGTCGCGGATGCGGTCGAGGTAGCCGCGCACGGTGCGGACGCCGATGCCGAGGATCAGCGCGATGTCGACGTCGCGCTCGCCCGCCGCGACCAGCCGCAGCACCTGCTCCTCACGCGGCGACAGCTCGACCTCGGCCGACGTCGCGGGCCGGTCGGCGTTGTCCTTCATGATCATCCCGGCGACCACGGCGGAGACGTACGCGCCGCCGTCGGCGACCGTCTTGATCGCGATCAGCAGCTCGTCCGCGTCGACGTCCTTCGAGAGGAACCCCCGCGCCCCCGCGGCGATCGCCCCCAGGACGACCTCGGGCTCCGCCTGGGCGGAGACGACGAGCACGTGGTGGCCGAGTTCGCAGACCTCCAGCACCGCCGCCGCGCCCGCGACGCCCGGCAGGCCGAGGTCGAGCAGGACCACGCTGCCCGGCGGCTGCCGGTGGACGTGGAAGCGGGCGACCGAGTCGACCACCGCGCCGAGCTCGACGAAATCGGCTTCGGCCAGGACCCGCTCCACGGAGACGCGGTACAGCGGGTGGTCTTCGATCACCGCGACGCGGACCCGCCCCTGGCCCACCGCGTCGCCGGTCGAACGCTCTTCTGTCATGTGCACGACTTTCACCCCGTTCCACCCGACGGAGCCGGCTGCCCGGCCGTGGCCGGGTCCAGCGCGGGGCCCGTCGGCACCAATGCCAGCAAACTACCTGCGACCGGCGGCCTGGCGGCTCCTCCGTAGCCGAGCGAGGCCAAGGCCTGCGCGTTCACCACCGGGTACTTCCGGCCCGTGTCGGTCACCAGGTAAGTCGTGACCGAGCCGGACTCGACGACGACGGCGCCCCCCGAGGGGGGAACGAACACCTCGTCCGCCACCCGTGCTTCGGTCCGGGTCGCGACCTGGATTGCCCTGGCGCCAACGGGAAGCGGGAATTCGGCCGAAACGAGCAAGCGGTTGCCCTGAACGCACAGCGCGACGGAGTTCCCGGTGATCGGTGCCTTGCCGGGAATGCGGTCGGGGTAGGCCGCCGGGTCGGCGCCGCCGGCGCGCGGCGCGGCGACCTTCGGCACCGCGGCGACGTCCGCCGCGCGGACCTCCACCGGCGCGGGCGGCCCGGGGTAGGCCGCCGCGTTGGCCGCCGTCGTCACGAGCAGGCTCGCCTCGGTCTGCCCGACCGGCTCGAGCCCGTCCGCGCGGACGAGGTAGTACGACGTCGCCGCGGCGGGCGCGGCCATCGCGTCCACGACGGCGAGGACTTCGCCGACACGGGTACCGCGACCGCCCACCGCCGGCCCCGGGTCGCCCGCGCCGCCGACCGGCAGCGCGGCGAGGTCGCGGCCCGCCGGGACGGTGTCGATCCACCGCGCGGACACCGCGATCGTCGGGTAGCTGTCGAACTGCAGCGCGGTCGCGGCCTCGTCGCTCAGCCTGTAGCGCCGCCCGCCGGCGAGCAGGAACCGCTCTCCCCGCGGCAGCCGGACGATCACGCCCTGGTCGCGGGGCAGCTCCACACCGGACGCGGGCGCGGCGAGCAGCACGGCGGTGCGGGGCTCCTCCGACGCGGGCGCGTCCTGGGTGGTGCGGCTGCAGCTCGTCCAGGCGGTGCCGACGAGCGCGCCCGGCGCGGGCAGCGAGTCGGGCGCGCCGGGAATGCCGATCGCGGCGCCGCGGCCCGCCTTGCCGAGGTTCTTCGAGGACACCGTCACGGTCGCGTCGCCGTTGCCGCCGGCCAGCAGCCGCGCGGACGCGTAGTTGAGCACCGGGTGCAGCACGCCGTCGGCGCCGAGCACGAACCGCGCGCCGGTGCCCTCCTCGACGATCACCTTGCCGCCGGCCAGCCAGTCCTTGCCGCCGGCGGGGTTCAGCAGGCCGATGATGCCGAAGACGGCGGTGACGAGCAGGGCCGCCGCGAGCCCCAGCACCGTGCCCAGCACGAGCCGGCGGCTGGGCGAGACGGGGTGGTTGGCGTCGGCGGCGACGAGCGCGGAAACGAGCCTGCGGCGGAGGAACTGGTACGCCTGGATCTGATCCCGCTGCGTCCACACGCTGCTGTGCCCCCGCTGTGTGCGTCGTCCTCCCGAGCGGTCGATGCTAGGCACCGGATTCGGCCTGGGCGAGGGTAATTTTTACGCCCACACCGCATCTGGGGAGGCAGTAGCGTCGCAGACTCGGGGAAAGGCTCGGGGAAAGGGGAGCCCGTGTCCGTCGATACGACCGCCGTCCGCCCGGCGCCGCCCCGGCCCGCCGCCACACCACTGCCGTGGCTGCTGCCGGTCCGGCCGCTGCAGGCCGCCGTGTGGGAGATCGCCGCGCTCGCCGTCCTGCTCGCGTGGCTGCTCGACGGCGTCACGCAACCCGTGCGGATCGGCGTCAGCGCGGGGGCGGGGCTGGTCGTGCTGGCGACGTCGCTGCGGTTCGCCGGGCGGCACCTCGCGGGCTGGCTGCTGACGTGGACGGGGTACCGGCTGCGGCGCCACGACACCCGCCGCGACAGCCCGGACCCGCTGCACCGCGTGGCCGGGCCGGTGAGGGTGCGCCAGCACGTCGACCGCGCGGGCAACCGCTTCGGCGTCGCCGAGGTCGACGGCGGGTGGAGCGCCCTGGTGCGCTTGACGCCGGGGTCGGCGGCGGGGGCCTCCCTGGTGGATGTCCTGCACGCGGCTTACCGGCGCACGGACGTCCCGCTGGCGTCGGCGCAGCTGCTGACGTGGGCGATCCCGCGCGGCGAGCAGGTGCTGCGGGTGCGGTGGCTGGCGGTGCGGTACCGGCCTGATCTCGCGCCCATCGCGGCGTTGGCCCGCGGCGGCGGCGATCTCGGCGCGCTGCGCAGCACGGCGTCGGCGGCGTTGAGCCTGATGGGCGCGCTGGCCGAGGCGGGGTACCAGAGCACGGTCCTGGAGGCGGGGGAACTCGCGAAGGAGCTTCGGGTGGCGCTGGGCGTCCAGGGGCCCGCCGGCGGCGCTCCCGACCGCTGGCGGTCCTGGACGTGGGGCAACGCGGCGCAGGTGTGCTTCCGGCCGCGTTCGCCGCGGATGGTGGACTTTTCGGTGCCCGGCGCGGCTTTCACGGCGACGTCGTACACGCTGACGCGGACGCCCGGCGGGCGCGAGAAGGCCGAGGTGACGATCCGGGTGGGAGCGCGTCCCGGAAGTCCCGTGCCCGCACCGGGACTGCCGGTGGTCCCGCTGCACGGGCGGCACGAGTCCGGGGTGCGCCGGACCCTGCCGCTCGCGCTGGACAGCTGACTCAGTTCACGACGAACGTCCTGATGCTTTGGGCAGGCAGCTGAGCGGTGAACGCTCCGTTCGCGATGGTGACGTCGGTGGAACGCGCGAGGTTCGCGCTCGCGCTCGTCAGCCAGGTCTGGGCGGTCGCGGAACCGGTGTCCCGGATCGTGAACGCGAGGTCGGCCGCCGAGGCGTTCTTGTTGACGGCGACGACGACGATCCGGGATCCGCTCTTGTACGCCGAGACGTAGACGTTCGCCTGCGGGTTCGCGGTCGCGGTGATCCGCGAGTAGCCGGGGCGGACCCACTTCGCGAAGTGCGCCATGCAGGCGCCGCGCTTGCTGATCTGCCCGTCCTCGCGCATCGGGCCGTAGGAGCGGCGGATGTACCACCACACGTAGGTCTGGAACCGGCCGTCCACCAGCGCGCGGTGGATGTGCTCGCCCACGTCGAGCGCCTGTGGCCAGAGGTCGGCCGAGTCGGTGCTGTTGGGGTAGTAGACCTCGGTCATCCACAGTTCCTTGCCGCCGCCCTTCTGCTGGAAGAGCGGGTAGGGCAGGTCCGCGAACCGGGTGCCGTAGAGGTGCGTGCCGATGATGTCCACGTTCGCCAGCGCGGTGGCGTCGTTGAGGATCGGGTCGGACATGCTCTTGCGGTACTGGAACGACTCGGGCGCGATGACCTTCGTGCTGATCGTGCCCGCGTTCTCGCGCAGGAACTTGACGATCTCGCTCGCGGTCCACGCCGTCCACTGCTGCGCGTAGTCGGGTTCGTTCTGGACCGAGATCCCGTACAGGGGCACGCCGTTGTTCGCCATGAACGCGGCGAAGTCGTTCAGGTGCTGCGCATAGGCGCCGTAGGAGCTGTACTTCAGCCGCTTGCCCCCGCTGAAACTTTCGGTCATCGAGGCGGGCGGGTTCCACGGCGAGGCGATGACCTTGGCCCCGAGCTGGCTCGCCCGCTTGGCCGTGGCGACCTCGCGGCTCCAGTTGTTGCGGTCCTCGTGGACCGGGATGCGCAGCACGGTGAACCCCAGCTGGCCGGTGCCGTTGCCGAACGCCGTCTCGCGCTGGGCGGCGGTGAGATCGCTGATCCAGACGGTGTGGTTCATCCCGCCGAAGCCCAGGATCGTCTGCTGCACGTTCGACGGCTCGACGACCACCGCGGTGGCCGCCGCGGCCGGTGTAGCCGCCAGCACCGGCAGTGCGGCGCCCGCCGCCAGCACTGCCCGCCGGCTCAGGAGCGGCGAACCGGCGCTCTCGGACTGTTCTCGACGTCGTGTCATGGCATCTCCCTGGAATCGACTGACGAACAGCCTGGGAGCGCTCCCAACAGAAGTCTTAACAGTGTCCGTGTCTCACCGTCAACCCCGGACGGCTTCGTACACCCCCGCGATCATCGCCACCACCGGCACCAGCGAGAGCAGGATCAGGAACTCCGAAACGTCCAGAAGCCGTGACCAGTAAGGGGAACGCAGCCCGCGCGCCACCCGCGTCGCGTACACCAGGCAGAGCACCGCCGCCAGGACCACCGCGCAGCCCGCCGCGAAGACGGCCGTGCGGTCGCCCGAGGCGACGAGCCACACCCCGGCGCACACCAGCGTGAGGACGCCGAAGCCCACCAGGACCAGGCGCTGCGCGCGGCCCGCGTACGACCGGGAGCGCAGGATCCACGCCACGCCCAGCAGCGCCGCCAAGCCCGCTTCCCACGGCCCGCCCGAGGCCAGCACGACGGACGCGCCGAGCACGACCAGGCCCAGCGCCACCAGCAACCCCGTCAGGACGGCCTGGGCGCGGGACGTCCGGCCGATCATGTCGGCGCCCAGCGACGGCTGTTCGTCCGCGCGGAACGCCTCCATGTCGTCCGGGACCCGCGGCAGCGGCAGGCGGGCCAGGCGCAACGCCAGCATCGGCGCCACCGCCGCCAGCGCCGTGGCCAGCACCGCGACCACCGCGGCCGCCGACAAGGGCGAAACGCCCGCGAGGAGCACTACTCCGGAAGTGATCGCGCCGAAGCCGGCCGCGCCGGTGATCGCCACGAACCACGGCAGGCGGTCGGCCACCGAGACCGCCGCCAGCACGCCGTACACCGTCACGGCCGCGAAGCCCGCCGACAGCGGCCCGGCCGACAGCGAGAACAGCGGATGCGGGGGCAGCACCGACATCCCCGCCAGGAGCGCGACGCCGACTCCGGCCAGGGAGCCGGCCGCGCCCGCCTCGGCGTCGCCGTAGGCGCGGCTCAACGCGCCGCCGCCGAGCAGCAGCACCAGAGCCAGCAGCCCGGTCCCGATCGGCGCCAGGACGCTGCCGGACGCCGCCGCCTGCACCAGCAGGCCGCCCGCCAGCAACAGGACCACCGCGGCGACCAGCCCGGACCGCCGCGCGACCGAAGGGCCCCAGCCGCCGTCGGCGTCGGCGACGCTGGCGATCGAGTCGACGACGTCGTCGAACAGCAGCGGACCCCGCGGGCGTTCCCGCGGGGTCAGGTGCAGGACTTCGCCGTCGCGGATCTGGGCGGCCGCGACGCTGAGTCCCAGGGCGAGGGGTGCCCCGCCCAGTCGCGAAAGCACCCAGCCCGGGTGTTCGGCCGACGCCTGCCCGGACGCTCCGGCCAGCCGCACCAGCTGCGGCACCAGCTCGGCGAACGTCGACTGCTGCGGCAGGGCGACGTCGACGCGGGCCCGAGGCGTCACCACCGTGACCCGGCGGGTCGTGCCCGTGAGAGATGCCGTCATCAGACGTCTTTCGCGGCCGCGATCACCGGGGCGAACTTGGCGCTCGACGCCTCGGCGAGCTTCTGCAGCCCGGCGTTCACCGCCTCGAGGACGATCTCCGAGAGGTTGCGGGCGTCGTACTCGCGGATCGCGCGGGGGTCGATGTCGATCGAGGTGAAGCGGCCGTCGCCGCGGAGGGTGACGGTGACCTCGTTCTGCCGCGAGTGCGCTTTGATCTCCATCGCCTCGACCGTGCGCTGGATCCGCTGGACCTCTTCGGTCTGCTTGCGCACCTGCGCCAGCAACTCGTCCATGTCCGGCACCGCGTACGGATCGGTCACTGTGGTGTCCCTTCGTGCTGGCGGACGTGGAGGCTGCCCACGAACGCTTGGAATCCGGGGGAGAGCCGCCGGGCGGTCGCGGGCGCGGCCGTGCAGGCGAGCTCGAGCACCAGCCGGTCTTCCGGCGTCTCGCCGGGGACGGTCAGGTGCACCTGGGTCTGGATCAGCTCGGTGCCTTCGCCGGTGCGCAGGCGCAGCAGCTGCATGACGCCGGGCGCGGCCGGGTCGCCGACGTCGCGGCGGCTCAGCACGTCGAGCCCGGCCGATGTGCGGGCGAGGCGCTCGACGGCCTCGTCGGCGATGGCGTCGACCGACGCTTCGTCGGGCCGCTGCTGCACGCTGACGGTGATGTTCGGCGTGAACTCCTCGCCCGGCACCGGGTGCACGGCGACGAACACCGCGCCCGAGTCGCCCGGGTCGACCGCGGTCCAGCCGTCCGGGATGACGAAGTCGAGGGGAAGCGTCATCACAGCCCCACGTACGAAACAGCGTCGTCCCAAGCGGATTCGACGGCGTCGGCGGCGTCGTGCGCGGCGTGGCTGACCGCGTCGACCGCGGCGCCGCCGTACTCGCTGATCGTGTGGCCGAGCTTGGGCAGGTCGATGTCGATCTTCGCGCCGACGCCCGCGCCGACGCCGAGGGCCGCACCCACCTTGAAGTTCACCTTGAGGTGCCCGGCGTCGTAGACGGCCTGCGCGTCGAGCTGCGCGCCGACGCCGTACTGCAGCGTGCCGTTCGCGCCGACGCCGATGCCGGCGACGTCCGCGGCGACTTCGCCCTCGACCTTCCCGCCCACGAAAGCGTTTGCGTGGGCGCCGGCGCCGTGCGCGCCGATCGTGCCGGACGCGCTCACCTCGCCGCCGGCGAACACCGTGCCCTTGGCGTGGGCTTCGGCGACGCCCCACTCCTTCTTGCCTTCCAGCTCGCCGTGCAGCGCGGCGAGTTCGGCGTGCCCGGACGCGCCGACGTCCCAGCCCTTCGACGTGACCTTCCCGTCGTACTCCGGCGAGAACCCGTCCTGCTCGTGCTGGAACTTGTAGTAGGTGATCTCGGTGTTGCGGCCGATCTTGTTCTTCAGGCCCTCGGGTTCCGGCTGCCCGAACGGCGTGTGGGCTTTTTGCGGCGCGCGCGTGCCTTCGAGGCCGTCCCAGGTGAGCTTCTTCCAGCCGGAGTTGCCGAACCACGACGGCACGGTCCGCGGCCGCTTCCGGCCGTCCATCGGCTCGCCGTTGAGCCAGTGCAGCGGCCCGCGTGCCCACTTGCCCAGCTCGTGCTCGAGCCGTCCGACGCCTTCGGGCGGGAACAGCTCGGCGAGCGCGTCGGCGAACTCGTCGACGACCTGGCGGGCCGCGGCGGCGGCCTCTTCCCCGAGCTGCCGCGCGGCCTGGACGAACGCGCCGACCGAAGCGGAGTTCACCGCGCGAGCCTGGGCCGTCAGCTGGGCGGCGTACTGGTCGAACTGCGCGATCACCGAGTCGACGGCGGCCTCCGCCGACAGGACGAGCCGGCTCGCCGCCGAAAGCCGTTTCGCCTGGTCGTCGAGTTTTGTCGCGGTGCCGGCGAGTTCCCGGCCGAGTTCACCCGCCGCGGTGGCGAACGCGGTGTAGGCGGCGCCGTCCCAGTCCGCGTGCAGGGTCTTCGCGGAGGCACCGATCTCATGGGCCTTCCGCGAAACCGTCGCAGCCTGGGCGGAGACCCGTTGCGAGGCCGCGCTCAGCGCACCGGGATCCCCGGTGACGCGCCGCCGGCACTCGACGAGGACGCGCCGGTACCCGGACAGCACCGCGCTGACCACCCCCGAAGCGTCCACCGCGCCGCCCATCGGCTAGTTCCCGGCCGCGTCGTAGCCGACGTGCTGGCTGAAGTGCCTGCCGTTGTAGTCCATGGCGATGTCGATGTCGAAGTCCTGACCGCCCGGAGCCTCCACAGTGGACTCACCGGTGGTGAGGTTGGTGTGGATGACGACCTCGTCGGCGTGCGCGGGCGCGGGGGCGGGAATCGAGGCGACCGCCGGCGTCGTCGTCGCCGGGTGGTCGACGGGGATCCAGCTGTTCTGCTGGCTGCCGGAGCCGCTGGAACCGCCTCCGGCGAGCGCGGGCGGGGTGTAGTCGGTGAACGACGGCTGCTGCGGGATGCCCCCGCCACTGCCGCCCGCCACCGCCTGCTGCCCCGCCGGGCTCGCCACCTGCGCCGGGGTCTGCGGCGCGCGGACCGGGGTGTTCCCGATCGACGGCGTCGTCGCGCCCCCGTTGCCGGAGCCGTGGTGGAAGAGCTTCTCGATCTCGCCGATGACCTGCGCGAGCGTGGTGACCTGCTGGGCGAGGTCGACCGCGCCGAGCGCCTTGAGCAGCGCGCCGATCGCGGTGATGAACGCCCGCAGCGACGCGCTCGTCGCGGTCGACAAAGCGACCGCGGCGCCGTAGGTCCACCAGTTCGACATCAGCGCGGCGACCGTCGGGTTCACCGCGGCGACCACCGCGCGGTAGGCCTCCTGCGCGGTCTTGATCAGCGTCCCGGACACGCCGAGCAGCTCGGCGCCCTTCTGCACGACGTTGATGATCTTCGTGAGCTGGTCGAGCGACTCGCTGATCTTCTTCAGCGCCGACTCGCTCGCCGCGCCCGACCAGATCTTGCCCAGCTGGTCGGCGGCCTTGGTCAGCTCGTGGTACATCGACAGGAACTGCTCGGCCTTCTTGACCAGGTCCACCACGTGCTTGGCGATCTGCTCCGGCTGCCCGGTGACGATCTGCGGCAGGATGGTGATCGGCCCGCCCGACGACGCGGTCGCGTCCATCGCGCTGGAGTTCGGGAAAGTCAGCATCGGACCTCACAGGGTTCAAAGAGCGGACGGTCAGGCGACGACGGAGGCGGGCCGGTACACGCTGACCTTCGCCAGCCCGCTGAAGCGGGCGTCGAGCAGCCCGTGGTTGTAGAGGCGGCCACCGTCGCCGGCGACGCCGATGACCGGGTTGCGGTCGGAGAACAGCAGCGGCTCCACGACCACGACGTCACCGCTGTGCACCCCGCCGGGCACGTCGGAAAAGGTGCGCGCGGTCCCCGCGTAGACCTCGATCAGCCCGACGCGCGCCTGGTTGTCGGCGTCGCCGGCGAGCCAGTCGTTGAAGTCGGCGACGCCGTGGAACCGCGCGTCGGTGATCGGGTGGTCGCCTAGCCTGCCGAGCTGCGCGTCGCCGAGGTAGCGCAGCACGTTCCCGACCGACGACGGCTCGCCGCGGGCGCCCGCGCTGTCGTTGATGGCCAGGGTGGCGAGCTCGGAGGCGTGCGAGCTCCCCCAGATCGACGACGCGGGACTCGCCGGCGCGTGCCCCCCGCCGTAGCCCGCGGCGACGTCCCGGTCGGCCGCCTGGTAGGCGTCCGCGCTGGCCTTGACGAGCCCGTTGACCTGCTGGAGCAGCTGCAGGAGCGTGCGGACGGCGGTGACCTGGCTCGAATGCAGGGCCGCGTTCGCGGCGGCCACCGCGCTGCCGAAGCTCGCGAACGACATCGGCTGGACGACGAGCCGTTCCAGGTCGGCGACGGCGTTGATGCCGTGGGCGATGATGCCGCCGACGTTCCCGACGGCAGAGCGCATCGCCTCGGGCTCGGCCCGGTACTCGCCGGCCATGGCTCTCCTTCCGAGGGGGGCTTGCTCGGCTGAGCGTAAGTTCGGCCCCGGAAGCGGGCGGACGGCAAAAGTACCCACCGCGCGACGGCGGTATGTGGCGAAAATACCGGTCAGTGCACCCCCGAACTGGAGCGAGCCTGTACCGATGAGCCTCTCGCCCGAGCGTCCGAGCGAAATCGTGCTGCAGTCCCCGCCGATGCTCCCGAAGAGCTCGTCCGGCGGGATGATGCAGCTGATGATGTTCCTGCCGATGATGCTCGGCATGGGCGCGATGTCGTTCGTCTACATCGGACGCGACGGCGGCGTGATGACGTGGATCTTCGGCGCGTTGTTCGTCTGCGCCATGGGCGGCATGGTCGTGATGTCGCTGGGCCGCGGCGGGATGGCGAAGAAGGCGCAGATCAACGACGAGCGCCGCGACTACCAGCGCTACCTTTCCGGGCTGCGGACCCAGGTCCGGGACATCGCGGACGGCCAGCGCGCGGCGATGGTCGCCGTCCAGCCCGACCCGGCCGACCTGTGGGCCTACGTCGAGACCGGCAAGCTGTGGGACCGGCGGCGCGGCGACGGCCACTTCGCGCAGGTGCGCGCGGGCACCGGTCCGCAGCGGCTCGCGACGCCGTTGAAGGCACCGCAGACCGTGCCGCTGGAGGACCTGGACCCGGTCTCCTCCACCAGCCTCAAGCACTTCATCCGCACCTACTCGACGGTGGACGGCCTGCCGGTCGCGTTGTCGCTGCGGTCGTTCGCCGCGGTCACCGTGGCCGGACGGCGGCCGGACGTACTGGGCCTGGTGCGGGCGCTGCTGTGCCAGCTCGTCACCTTCCACTCCCCCGCCGACCTGCGGATCGCGGTGTGCGTGCCGCCGGACCGCCGGCACGACTGGGAGTGGGCGAAGTGGCTGCCGCACGCGACGGCGGCCGCCGCCACGGACGCCGTCGGCTCGCGGCGGCTGGCCGCCGAGTCCGCGGCCGGGCTGGCCGAGCTGCTCGGCCCGGACCTCGGCGAACGCCCCGCGTTCAGCCGAGGCGCGGCGGCCGGGCTCGACCTGCCGCACCTGGTGGTGGTCGTCGACGGCGGCAACGCCCACGGCGAGCCCCGGCTGATCGGCGAGGACGGCAGGCTCGGCGTCACGGTGATCGAGATCGGGCCGGAGCACCCGCGGACGTTCTCGACCGAACGGCTGCTGAGCCTGCACACCACGCCGGAGTCGCTCGGCATGGTCGTCGGCGACGCCGGCGAGCAGCGGCTCGGGTTCCTCGGCCGCCCGGACACCCTCGACCGCGGCGCCGCGGAAGCCCTCGCGAGGATGCTGACGCCGTTGCACACGCCCGCCGCCGTCGTCGGCGAGAAACCGATGTCGACGACGTTCGGGCTGGCCGGTCTCCTCGGCATCGGCGACCCGCGTGACACCGACACGGCGGTGACGTGGGCGCCGCGCGCGGCCCGCGACCGGCTGCGGATCCCGCTGGGCGTCAACCCGGAAGGGCGTCCGGTCGAGCTGGACCTCAAGGAGTCGGCCGAGGGCGGGATGGGCCCGCACGGCCTGGTCATCGGCGCGACCGGGTCGGGCAAGAGCGAGCTGCTGCGGACGCTGGTGACGGCGCTGGCGGTGATGCACTCGTCGGAGACGCTGAACCTGGCGCTCATCGACTTCAAGGGCGGCGCGACCTTCGCCGGGATGACCGGGCTGCCGCACACGTGCGCCGTCATCACGAACCTGTCCGACGACCTCGCGCTGGTCGACCGCATGGCCGACGCGCTCAACGGCGAGCTGTTGCGGCGGCAGGAACTGCTGCACGCGGCCGGGAACTACGCGTCGGTGCGGGACTACGAGAAGGCGCGCGCGGACGGCGCGCCGCTCGAGCCGCTGCCGTCGCTGCTGGTGATCATCGACGAGTTCAGCGAGCTGCTGTCCTCGCGGCCGGAGTTCATCGACCTGTTCGTCGCGATCGGCCGGCTCGGGCGGTCGCTGGGCATCCACCTGCTGCTGGCGTCTCAACGACTCGAAGAAGGACGGCTGCGCGGACTCGATTCCCACCTGTCGTACCGGATCGGGCTGCGGACGTTCTCCGCGGCGGAAAGCCGGGCGGTGCTGGGTGTCGCGGACGCCTACCACCTGCCACCGGTGCCGGGGTCGGCGTACCTGAAGTCCGACACCGAAACGCTGATCCGGCTCAAGGCGGCCTACGTCTCCGGCGAGCTGCCGCCGCGGAGCACGGTCGTCCGCGAGGACGGGCAGGAGCTGGGTGTCCTGCCGTTTTCCCTGGCCCCGGTGGAAATCCCGGTCACTGTCGAGCCCTCGGAAGTCTCCGCGGCTCCCGCGGCGGAGGGCACCGGCGAGACGATCATCGGCGCGATGCTGTCGCGCCTGGAGGGCCGCGGCCCGGCCGCGCACCAGATCTGGCTGCCACCGCTGGCCGAACCGCCGACGCTGGACCAGCTCCTGCCGCCGCTCGGCGAAGACGCGGCGCGCGGCCTGTGCCCGCTCGGCTGGGGCGGCAACGGGAAGCTGACGATCCCGGTGGCGTTGGTGGACAAGCCGTTCGAGCAGCGTCGCGACCTGCTGTGGGCCGACTTCTCCGGCGCGGCCGGGCACGCGCTGATCGTCGGCGCGCCGCAGAGCGGGAAGTCGACGCTGATGAAGGACATCGCGGGCATGCTCGCGCTGACGCACACGCCGGCCGAGGTGCAGATCTTCGTGCTGGACATGGGTGGCGGCGCGCTGGCGCCGATCGCCGGGCTGCCGCACGTGTCGGGGTACGCGACCCGCCGTGACGCGCAGCGCTGCCGCCGGGTCGTGGCCGAGCTGACGACGTTGCTGGAGCAGCGCGAGGAGTTCTTCGCGGCGCAAGGGATCGAGTCGATGGCGGCGTTCCGGGCTCGTCGCGCGGAGTTGACCGAGAGCACCGACGACCGCGAATTCGGCGACGTGTTCCTGCTGGTGGACAACTGGACCACGATCCGCCAGGAGTTCGAGCAGCTGGAGGAGCAGATCACCGGGCTGGCGGCGCGCGGGCTCGGGTTCGGCATACACGTGATCGTCTCGCTCAACCAGTGGATCGGCGTCCGCGCCCAGCTGCGCGACGCCATCGGCACGCGGTTCGAGCTGCGGCTGGGCGACCCGATGGACTCGTCGATCGACCGCAAGGTCGCGGCTAACGTCCCCGCGGACCGCCCCGGACGCGGCCTGACCGCCGAGAAGCTGCACTTCCTCGCGGCCCTCCCGCGCATCGACGGCGACCAGCGACCGGAGACGGTCGGTACCGGCGGCGTCGACCTGGTCCGCCGGATCTCGGACGCGTGGAAGGGCCCGCGTGCGCCGCAGGTCCGTCTCCTGCCGCCGGAAGTCCCCTTGGACACCTTGCCCCCGGCGCCTTCCCGTCAGGTCACCTTGGGCATCGCGGAGTCGACGTTGCGCCCGGTGTACCTGGACTTCGCGGCGGACCCGCACTTCGTGGCCTTCGGCGACGTCGAATCCGGCAAGAGTTCCCTGCTGCGTGCGCTGGCTCACGGCATCACGTCGGCGTACACCCCGGAGGAAGCGGCGATCATCGTCGCGGACTACCGCCGCGGCCTGCTCGGCGCGGTGTCCGAGCCGCACCTGCTGGGGTATGCGGGCACCGAAGCGAAGCTGACGGACCTGATCGCGGAGTGCGCTCAGGCGATGCGGAACCGCCTGCCGGGGCCGTCGGTGACCCCGGACCAGTTGCGGAACCGTTCGTGGTGGCGCGGACCGGAGCTGTTCGTCCTGGTCGACGACTACGAACTGGTGGCGACGGTGGGGCGGAATCCGTTGCAGCCGTTGCTGGAGTTCCTGCCGCAGGCCCGGGACATCGGGTTGCACCTGATCATCGTCCGCGGGTCCGGAGGCGCCGGGCGGGCGTTGTTCGAGCCGGTGCTGCAGCGGCTGCGGGAGCTGGGCTCGCCGGGTCTCGTCATGTCGGGGACCAAGGACGAAGGCGCGCTGCTGGCGGACGTCAAGCCGTCACCGCAGCCGCCGGGCCGCGGAACGCTGGTGTCGCGGAGGCATGGGACCGGTTTGGTCCAGGTGGCGTGGACCAAACCGGCGGAGAGCTGAGCAAAACGGTGGCGCGCCACCAGTCAGCCTGGCTTCTTGAGCGCCTTGCGGGCCTCGGTCCTGACGTTGCAGACGTCATTGTCGTCCCAAGTGGACGGTGGATCGTCCATCAGGGCCTGGATCCGGGGCTTCGCCTCGGTGTGGTTCAGTTTGCCCAGGGCCCGGACGGCCATGTGCGCGACCGAAGGATCGTCCAGCAGGCCCATGGCCACCGCCGCGGCACGGTCGTCCTTGAGCTTCGGCAACGCGCTGACCAGTGCCGTCCGGGCGCCACCGTATTTCGGGTCCGTGATGAGATCCAGGTACTCGTCGGCGACCGCGGGCTCGGCGAACTTGGCCAGGCCCAGGCCGATCGTCCACCGCAGGTCTTCCCGGATGTACTCGGTGACCTCGTGCCCAGCCGCTGTGCGCAGCTCGGGCAGATCGCGGAACAGCTTGAGGAACACCGGCCGGGCCTGCTTCTTGGCGAAGGCGAACGACAACGTCCGCACCAGTTCACCCATCAGCGGGAAGTAGTCCGTTCGGTCCAGCCACTCCACCAGCAGCGGCACCTGGGCCTTGTAGTCGAGCTTCTCCCCGTTGACCTGCAGCTGGTGCAGGTGCTCGACCACCAGGACGGGCAACCCGGCCTCCGCGAGGGAGGCGAGCAGGCCGCTCGCCTCCTCACGGTACTGCGGCAGAGCCGGGTCGTTCTTGAGCTCGGCGATGCGCTCGGCCTGGAACCCCGGGTCGGCGGCGATGCGGTCGACCACCTCGCGGTGGGACAGCCCCGCGGCGCCGGGAAAGTTCTCGAACGGCGCCGGAGGATCCTCGGGCAGCTCGTAGTATTCCAGGATCGCCTGGGCGACTTCATCCGAAGACGGACGCACCGGCTTGTCTCCCTCGTCATTCGACGTCCCGGCTCACGGGGCCCAGCAGCCGTAGTCCGCCAGCGCCCTGAGCGTCTTCTCCATGGTCACCACCGGGACTACATCAACGCCGCGTGCGCGGCACGGGCGTCGAACAGCTCGCGCTGCCCCTCGCCGTCGGGCTCCAGCACCACCCCGGCCCGCTCCAGGAGAACCAGGCAGGTCAGCAGGAACCCCCGGGCCAGCTCCCGGTACATCGGGTTGGCGTCCACCGCCCCCGCCAGCAGCGTCCGGACGAAGCCGGCCAGCCTCGGCGGGTCCACGTAGTAGTAGTCGCTCGCCATCATGGTGAAACCCGCCGCGGCGAGGTCGGTCCCGGAGTTGTCCGCCAGCGTGCCGGCCATGCTGATGAACAGCTTGCCGATCCGCAGCGCCGGGCTCCAGACGACCTCGCCGTCGACGTCGAACACATAGCTCACTACGAAAACTCCAGATAGACGGTCACGCCCGGGTGTGCGTTGCGGAAGCTGCTCACCGCGTTCTCGATCGCCTCGCGCAACGGGACCTCCACCCCGGGAGTGGTCATCCGCAACCCGATCGGAGCGTCACGGTACCCGGCCAGTTCCGGGCTCACCGCACGCGCCTTCAAGTAGGACTCGAGCTTCCCGGTGACCTGCTTGTCGACCCATTGCGTGATGTCACCGGCCCCGGTCGCGGACTTCTCCTCCCACAGGATCCCGCCTTCGACGTGGTCGATGTCGGTGATCATCTGCCCGTTGTTGGGCACCGCCGGGTCGAAGACCTTGACGTCCTTGCGGCCTTCGAGCGGCCCCTTGTTCTGGGCGAGCTTTTCGACGTCGTCCGCGGCGCCCTTGATGCCGTCCATCGCCATGGCCAGCCCGCCGAGGATCGACGCGATCCCGCCCGCGACGGCCGAACCGCCGGTGAACACGCAGGCGACCACGCCGCCGAGGAAGCCGATCGCGCCACCGGGGATGGCCCCGATGCCGCCCTCCGGCAGCCCGATGAGGGCGCCCGCGGCGGTGGCGCCGGCGATCTCCTCGCCGCAGGTCGCCGCCCCGGCGGCGACTTCACCGGCGCCGGCGACCGCCAGGCCGATCCCGCCCCCGATCTCGAGCAGGTGCGCGATGAGCGCCAGCAGCTCGCCCGCGTGGTCGCGCACGTAGTCGAGCGTGCCCCGCGCCATCGCGTCGATCAGGGCCAGCACGCGGTCGGCCGCGTCGCGCAACGCGGCCAGCTCCGGCCGGGACCCGACGGCCGCGGCGGCCTGGTCACGCAGCTGCTGCACCGCGTCGCGCATCCCGGTCACGGCCTGCCGGGTGGATTCCTCGCGCTGCTTCTCGACCGCCGCGTTCTGCGCGGCCGCCGCGGCCTGGGCGGCTTCGGTGGCGGACTTGCCCGCGGCGATCGCGTCGACCAGCGCCTGCGCCGCCGACGCGCGGGCCTGCGCCGCGTACTGCGACGCCAGCGCGGCCGACTGCGCCGCGTGCGCGGCCGAGTTCTTCGCCGCCTGCGCACTGCCCTGGGCGGCCGCGGCCGCGTCCCTGGCCTGCTTCGCCGAGAACGCCGCCTGCGCGGCCGACTGGCTCGCCTGGTCCGCCGACGCCTTCGCCTGCTCGGCGAACTGCTTCGCCTGGTCCGCGGACGCCTTCGCCGCGTCGGCCCACTGCCTCGCTTCATCGGCGGCGCCCCGCGCGGTCGCCGCGTACTGCGCGGCCAGCGCGGCGTTCTGCTTGGCCAGCGCCGCCGCTTGGGCGGCGTCGGCGACATAGCCGTTGACCTGGGCGACGTGCTCGGCGGCGTCCGCGTCCCGCAGCGCCGCGTCGAACTGACCGGTCCGCAGGAACGTCCGCACGTACGACCACGGCCCGGACAGGGCCGCGTTGGCCGCCGCGCGGACCTCCGGCCCGCCGGCGTCGAGGATCTTCTGGACGGCGACCCGGTCGTCGTCCTCGGCCGCCCGGTAGCGGCCGGTGGCGAGGAACGCCCGGACGTCTTCCGGGGTGCCGGACAGCGCCTGGTTGGCCGCGGTGCGGGTGATCGGGCCGCCCGCGTTGAGGATCTTCTGGACGGCCACCCGGTCGTCGTCGTCCTTGTGCGGGTAGGCCCGGGTGCGGAGGAACTCCTTGACCTGGTCGTAGCTGCCCGCGTTGGCCGCATTGGCGGCGTCGCGCTGGGCCGCGACGGTCGTCGTCCCGGCGATCACCGTGACGCTGAACCGGTCGTCCCGCTCGATCGCCGCGGCGAGGCCGGTCCGGACGAAGTCCAGCACCTCCGGCGCGGTGCCACCGAGCGCGGCCGACGCGGCGAGGCGCACCTGGGGGCCGCCGCCGTGCCACAACGCGGCCGCGGCACGGCGGCCGTCGGCGACGGCGGTGTCCGGCGCGGTGGCGGGGTCGGCGGCCTCGGTCAGCAGCTGCCGCGTCGCGGCGTCGACCTGCTCGGCGACCCCGGCCGTCCACTGTGGACTCCGGACGTGGTCCGCTTCGGCCTGCTTGGCTTCTTCGGCGTCACGCACGGCCTGGGACTGCTGCTCGGCCAGCCGTTCCGCGTCCGCCTTGCGCGCGATCTCGGTGGTCGTCTTCGCCTGGTCGGCCGCCGTCTGCGCGCTGTCGGCTTCGTTCTTCGCCTCGTTCGCGGCCGCCTGGGCACGATCCGCCGCTCCGGCCGCTTCGCCCGCGTGCTGCGCGGCTTCGTCGGCTGCCGCGGCCGCGGCGTCGGCGTGCGCGGCCGCGTCCGCGGCGGCTTGCCGCGCCTGGCCCGCGGCGGCGGCCGCGTCGTTCGCCAGCGCCAGTGCGGCGCCGGCCGCGCGGCGGGCTTCGTCGGCGTTGCGCTGCGCCCGGCCGGCCGCGGCCGCGGCCTCGGCGGAGCTGGCGCCCGCCTGCTGCGCCCAGCCTCCGGCGTCCCGCGACGCCTGGGCGGCGGCCGCCGCATCGCCGGCCGCGTTCGCGGCGGCCTGGGCGGCCACGGAAACCTGCCGGACCGCTTCGACGGCCTGGGCGACGGCGTCCGCGGCGGTCCGCGCGCCGATCGCCGCGTCCCGCGCCTTCTGGGCGGCGTCGCGGGCGGCGTCGGCCTGGCCGCGGTCGGTGGCGGCGGCCGCGGCGGCGTTGCGGGCGCGGGCCGCGGCCTGGCCCGCCATGGACGCGGCCCACGCGGCCTGGCTCGCCGCGTGCGACGCCTCGCGCGCGGCGCTGGCCGCGGCGGCGGACGCGTTGATCGCCTTCTGCGCGGCCTGTGCCGCCCGGTTCGCGGCATCGGCCGCACGGCCGGCCGCGCTCGCGGCCTGGGCGGCCGAGCCCTGCGCCAGCCGGGTCTCCTCGGCCGCGGTCAGCGCGGCGGCCTTGGCGGCCGCGGCGGCCGCCACGGCCTGGTCCGCGGCGTCCTTCGCGGCCTGGGTCTGCACGGCCGAGCGGGCCTGCGCGCCCTTGGCGAGGTCGGCGAGGGCGCTGACGGACAGCGTTTCGGCGTCCCGCTGCGTCGCCACCTGGTAGCCGGTCCGGAGGAACTCCCGGACGCCCTCGATGGTCGACGACAGCGCCTGGTTGGCGGCCTTCTTGACCTCGGGGCCGCCGGAGGTGAGCAGCAGCTGCACCGCGATCCGGTCGTCCGCGTCCTGGGCCTGCTGCCAGCCGGTTTCGAGGAACGCGAGCTGGGCTTCGACGGTCCCGCTCAGCGCCGTGTTCGCCGCGGCCTTCACCCGCGGCCCGGTCGCCGCCGTGAGCAGCCTGCTGATCCGGATGCGCAGGTCGTCACGCCACGGCTGGTTCCAGCCGCCGGTGAGGAACGCGCGGACGTCCGTGATCGTCCCGCTCAGCGCGGCGTTCGCGGCGTGCTGGGTGGCCGGGCCGCCCGCGGTCAGCATCTTCTGCACCGCGACCCGGTCCTCGACCTCCTGCATCCGGGCCAGTCCCGTGGCCACGAACGCCCGGACGTCGTCGTCACTGCCGCACAGCGCGGCCTCGGCGGCCCGCGACACGACGGGCCCGCCGGTCCGCAGCAGGGCCACGAGCCGTTGCCGGTCGGTGGACGGCGGGGTGTCTTCGGCCGAGGCGGCGGGCGCGAGACCCGCGGTGAGCGCGACGGCGGCCAGGAGCCCGACCGCCGCGCGGACCGTGCCCGGCCATGACCAGCTGCGTCTCATCTGTCCCAGTCCTTCCGGATTACGGGTGAGGCGAATACGCGGAGAAAGGAGGCTTGCTCAGGGCAGCGCGGACCAGACCGGCTGCCAGCTCGACACGGTGGCCGCGGCCTCGGTGTCGGTGAGGTGCCCGCGCAGGTCGAGCGCGAGCCGGATGAGTTGTTTGAGGTGCCGCAGGCGCAGGATCTCCGTGCGCTCGAGGGTGGTCCAGACCGGGCTCAGCCGGTCCGCCTCCGCCAGCCGCTCCGGCGTGACCACGGCGATCACGTCCCGCACGACCCGGTCGGGGGTGAGCGGGGAATCCGGCAGCGCAAGCCCGGACGCGGCCAGCGCGGAGGCCAGCGCGAGCCGCCGGGTCAGCACCTCGTGCGCGTCCATCAGCGACCGCTGTTCCAGGAACGAGAACAGCTCGTCGACCGCGCGCAGGAACCGGTCGAACTCCGCGGCCGAAAGCCGTTCTCCCCCCGGTTCGGGCTGCCGCAGCTCGCTGACCAGCGGCATGGTCAGCGCCTGGACCACGCCGAGCCACTCGTTCGGCCCGGCGTCGTCCGCCGGCCTGCCGCCGGCCAGCCACCACTCGAAGCGTTCCCGCAACGGCGCGCCGTCCAGGCGCCTGAGCACGTCCGACATCAGAAGTGGATCCCCAGCTTCCCGAACGCGTCCATGCCCAGCTTCCGGATCGGCTCCCAGAGCGCCTGGTCGTCGCCGACGAAGTGGCCGCTGCGGCTGGAGATCTCGAGACCGAAGTAGCCGTCGGCGGCCGAGCCCGCGATGGTCGCCTCACCGGCGGCTTTCACCGACTGCCCGCCGCTGAGGACGGCGTGCGAGATCTCCACCCCTTGGACCGTGTGCGGCATCACGACGAGGCTACCGTCCTCGAGGATCGCCCACTTGATCTGACCTTCCAGGTCCGACCGGGCGAGCACGGCGTCCAGCTCGGCGCCCTGCGCGGCCCGGACCGGCGCGACGTTGACGCGGGCCGCGTCCGCCAGCTCCCGGGGCAGGTCGCCCGGCAGCTTGTTCGGCAACGGCGTGCACGTGTTGTGCACCAGCACGCCCCGCGCCGAGACGCGGTAGTCGTGATCGGTCTCGACCTCGAAGTTGTAGACCGTGACGGGCGCCGTTTCGCGGGCGAGCGCCGTGACCTTCGCCGGGCCGCCGTCCTGCGCGTCGAGCTCGTCGCCCGCCCGCAGCTCCTGCGCCTTGGTCCAGCCCTTCCCGGTGACCCAGAACGGGTGCTCGGTCGTGGCCCGGACCACGGTGGTGCCCAGCGTGACCGCGACGAGCGCGTCGGCCCGCTTGGTGAAGGTGGCGACGACCGCACGCAGCTGCGAACGCCCGGTCACCGGGTCCTTCGCCCAGACCCGTTCGCCCTTCTCGACCCGCTCGATGGGTTTGGGCCCGGCCTCCGTCTGCACGATCGTGCCGGCGGGGAAGCAGTTCCCGACCCGGGCCGCTTCGATGATCTCCTTGCCACGCCCCAGGAAGGTGCGGGCGCGGGCGACGTCCTCGACGAACCTGCCGATGCCGGCGATGACCCGCCACAGCGCCTTGCCGACTTCGAACGCCTTGATCGCGGCCAGGCCGAGGGACGCGATGTCGACCGCGCCCATGATGCAGTTGACGATCCCCGGGTCGTTGATGCAGGCCTTGATCCCGCCGATGAAGAGGTCGATCAGGATCTGGCCGCCGTTTTCGATGATCCAGTCGATGATGCTCTTCTCGGCGAGCGCCTTGGCCTGGTTGTACTGGTCGACCAGCTCCTGTCCGCCCGCCGCTCGCAGCGCGGCTTCGTCGTCCGGGGAGAGCGGGCCGGTCCCGGCGGTGCTCTGCTGGTTCTTCGCGTCTTCCGCGGCCCGCTTGTCCGCGGCGATCTTCGCCGCGTCGTCGGCGGCCTTGGCCGCCGCGTCCGCGTCCTTGCCGGCGGCGACGGCGGAAGCCCTGGCCTGCTCGGCGTAGGTCCGGGCGGCGGCCGCCGAGTCGTTGGCGCGGACCGCGGAAGCCCGCGCCCGCGCCGCCGAAGCCGCGGCGGCCTGCGCGTCGCGCTGCGCGTTCTGCGCCGCGCCCCTGGCCTGCCGGGCGGACTGCGCCGCCTGGTCCGCCGACTGCTGCGCCTGGGCGGCGGACTGGCGGGCCTGTTCGGCGTAGACGGCCGCCTGGTCCGCCTGCGTACGAGCGTCCTTGGCCGCCTGCTCGGCTTCGCCGGCCGCGTTGTGGGCGCGGGCGGACGCCTCGGCGGCGAGGGCGGCGTTGGCCCTGGCCGTCGCCGCGACGCTAGCGGCTTCGGTGACGTAGCGGTGGACGTCGGCCGCGTGCGTCGCGGTGTCGATGTCCCGCTGTTCGGCGTCGAACCGTTCGTTGCCCAGGAACTTCTTCAGGGAGGAGACCGGGCCGGACAACGCGGCCTGGGCGGCGGCCTGGACCTCCGGGCCGCCGGTCGTGAGGAACCGGGTGACGGCGATGCGGTCGTCGTGCTCGGCCGCGACGTACTGCCCGGTCCGCAGGAAGTCCGCGATGTCCTGCGCGGTGCCGCTGAGGGCGCGGTTGGCCGCTTCCTTGGTGGCCGGGCCGCCGTTGTTGAGGATCAGCTGGACCGCGACCCGGTCGTCGTCGGCCTTGCCGGGGTAGTCGCGGGTGCGCAGGAAGTCGGCGACCTGCGGGTCCGTGCCGGCGAACGCCGTGCGAGCGGCCTGCTGGAAGCGCTGGTTGTCCGACGTGTCCCGCAGGACGGCGACGCTGGTCCGGTCGTCCTGCCGGACGGCGGTCTCGAGCCCGGCGCGCAGGAACTGCTTGAGGCCGGCTTCGTTGCCGCTGAGGGCGGAGGCGGCGGCGGATTTGGTCCAGGGTCCGCCGCTTTGCATGAGCTGGACGGCGGCCAGCCGGATGTCCTTGATCACCGTCTCCGGTGCGGTGGCCGGGTTCGCCGCCTCATCCAGCAGCCGCTGGGTCTCCGCCGCCCGCTTCGCCGCCTCACCGGCCTTCCAGTCCCCGGCGGCCTTGCGCGCGTCCTCGGCCTGTTTGGCGGCTTCGGCGTCGGCGATGGCCTGGGCTTTCTGCGCCTCCAACCGGGCGGCGTCGGCGTCGCGGGAGGTCTTCTCGAGTGCGGCAGCCTGGTTTGCTGCTGTGGTCGCGGTGTCCGCCGACACCTTCGCCGCTGCCGCATACCGACCCGCCGCGTCGGCGTCCTTCTTGGCCTGATCCGCCGCCGCGGCCGCCTGATCCGCCGCCAACGCCGCCGCATCCGCATGCCCCGCCGACGCGTTCGCCGCATCCCGCGCCTGCCGCGCCGCCCCCGCAGCCTGCGACGC
>NZ_JBFACT010000100.1:0-23515 GCF_040640995.1 Amycolatopsis sp. NPDC021455 | reverse complement strand
GTCCACCCAGACCGTGGCCTCGGGAATTTCGCGCCGCGACGCTGTCAGCTTGTCGGCGACGGCCTTGCGCACGCCGGTCAGCGGGATCCGCCTGCCACCCGCGGAGGGCTTCTTCAGCAGTGCCTCGACGTCGGCGCGGCGGATGATGCCGTCCGGGCCGCCGGGGGTGACCTTCGCGAGGTCGATCCCGTTGTCCGACGCCAGCTTCCGGACGAACGGCGAAATCACCCCGGGCGCCTGCTTCGGCCGCGCGGGAGCCGGGGCGCGTCGAACGCGCTTGCGGCGGGTGGCGGGCGCGGTGCCGTAGCCGATCAGGACGTTGCCGCTGCCCGACGACGTGGTGACCCCGGGTTCGCCGAACCCGCCGACGCTCAGCAGCGGCGCGCCGACCGGCAGCAGCTGCCCCGGCTCGCCGTGCAGCGCGGACACCACGCCGGCGAACGGCACCGGCACCTCGACCGCCGCCTTCGCCGTCTCGACCTCGACGACGACCTGGTCGACGTCGACGGTGTCGCCGACCTTGACGCGCCAGTCCACGATCGCCGCCTCGGTCAGGCCTTCGCCGAGGTCCGGCAGCAGGAAGTCAGGCACCGGCCACCACCGGGGTGTCGTCCCACTGCAGGCGGGCGATCGTGTCGAGGATCCGGTCGACGTCCGGCAGCTGGTGGCGCTCGAGCTTCGGCGCCGGGTAAGGGATGTCGAGCCCGGTCACCCGCAGCACGGGCGCGTGCAGCTGGTGGAAGCACTGCTCGGTGACGCGCGCGACGACCTCGGCGCCGTAGCCGCCGAAGCCGGCGGCCTCGTGCACGACGACGGCGCGTCCGGTGTGGCGCACGGAAGCCGTCACGGTCTCGTCGTCGAACGGCGACAGCGAACGCAGGTCGACGACCTCGACGTCCCAGCCCTCGGCCGTCGCGGCCTCGGCGGTCTCCATCGCGGTGGCGACCATCGGGCCGTACGCGATGAGCGTGACGTCCTTGCCGGGGCGCCGGATCACGGCCTGGTCCATGGCCGGGCCGGAGCGGGTGAAGGTGACCTCCCCGGCCGACCAGTAGCGGCACTTCGGCTCGAGGAAGATCACCGGATCGGGTGACTCGATGGCGTCGCGAAGGAGGTCGTACGCGTCCTGCGCGGTACCCGGCGTGACGACGCGCAGGCCCGCGGTGTGGGTGTAGTAGGCCTCGCTGGAGTCGCAGTGGTGCTCTACGCCGCCGATGCCGCCGGCGTAGGGGATGCGGATGACCATGGGCAGCGAAAGCGCGCCACGCGTGCGGTTGCGCAGCTTCGCCACGTGCGAGGTGATCTGCTCGAACGCGGGGTAGGCGAAAGCGTCGAACTGCATCTCGACGACCGGGCGGAACCCGCCCATCGCCATCCCGACGGCGAACCCGACGATGCCGGACTCCGCCAGCGGCGTGTCGAAGCAGCGGTCCTCGCCGAAGTCGGCGGTGATGCCGTCGGTGACCCGGAAGACGCCGCCGAGCGTGCCGACGTCCTCGCCGAACACGAGCACGCGGTCGTCGTCCTTGAGCGCGTCCCGCAGGGCCGCGTTGAGCGCCTGCGCCATCGTGGTCGTCATCAGGCCTCCAGTTCCGCGCGCACCATCGCCCGCTGGGCTTCGAGCTGGCGGGTCGGTTCGGCGTAGACGTGGTCGAACAGGGACATCGGGTCGAGCTCGGGCTCGGCGTTCAGGGCGTCGCGGACGGACTGGGCGAACGTCTCGGCGTCAGCCCGGAATTGCTCGATTTCGGTGTCACCCAGGCTGTTTCGCGAGCGCAGGTAGGTTTCAAGCCGCTTCAGCGGGTCCGCTTCGCGCCACTTCTCGACTTCGCCGGCTTCGCGGTAGCGGGTGGCGTCGTCGGCGTTGGTGTGCGAGTCGATGCGGTAGGTGTGGGCCTCGACGAGGACGGGCCCACGCCCTTCGCGGGCGTGCTTCACGGCGTCGCCGAGGACGGCGAGGACCGCGACGGCGTCGTTGCCGTCGACCTGCTCCGAACGCATGCCGTAGCCGATGCCCTTGTACGCCAGCGCGGCCGCGGCGCTCTGCTTCTCGAAGGGCACCGAAATGGCGTAGCGGTTGTTCTGCACGAAGAACACCGCGGGCGCCTTGAAGACGGCCGCGAAGTTGAGCGCCTCGTGGAAGTCGCCTTCGCTGGTGGCGCCGTCTCCGATGAGCGCGAGCGCGACGGCGTCTTCGCCACGTCGCTGCATCGCGTGGGCCAGCCCGGCGGCGTGCAGAGTCTGCGTCGCGAGCGGAGTGCACTGAGGCGCTACGCGCGTCTCAGCCGGGTTGTAGCCGCAGTGCGCGTCGCCGCGAAGGAGCGTCAGGACTTCGCCGGGCTTCAGGCCCCGGGCGACGAGGGCGACGGAGTCGCGGTAGGTCGGGAAGAGCCAGTCCCGGGTTTCGAGGGCGAGCGCGGCGGCGACCTGGCAGGCCTCCTGACCGGCACTGGAGGGGTAAACGGCGAGGCGGCCCTGCTTGGTGAGCGCGGTCGCCTGCACGTCGAACCGGCGGCCCAGGACCATCAGCCGGTAGGCCTCCTTGAGAAGGCTTTCCGGGGGCTCGGCATACGCGCCGTGCCGGTCGGCGCGCGTCCCGTCCTCGGCGACGAACCGCACCGGCGACGCGGACGGCAGCAGGGTCTCCGAAGACACTACAGCCATGACGCACACCACCTCTCGCAGACATATGATGCTGAAATGGTGGTTCCCGGCGGTGTTGTGTTCAAGGGCTGGCGGAAATGAGCGACAAACGGTCTCCCGGCGGGTCTCCGGCTGACCAAACGTCCACGGGTGTCCTGGCTCACGGGGGTCTGCCGGGACGAACTGTCCCGGCCCTGGACGACGTCGACCGGGCGATGCTGGCGGAGCTGTCGGCGGACGGCCGCCTGGCGGTGCGCGCACTGGCGGAGCGGCTGCACATCTCGCGGACGAACGCGTACGCCCGGCTGGAGCGCTTGCTGGCGGAGGGCGTGATCACGGGCTTCGGCGCCCGGATCGATCCACGCCGGGCCGGCCTGGGCACGTCGGCGTACATCATGGTGACGGTGGAGCAGACGTCCTGGCGCACGATGGCGACGGACCTGCACGAGATCCCGTACGTCGACCACGTGGCCCTGGTGGGCGGCGACTTCGACATCCTGCTGCTGGTCCGGACCCCGGACAACTCGACGCTGCGCGACGTGGTGCTGGAGCGGCTGCAGGCACTGGAGGGCGTGCGCTCGACGCGGACCTGGCTGATCTTCGAGGAGCTGCCGGGCTCGGTGCTGAGCTGATCGCCGTGATACCCCGCCAGTCACGCGTGATGCCCGCCTGATCACGCGTGCTGCCCCATGCCGCCCACTCGGGGGATGCCCGCGGGGCAAAACCGTTGCCCGGCAGTGCCCTTGACCGCGACCCCGTCGCGGGATAAGAGTGAACGTGTCTCCGCCGGACTCTTATTTTATGTCGAGAAATAACTATTGACGCCGCCCCGCACGGCCGATGAGGATCAGCCGGTCCGCCCGTTCATCGCAGAATGGACCAGACCATGGCCAGAAGATCCCGCGCGTGGTCCCGTGCGCGCCGAAGTTCGCTCGTCACGCTCTTGAGCCTGAGCCTGCTGGGCGCCGCGGCACAGGCCACGCCGGCCCAAGCCGACGCCCCCGCTCAGCCCGTGATCGGCCAGCCCGCCAAGGACAAGGACGGCTGCGCCAAGATCGAGAAGAGCCTGCCCACCCTCGCCGACTGGCCGAAGGTCGACAGCCGCTTCAAGGGCAAGGGCGACGACGAGGCGCGGATCGCGCAGATCCTCAAGGGCATGACCCTGGAGGAGAAAGTCGGGCAGATGACGCAGCCCGAGATCGCCGCCATCACCCCCGACGAGGTCCGCCAGTACGCCATCGGCTCGGTCCTCAACGGCGGCGGCTCGTGGCCCGGCGCGAACAAGCACGCCACCCAGCAGGACTGGCTGAACCTCGCCGACGCCTACTGGAACGCGTCCAAGACCAGCCGGACGAAGATCCCGGTCATCTGGGGCATCGACGCCGTGCACGGCAACAACAACGTCTACGGCACCACCGTCTTCCCGCACAACATCGGCCTGGGGGCCGCGCACGACCCGTGCCTGGTCCGCGACGTCGCCGGCGCCACCGCCCGGCAGATCCGCGCCACCGGCCAGGACTGGGCCTTCTCGCCGACGCTGGCCGTCGTGCAGGACGACCGCTGGGGCCGGACCTACGAAGGCTTCTCCGAAGACCCGCGCATCACCCGCGCCTACGGCTTCGAGGCCATCAACGGCCTCCAGGACGGCGCCACCAAGCGCATCGGCGGCAGCGGCGTGATCGCCACCGCCAAGCACTTCATCGGCGACGGCGGCACGATCAACGGCCAGGACCAGGGCGTCAACCCGTCGTCCGAAGCCGACATGATCAACATCCACGGCCAGGGCTACTACGGCGCCATCGCCGCCGGCGCCCAGACCATCATGGTGTCGTTCAACAGCTGGACCAACCCCGACCTCGGCATCAACGAGGGCAAGCTGACCGGCAGCGACAAGGCGCTCAACCAGATCCTCAAGGGCAAGATCGGCTTCGACGGCCTGCTCGTGTCCGACTGGAACGCCATCGGCCAGGTCCCCGGCTGCACCAACTCGTCCTGCCCGCAGGCGATCAACGCCGGCATCGACATGGTGATGGTGCCGAACGACTGGAAGGCGTTCATCACCAACACCGTCGCGCAGGTCAACAGCGGCCAGATCCCGATGTCGCGCATCGACGACGCGGTGACGCGCATCCTGCGCGTCAAGCTGCGTGACGGCCTGTTCGAGTCGCAGAAGCCGTCCGACCGCTCCTACGCCAACTCCGACGAGGCGCTGAAGGACAACTGGCTGGCGCGCGACGCCGTCCGCGAGTCGCAGACGCTGCTGAAGAACAACGGCAACGTGCTGCCGCTGAAGCCGTCGTCGAAGGTCCTCGTCGTCGGCAAGAGCGCCGACAACATCGCGAACCAGACCGGCGGCTGGACGCTGAGCTGGCAGGGCACCGGCAACACCAACGCCGACTTCCCGAACGCCACCTCGATCCTCGCCGGGCTCAAGCAGGACCTCGGCGACGCGAACGTCACCTTCGACGCCACCGGCAACGTCGACCCGAAGGGCTACGACGCGGTCATCGCCGTCATCGGCGAGACGCCGTACGCCGAGGGCGTCGGCGACCTGACCCGCAAGACCCTCGAGGCGGCGAAGCTCTACCCCGAGGACCTGGCGGTGCTGGACAAGGTCAGCGGCAAGGGCACCCCGGTCGTCACGGTGTACGTCGGCGGCCGCCCGCTGTACATGAACAAGGAGATCAACCGCTCCGACGCGTTCGTGGCGGCCTGGCTGCCCGGCACCGAGGGCGGCGGCGTCGCGGACATGATGGTCAAGGGCAAGGACGGCACCGGCTACCGCGGCACGCTGTCGTACTCGTGGCCGAAGAGCGCGTGCCAGACGCCGCTCAACCCGTGGTCGCCGGGCTACGACCCGCTGTTCAAGCTCGGCTACGGCCTCAAGACCGGGCAGCGCGCCACGGTCGCGCAGCTGGACGAGACGGCCGGGCCGGCGTCCTGCACCTCGACCGGGGGCGGCGGCACGGCGACCGATGACCTGGTGCTGTACGACCGCACCGACGTCCCGCCGTACACGAGCCAGATCGGCTCGGCGGAGAACTGGGGCGGCACGGTGATCGGCCCGGACGGCACGGCGGCCCACAGCGAGATCAACGTGGTCCCGACGGACGTCAACGTGCAGGGCGACGGCTTGAAGGCGACCTGGACGGGAGCCGGAGCGGCCCAGCTGTACATGCAGAACACGGCGGGCACGAACGACCTGCGCGGCTACCTGAACGCGGACGCGGCCCTGGAGTTCGACACGATCGTGCAGCAGGCACCGGCCAACCGGACGGTGCTCAGCGTGCACTGCGTCTACCCGTGCTTCTCCGAGGTGAACGCGACGAAGCTGTTCACGGACCTGGCGGGCGGCCCGAAGACGACGGTGAAGATCCCGGTGTCCTGCTTCAACAACGGGCTGGACTTCGAGCACATCAACACGCCGTTCCTCGTGTACACCGACGGGACGTTCCAGGCGTCGTTCGCGAACGTGCGGTGGGTGCCGAAGGGGGCTCAGGATCCTGATGCGAGACCCTGTTCGAGTTTGACCTGACGGCGACCGGGCCGGGAGCGCATGCCGCTCCCGGCCCGGTTCGTTCAGTGCTGCATGCCGTACGACTTCTGGCACGGATAGCCGTCGCCGGTGGCCGACCAGCTCGCCGGGTAGCCGTTCTGCGCCCAGGCCGCATACGCCTGGGCATAGGAGTAGCCGCGCGCGTGAAGCCATTGGCACGGCGTCTGGCCGGCTGCCGGGGTGATGGCGATCCATGGCTGTGAGTTGATCCAGCCCGGCTGGGCGTACCACTGGCTGGATGCGGCGACATCTCTTGGAGCGACGTACACGGTCTGTGGCGGAGGTACGACGACGGTCTGCGGAGCCGGCGCGGTAACGGTTGGTATGACGGGCGCGGTAACAGTCGCAGTCGACGGCGGAACCTGCGCCTGGCCGCCCGAAAACGTGCGTGGTAAACCACAACCGGCAACGAAGAGCACGGCCGAAATCGCGGCAGCTGTCCTAAGAGTACGCATGCTGGTTCCCTTTCTTGGCCCCTCTCTCGAATCGGGGGACCGGCGGATCCCGCACTGATTTCCCGGAATCGCGACGCAAGCGTTATCCGGTCGGATTCGGCCATTCCGGCCCGCGATTTCGTGAGCCGTCATCGTGGCGGACGAGCCTCGCGGTCCGTGATCGGGCGGATACCGGCGCACCCCGAGATGTGAAGATCCGGTCAGGATGGCGTCGAAACGGTGTCAGGACGCCTACCCTCGACGCGGTGTGCGCACGTGTACTGGTCGCCGAGGACGACGAGAAGCAGGCCGAGGTCCTCCGGCTCTACCTCGAAAGCGAAGGCCACACCGTGGTGCTGGCCCCCGATGGCCGGGCCGCGCTCGACGAAGCCCGTCGTGATCGGCCCGACCTGCTCGTCCTCGACGTGATGATGCCGAAGGTCGACGGCCTCGACGTCTGCCGGATCCTGCGTGGCGAGTCCGACGTCGCCGTGCTGATGCTCACCGCCCGCGCGACCGAGGACGACCTGCTGCTCGGCCTCGACCTCGGCGCCGACGACTACCTGACCAAGCCGTACAGCCCGCGCGAGCTGATGGCGCGGGTCCGGACCCTGCTGCGGCGGACCGCCGCCCGGCGGGAACCGCCCGACACCGCCCTGCGCGCGGGTGGGCTGCGGCTCGACCCCGTGCGGCACGAGGTGTCCGTCGACGGGCGCCCGGTCGAGACGACGCCGGGTGAGTTCCAGCTGCTCGAGACGCTCATCCGGCAGCCGGGCCGGGTGTTCACCCGGCGGCAGCTGCTCGAGCTGACCCGCGGCGACGACCGGTTCGTCAGCACCCGGATCATCGACGTCCACGTGCTCAACCTGCGCAAGAAGCTCGAACCGGACCCGCAGCACCCCACCTACCTGCGGACCGTGTTCGGTGTCGGCTACAAGCTGACGGCGGAAAATGACACGTAGCTTCCCCCGGCGGCGCAGCCTGGTCGTCCGGCTCACCGCGGTCTCGCTGCTGATCGCGCTCGCCTCGATCGCGGCGACCGCGTGGCTCGCCGTGCAGACGACCACCCGCGCCATCCAGCAGGAGCAGGGCCAGGCGCTTTCCGGCGACGCGACCATCTACACCGAGCTGCTCGGCTTCGCGGCGGCCAACCACACCTGGGACCAGGCCGGGCCGAAGCTGCGGACGCTGTCGGAGCAGACCGGCCGCCGGATCGTGCTGACCACGCTCGACCGCCGCGTCCTCGGCGACTCCGGCGGCGCGCCGGTCACCCTGCCGGTGAAGGCCACCGCGTCGGTCGACCCGCTGCACGTCGACCCGGTCCTGCTGCCCGAGGCCGGCACCAGCGGCATCGACCCGCGCGCGGTGGGCCCGTTCCGGCTGTCGCCGGCCGAGCGCTCCGAGACCGACCTCCTGGCCAGGAAGGCGGTCACCTGCCTCTCCGGGTACGGCCTCCCCAGCCAGGTGCGGGAGTCGCCGAGCGGACGCGCGCAGCTCGCCGGGGTCGATCCCCTCACCGCCCGCTACCTCGCGGCCAAGTGCGAGCTGTACGAGCTCGCCGCGCCCACGCGGACCGAGCAGGCGGCGCTCGCCGGGCTCAACGAAGCCGTGAACAAGTGCCTCCAGAGTCAAGGCGCGGAACCGGTCAAGCTGGGTCTCGACTTCGACGCGATCGCCGTCCCCGACCAGAAACCCAGCCGGGCGTGCGTCGACTCCGCCCGCCGTGAGCAGCTCAAGGCGTACGTCGCGCCGCCCGCGTTGCTCTTCACCCTCGGGCCGGGCGGGTCGCAGCTGCCGACGTTCACGCTCTCGCGGGAGAACCTCACCCGGATCCTCGCGGTGACCGGCGGCGTGCTCGTGCTGGCCGTCGCGCTCACGGTGCTGGTGGCCCGGCGGCTGTCCCGTCCGCTGCGCGCGCTGACCGAAGCGGCGAAGCAGGACAGGCCGGCGCCGGTGAAGTCCCGCGACGAGGTCGGCTACCTCGCGGCCGCGTTCAACGACCTCACCGCGCGGCGGGAGCGCATCGAGGAGCAGCGCAAGGCGATGGTCAGCGACATCGCGCACGAGCTGCGCAACCCGCTCAACGTCATCCGCGGCCGGCTCGAGGCGGCCGAGGACGGGCACCTGCCGTTCGACCGGACGCTGACCGCGTCGCTGCTGGAAGAGACCGTGCTGCTGCAGCACATCGTCGACGACCTGCAGGACCTCGCCGCGGCCGACGCCGGGCAGCTGCGCCTGCACCCGGAGCCCCTCGACGCGGCCGAGCTGGCCGGGCACGTCGCCACCGCGCACGCCGACCGGGCCGCCGCGGCCGGCGTCGGGCTCACCGTCTCGGCCACCGGCGAAGCCGCGCTGACGGCCGACCCGGTCCGCCTGCGGCAGGTCGTCGGCAACCTGGTGACGAACGCGATCCGGCACACCCCGCCCGGCGGCCGGGTGACGATCCACGTGTCGTCCACAGTGGACGCGGTGACGCTCGCCGTCGCGGACACCGGCACCGGCATCGCCGGCGAGGACCTGCCGCACGTGTTCGACCGGTTCTGGCGCGCCGAGAAGTCCCGCAGCCGCCAGACCGGCGGCAGCGGGCTCGGCCTGGCCATCGTGCGGCACCTGGTGCAGGCGCACGGCGGGACGGTGACCGTTGAGTCCGAAGTGGACAAAGGCTCGACGTTCACCGTCCGGCTTCCCGTGTCCTACAACGGCAAGCCCGCGTAGTTGTCGGCCAGTTCGGTCGCCGCCGCCGTCGACGTCACCGTGCGGCGGAGCTGGGAGAGCTGGAGCTGGGCGTCGAAGTCGTCGCCGTGGCGGTGCAGCATCGACGTCATCCACCACGAGAAGTGCGTGCAGCGCCAGACCCGGCGCAACGCCGTCTCCGAGTACGCGGCGGCGAGCCGGTCGTCGCCCCGCAGCGACGCCGTCAGCGCGGACGCCAGCAGCGCGACGTCCGCCACCGCCAGGTTCAGCCCCTTCGCTCCCGTCGGCGGCACGATGTGGGCGGCGTCCCCGGCGAGGTAGAGGTTCCCGTACCGCATCGGCGTCGCGACGAAGCTGCGCATCGGCAGCACGCTCTTCTCCGTGATCGGCCCGGTCCGCAGCGTCCATCCCGCGACGCCGAGCCGCTCGGACAGTGCCGTCCAGATCCGGTCGTCGCTCCACTCCGCGATGTCTTCGTCCGGCGCGACCTGCAGATAGAAGCGGCTGACCCGCGGCGAGCGCATGCTGTGCATCGCGAAGCCGTCGGGGTGCCAGGCGTAGATCAGCTCGTCCGTCGACGGCGCGACGTCGGCCAGCACCCCCAGCCACGCGAACGGGTACGTCCGCTCCCAGACCCGCGGAGCGGGGATCGAGGCCCGGCTCGGCCCGTGGAAGCCGTCGCAGCCGACGACGACGTCCGCGTCGATCCGCCGCGCCGCCCCGGAATCGTCTGCGAAGGTCACGAACGGCTTACCCGTCACGTCCTGCAGCGTGACGTCGGCCGCCGAGTAGTAGGCCGGTCGACCGGCTTTTTCCCGCGCCGCCATCAGGTCCTTGGTGACCTCCGTCTGCCCGTAGACGGTCACCGACCGGCCGATCAGATCGGCGAAGTCCACGTGGTGCCGGTTCTCCGGCCACTGCAGGTAAATCCCGCGGTGCTCCATGCCTTCGACGTCGAGCCGGGCGCCCAGGCCGGTCTGCCGCAGCAGCTCCACCGTGCCCGCCTCGAGGATGCCCGCGCGGATGCGGGCCTGGACGTACTCGGCGGTCTGCCGTTCGAGCAGCACCGAGTCGATGCCTTCGAGACCGAGCAGGTGGGACAGCAGCAGCCCGGCCGGGCCGGCGCCGACGATGACGACCTGGGTGCGCACTGGAGGAGTCCTTTCCCGAGGGAGCCCGAGCATGGAACGGCCGCACCCCCGGCGACTACGCCATTCTCATTCAGTGAGAGACATTCCCCATCGCCCGAGAGATGCCGCGCGCCGCGGCCTGCAGGGCGGGGATCTGCATCCGCGCGTTCCGGTCGTTGGGCACGATCACCGACAGCGCCGCGACGACGTCGCCGCCCGGTCCCCGCAGCGGGACGGCGATCCCGGTCGTCTCCTCGTCGATGAAGCCCGCGCAGAACGCGTAGCCGTTGCGGCGGACGTCGGCGAGGAACCGGCGCAGCCGCGCGGGCTCGGTCAGCGTGGTCCGGCGGAAGGCCTCCAGCGGACCGGAGAGGACCTGTTCCTGCAGGTCGGCGGGGGCGTGGGCGAGCAGCACGAGCCCGGACGACGACGCGTGCAGCGGCAGCCTCCCGGCCACGCGCGTCACGTTGAGCGTCGCGCCGGGTGCCGAGAGCCGCTCGACGAAGAGCACTTCACGGTCCTCCAGCACCGCGAGCTGGGTGTGGTGCCCGACGACGGCGTGCAGGTCCTCCATGAACGGCATCGCCGCTTCGCGCAGCCCGAGCGTTGGCGAGGCGCGCGAAGCGAGCTCCCACAGCCGGACGCCCACGCGGATCCGCCGGTCGGGGTCGCGCCTCAGCCAGCCGTGCCCGACGAGCTCGTCGACCAGCCGCGACGCGGTCGCGACGTGCAGATCGGCCCGCCGCGCGATGTCGGTGACGCGCAGCGCCGGGGTGTCCGGCCCGAACGTCTCGAAGATCCGGACGACGCGCGCGAGCACCGACTCGCCCTGCGGCGGTTTGACCACGTAGAGCAGTGTGTCACGGCAGTGCGTTCAGGAAGGGTTCGTGGCTGTTCTGGAACTCCCAGCCGTAGTACCTGTCCCAGTTGATCGACCAGGTCATCAGCCCGCGCAGGCTCGGCGAGGTGCCGCCGCGCAGCGCGTACGAGCCGCAGCCGCTGCCCTTGACCAGGCAGTTCACCGCCGTCTGGACGTCGGCGGGCGAGGTGTAGCCGTTGCCCGCGCTGACGGCCGCGGGCAGCCCGATGGCGATCTGGTCCGGCCGCAGCCCGGGGAAGAACTGGCCGGTGTTGGCCACGCTGAAGCCGGCCTTGAGCATGTCGGTCATGGCGATGTGGAACTCGGCGCCGCCCATGTTGTGGTACTGGTTGTCGAGGCCCATGACCGGACCGGAGTTGTAGTCCTGGACGTGCAGCACGGTGAGCGAGTCCCGCAGCGCGTGGATCACCGGCAGGTAGGCGCCGGTCCGGGCGTCACCGGCGCTCGTACCGCCGTAGAACTGGTAGCCGACCTGCACGAAGAACGTCTCCGGCGCCATGGTCAGCACGAAACCGGAGCCGTACCTGGCCTTGAGCGACTTGAGCGCGGAGATCAGGTTGACGATCACCGGGGTGGTCGGGTTGCGGAAGTCGGTGTCGCCGGCGTTGAGCGACAGCGAGTGGCCCTCGAAGTCGACGTCGAGGCCGTTGAGGCCGTACTTGTCGATGATCGCCGAGACGGAGCTGACGAACTTGTCGCGGGCCGCGGTGGTGGTCAGCTGGACCTGGCCGTTCTGCCCGCCGATGGAGATCAGCACCTTCTTGCCCTGCGCCTGCTTCGCCTTGATGGCGGCGATGAAGTCGGCGTCGCTCTCGACGTTCGGGCATTCGCTCGCGGGACAGCGGGTGAAGCGGATGTCCCCGGAGGTGACGGACGTCGGCTCGCCGAAGGCCAGGTCGATGATGTCCCAGGCGGCGGGGACGTCGGCCATCCGGACGTAGCCGGAGCCGTTCGCGAAACTGGCGTGCAGGTAGCCGATGAGGGCGTGCTTCGGCAGGCCGGTGTCGACGCAGCCGCTGGTGCTCCCGGTGGCGGCGGCACTGCGCGGCGACTCGCCGGCGGAGTTGTAGGCGGCCACGGAGTAGCTGTGCGTTTCGCAAGCTTTCAGGCTGGAGATGGTGGCACTCGTTCCGGTGACGGTCGCGACGGCGGTGCTGCCCTCGTAGACGCGGTACCCGGTCACGGTGCCGGCGGACGCGGCCCAGCTCAGCGCGATGGAGTTGCTCGTGACCGCGGTTACTTGGGGAGTGCCGGGCGCGCCGGGCGTCCCGGGGGTGTTGCCGCCGGGGCCGTCGAGGACGACGTCGTCGGCGTAGTAGGTACCGGCGCCGTACCAGCCGTGGAGGTAGAGCTGGGCGGAGGTCTGGTTGCCGGTGGTGAAGGTGAGTTGCAGCTGGTTGTAGGCGCTCGAGTTACCCGACCAGGTGGAGACGCCGCCGGTGATCCCGAGGTAGACGGGGTTGCCGCGCACCCAGGCGGAGACGGTGTAGGTGGTGTTGGGCTGGACGGAGACGGTCTGCGCGCACTGGGCGTAGTCGGCGCCGACGGGGGTGCCGGCCAGCGCGTAGCCGCCTCCGTGCACGGGCGTGCTCACGGTGGTCGCGTTGGCACAGGTCCAGCCGGAGAGCGACCCGGCCTCGAAACCGGGGTTGACGAGGAGGTTGGCCCCCTCGGCCGGCCCGGCGACCACCCCCGAGAGCACCAGCGCGAAGGCAGCAACGGCAGCGAAAAGTCTGGAACGCCTCATCGGGTCCTCCAGTCACGGGGAGACCCCAATTGTCTGGACCAATACCAAAAATGTCCAGACCACCCGCCCACTTCGCCCCAGCCCCGCCTCACGAACCCACCCACCCCGAGTGATGCCCCGCCAATCACGAGAGATGCCCCCGCAATCACGAGAGATGCCCCTCCAATCACGCGAGATCGCCCCCTGATCACGCGAGTCCCGCCCTCAAACACGCGAGATCCGGCTCCGATCACGCCAGTCGCGCCCCTAACACGTGAGATCCGGTTCCGAGGGCGCGAGTCCCGGCCCGAACCACGCGAGCCGGGCCTCCCGGCACGCCAACCGACCGGCCCGGCACAAGCCGACGCTTCAGGTACGCGAACCGACCGGCCCGGTGCGCGACTCGGCTCCGGCCGAAACTGTCGGTGGCCGCCGGTAGCGTGGAAAACGGGGGCTGCTCAGCTCGCCTGACGACTTCGCCTCCCGCTCCAGGCGGGCGGGCTCCTCACAACGCTCAGCAGTCCACCAGGACTTCGGCGACCAGGCGCGTGCGGGTCGCCGCGGCGCGGTCGATCACCTGCACACTTCGCCACCCCGCCGGAACCCGGTCCGCGAGCAGCTCCTCCCGCCACTTCCCCACCCGCCGGACGTGCCGCGCGAACGACCGCGGCCGCACCAGGCGGCCGCGGCTGCGCTGGCCCGCCAGCGCCTGCGACGCCGCCACGTCGAGGAACAACAGCCGCACCGGGCGGCCGCTCACCGCGCCGATCAGGGCCAGCAGCACCCGCGTCGAGGCTCGCGTCGACGGCTCGTGGACCACGATCGGCCCCGCCGCCCCGATCGCGCGGCCGAGGATGCGCAGCCGGTGCCACGCGTGCACCACCGGCCGGTAGCACCGGTACGGCACCGCCGGAGCCGCCGCGGCCAGGCGGACGCGGACCTGGTCGGAATCGAGGACCGGCAGCCCGGTGGCGGCGTGCCGGAGCATGGTCGTCTTGCCCGCGCCGGGCAGCCCCGCCACGACGAGCAGGTCGCGCGGGCCGAGCTCGATGACAGTGGGCTCGCTCATGCTTGCCCAACGTCCCGGAAAAAGTAATGGTTCCTTTACCTTTTACTCACGCAGAGTGATGTCGACCCATCCGTGCGTCGAACACCACCCGACCGGGCACACGGTTGTCACGGCCCGTTCCCCGCGTCACCCACTCGCCTGAAAACCCATGCGTACCAAGGAATCCGACCCCGGAACCGCTTCGGGTGAAGATCACGCCCAGCCCTTCCCGGCGTCCGGAAAATCCCTATCTTCTGAAAGGGACGCTCGGTAGAACAGGGGAAACTCGTCATGACCCAGTCGCTGGAACTCCCGGTCCAGGAATTCTGTCTCGATTGGACGCTCACGGGCGACGAAGGCGCCCGGGTCGGAGTCACCCTCTCCGGGCAGGTGTCCCTGCTCGACAACAACCGGTTCTACAAGATCGACGGCGTCGTCTACGTCACCGAGGGCGACGCCGACATCCGCGCCGTCGGCAACCCGCGGCTCTCCGTGCGCCGCAACGGCGTCGAGAAGAGCGGGCGCCAGTGGGGCTGGGAGATGTGCTCGGCCCGCAAGAGCCTCATCGCGCTGAACACGATGGAGGGCTACTTCGTCCGGACCGGCTACTGGGCCCCCGCCGACCGCGCCATCCAGCTGAGCCTCTGCGCCGAACACGGCTGGAGCCGGCGCAAGAGCTACAGCCCGCACGTCACCGTCCGGATGGTCGACTGACCACTGTGGACGCTCGCCGCCGAGCTGCGGCGACGACCAGCCCCGCGGCGACCGCGCCCGCCACCGCGCAGCCGGCGCCGAACCCCGGCGACGGCTCGTGCACGCGCAGCACCGACACGCACAGCCACACGGCGGCGCCGAACAGGATCCCCAGCACGGGGGCGCCGACCGCCGCGCCGCGCCAGCGGTGGCCGTTGCGGATCGTCCGCAGCCCCGACTCGAGGTAGGCGAGGGCGAACAACCCCAGGATCAGGCTGCCCGCGCCCATGGCGCTGGCCAGCGGGTGCTGGCTGGTCAGCAGCGTGAACGTTTGCGTGGACACACCAGTTCGTACATCGGCGGTGACGGCGCCCCCGACGATCCAGCGCGCGATCCCCGGCAGGGTGAGCTGCGCGGTGAAGCCGTTGCCGTCGGGTTTCGCCTCGGTGGACGCGGACCCGAGCGGAATCCCGGCGGCGGACAGGTCGAGCGTCACCCGGCCGGGGTTGCCCGGCCCGGTCAGGACCAGCGGCTTGCTGAGATCCACCTCGACCGGCGCCGACACGGGCGCGTCGCCGAGGCGCAACGTCGGTGATGCCTCGTGCGGCAGGCGCGCGGGGTTGAGCAGGGCGAGCACGACCAGCACGATCGCCGCGGCCCCCGCGGCCAGCCGCAGCCACAGCACGGCAGCCCCGGAACCCGGTGCGGACGTGACCGGTCCGCCGGTCGGGTCCTGCCCGGGCGACAGACCGATCGGCGGATTCGGCGGGCCGCCCACCAGCGTCGGGTCCGGGGTGCCGGGCCGCCGGACCGGCCGCGTCGGGGACTCCGCCGGCGCGGCCGGCGCCGTGGCCGAGTTGAGGCCCGCGATCACCCGGGGCGTCAGGTGCAGCACCGGCACCCCGGCGCGCTCGAGCCACCCCGCTCCGTAAACGGCGGTGGCCGCCGCCGCGAGGTCCGCCGCGAACGACTCCGCCTCGCGGTACCGCGCGTCCAGCTCGCGCGCCAGGCTGCGCATCACCACCCCGGCGATCGGCATCGGCACGCCGGAAATCGGCTTCGGGTCGGTGAACATGTGCTGGCGCATCATGCTGATCGCGCCGCGGGTGTTGTCGAACGGCAGCCGGCCCGACAGCAGCTCGTAGAGCACCGTGCCCGCCGCGTAGACGTCGGCCGCCGGGCTCAGCGCGTTGCCCATCGCCTGCTCCGGCGCGATGTACGCCGGGGTGCCGAGGATCTCGCCACCGTGCGTGACGAGCGTGGCGCCTTCGCTGATCACCCGGGCGATGCCGAAGTCGGCCACCTTCACGACGCCCTGCAGGTTGAACAGCAGGTTCCGCGGCTTGACGTCGAGGTGCAGCACCCCCGCCCGGTGCGCCGCGTGCAGCCCGGCGAGCATCGCCAGCCCGATCGCGCACGCCTGCTCGCCGCTGACGCCGCCGCCGTGGAACCGGCTGTGCACCGTGCCGCCGTCGAGCCGTTCCATCACCAGCAGGTGCTCGCGGCCGGTGCGGACGTAGTCGTAGACCGGCACGATGTGCGGGTGGTCCAGGCTGGCCAGCACCCGCGCCTCGCGGTCGAAGAGCTCGCTGCTCGCCGCGTGGTCGAGGATGTCCCAGGGCAGCTGCTTGATCGCCACGCTGCGGCCCAGCGTCCGGTGCACGCCGGCGAACACGACACCCATGCCGCCTTCGCCGATCGACTCCCCGATCTCGTACTGCGGCAGGGCGGCGACCAGCTCGGCCGGTGCGCTCATCGGGTGAATTCCTGCGTGTTCGGCACCGCCAGCCGAACCGTAGTGTCACTCTCCGCGACAGCCGGCGGCGCCGGGTGCGGCGTCAGGTAGCCGAGCAGGAACGCGATCGCCGCGGCGCCGAGCACCACCGGGATCTCGACCGCCGGCTCGGGCGGGACGAGCCGCAGCACCGACAGGCTGATCACCGCGACCAGGCCGGTGCCGAACCCGGCGGGCAGGAACCGCAGGCCGCGGCGCCAGCGGTTGGGCGCCAGCCGGTGCCGGGCCAGCGCGAGCAGCGCGGTCGCCCAGGCGAGGATCGTCAGCACGAGCATCGCCAGGCCGAAGACGCCGTAGACCGACCAGAGGGAGCCGCGGACGTCGGCGACCGTCGTCGCCTCGCCGAGCGTGGCGCGCTGGGCGTCGAGCAGCTCGACCGACGACGGCAGCAGCCCGGTCGCCTGCCCGGTCAGGTCGCCGAGGTCGAGCACGAACGTCCGGGTCACCGAGCCGCGCGCCGGCACCTCGAACGGCGCTGTCGTGTCGTACGCGAAGAAGGTGAGCGCCAGGGCGACGCCGGAGAGCCGGACACTGCGGACCTTCACCGGCGCGGTGCCGGAGTTGGTCGCGGTGACCTGCAGCTCGACCTGGTTCGCCGGGTCGATCGCGACCGTGGCGTCCTCGATCGGCCGGTGGTCGATCGACACCTGCACGCCGAGCGAGCCGGAATCCGCTGACGCCGGTGGTGCGCCGAGCAGCACCGCACAGAAACCCAACGCAACCCCCGCCGCGATGACACGTCCCATTGGGCATCCCCTACTTGCGTTATCCGACTGGTCCGGAATGCTACAGCCAGCACACACCGGGGAGGGACGTCCCAATGCGATCCGTGGTTCGGCTGTTTTTCGGCGCCGTGGCCGGAACGGTGCTTCTGCTCGCCTTCGCAGGCAACGCCAACGCACAAGTTCCGCCGTCAGTTGGTTTGAAACCATCGAGCGGACCGGCGGGCAGTTCGTTCACCATTTCCTGGAACGGTTTCTCCACCTGCCGGATCATCAATTTCTTCTGGGCAGGCACGGCGCTCGGTTCCAAGGTGGCGCCGGCGACCAGCGGGCAGTTCCCCACCACAGTCCCCGCCTCCGCGAAGCCGGGCTCCTACACGGTGACCGCGACCTGCACGAGCCAGAAGGAAACCGCCAGCGGCACCTTCGTCGTCACCGGAGTCACCCCCACCACGACTCCGCCGCCGCCTCCGGTGACCACCACGCCGCCGCCCCCGCCGGTGACCACGCGGCCGACGCGGCCCGGCACCACCACGACCCCGTCCACGCCGACGACGACCACTCCACCGCCGACCACCAGCACCCCGCCGACGACCACGCCGGTCACCCCGGGCACGCCGACGACGTCGAGCACCGAGCCGAAGCCCGGCGAACTGGTGCTCGACCGGCCGAGCATCAAGCCCGGCGAGCCGCTCTCCGCGTCGGGGAAGGGCTGCCGGCCGGGCCGGATGGTGACGCTGACGTCCGACGGCTCCGAAGTCGGCTCCGCCGTCACCGACAGCTCCGGCGCCTTCACCGCGCCGGTCGAGTTCACCCGGATCGAGGCCGGGCGGCACACCGTCGTCGCCGAGTGCGGGGTGCGGCTGACCGGGGCCGTCGACCAGGTCGTGACGCGGTCGTCCGGCGGGCAGACCGGCACGCTCGTCATCCTCGTGTTCTTCGTGCTGGCCGGCATCACGGTGCTCCGCTTCCGCTGATCCCCGGTTGACAGGCAACCGTTCGGCTGCCTATCGTCGAAAGGCAGCCAGACGGCTGCATGTCAACCCGGAAGGCGCGATGGACGAGGCGTTCAAGGCGCTGGCCGACCCCGGCCGCCGACGGCTGCTGGACGTGCTCAACGAGCGCAACGGCCAGACCCTGCGCGAGCTGTGCGCGGGGATGGACATGACCCGCCAGTCCGTGAGCAAGCACCTGGCCGTGCTCGAGGCGGCCGGGCTGGTCACGACGACCTGGCGCGGCCGGGAAAAACTGCACTACCTCGACGCCGCGCCGATCAACGCGATCGCCGAGCGCTGGATGACCCGTTACGACCGGCAGCGGGCCGGGGCGCTGGCCGACCTGAAACGAGCTTTGGAGTCGACGCCGATGAACGAGTTCGCCTACACGACCTACATCAACACGACCCCCGAAAAGCTGTGGCAAGCGCTTACCGAACCGGCTTTCACCCGGCAGTACTGGGGCGTCACCTTCGAAACCGACTGGGAAAAGGGCGCCCCGATGACCTGGTCCGAAAACGGGGTGAAAACCGCCGACCCCGGGCAGGTCGTCCTCGAATCGGATCCGTACCGCCGACTCTCCTACACGTGGCACACTTTCACGCCGGAATGGGCCGAAGGCGCCGGCGTCGACGCGGAAACACTCGCGAAACTGCAGCGGGAAAGCCGGACCAAAGTCACTTTCACCCTGGAGTCGCACGGGGAAACAGTGAAGCTGACGGTGGTGCACGACGGTTTCGACCCCGGCAGCACGGCTTTGGCCATGTGCAGCCAGGGCTGGCCCGCGCTGCTGTCCAGCCTGAAGACGCTCCTCGAGACCGGCGTCACTCTGCCCTGACCCGGCAAACCCGCCGAACCAGACAGACCTCCCACGGGAAAAAGTCTGAATTCTCCCCCTTTCGTGGGCGGCCGGCTGAAGTCCGGGTGAATTCCCTCCTCTCGGCGCCATCCGATGCGGTTTTTCGGCCGTTAGGCTCGCATAATCCGTGATCGACGATGGTCCGATCGAGTGACGGGAGTGTGTGCGTGCCGGGGTCAGTGCGAACCCGCTGGGTCGTGGCGGGCGTGGTCGTGGCCGCGGCGGCGGGGGCCGTCGTGGCGTTCTGGCCGGACAGCGCGGCCGCGGGCGACCCCGGGATCGCCGTGTCGCGCTCGGCGTGCGGCACCGGCTGGGCGGACCCGAAACCCGGTCCGCAGACCTTCCGCCTGCACAACACCGGGTCCGTGACCGCGGAGGTCGACCTCATCGACCCGGCGACCGGCGTCGTCTACGGCGAGGTCGAAGGCCTCGGCCCGGCGACGACCCGGCCGCTGCGGGTCAACCTGGGCAACGGCAGCTACGCGTTCCGCTGCCTGCCCGAGGACTCCGCCGCCATCGTCGGACCCGCCGTCCAGGTCACCGGCGGGGCCGAGCGGACCGTGCCGGGCGTCGCGCCGGTGACGCACGACGACCTGCTCGGCCCGCTCAAGGCCTACCAGCAGCACGTGACGTCGGGGCTCGGCGAGCTCGTCGCGAACACCGGCGCGTTGAAGAACGCCGTCCACGGCGGCGACCGCGCGGCGAGCGAAGCCGCCTGGCTGACGGCGCACCTGACCTACGAGCGGCTGGGCGCGGCTTACGACGCGTTCGGCGACTCCGACGGCGCGCTCAACGGCACGGCCGACGGCCTGCCCGGCGGCACGGCCGACCCCGGCTTCACCGGCTTCCACCGCCTGGAGCAGGGGCTTTGGCACGGCGAGGACCTGGGCGCGCTCGCGGCCGTCGCCGACCAGCTGGACGCCGACGCCCGCGCGTTGCAGACGTCCTTCGCCGACAGCCAGGTCGACGGCAATGACCTCGCGCTGCGCGCGCACGAGATCATGGAGAACACCCTGCAGTTCGAACTCACCGGCCGCACCGACTACGGCAGCGGCACGAACCTGGCCACGGCCCGCGCGAACCTCGACGGCACGCGCGCGGTCCTGGACGTCCTCCGCCCGCTGCTGGCCCCGCGCTACCCGGATCTGTCCGAGGTGGACTCCTGGCTGACGCGCACCCAGTCCGCTTTGGACGCCGCGCACCGGCCGGACGGCAGCTGGACGCCGTTGGCCGAGCTGCCGCACCGCGAGCGGCAGAAGCTGAACGCCGACGTGAGCGAGCTGACCGAGCTGCTGGCCCCGATCGCCGCGATCGCCGAACCGAGGAGGGTGTCGTGATCAGGCGCTCCGCCGACGTCGCGACCGGCTCGCCGCACGAAAGCGCCGGAACCGGGCTCCCCCGCCGATCCTTCCTGCGCCGGGCCGCGATGGGCGCGGGGCTCACCGTGGCCGCCGGGGCCGGGCTCGGGGCTTCCTCCGCCGTCACCGACAGCACGTCGCCCGTTCCCTTCCACGGCCCCCGCCAGGCCGCGATCCTGCGGAAACCGCCGACGCAGACCATCGTCGCGTCGTTCGACGTCGTCGCCGCCTCGAAAGCCGAGCTGACCGACCTCTTCCGCGCGATCACCGACCGGGCCCGGTTCCTGACCGCGGGCGGAGCCCCCGCCGCACTCGGGATCACCGCGCCACCCGCCGACTCCGGGGTGTTGGGACCCGTGGTGCCCGGCGGCGATCTCGGCGTCATCCTCGGCGTCGGCGCGTCGCTCTTCGACGACCGCTACGGCCTGGCGAAGCTCAAGCCGGCCAAGCTGAAGCCGATGGCGACGTTCCCGAACGACGCGCTGGACCCCGCGCAGTGCCACGGCGACCTCAGCCTGACCCTGTCGGCGAACAGCACCGACACCGTGCTGCACGCGCTGCGCGACATCGCCCGCGCGACCCGCGGCGGCATGCAGCCGCGCTGGAAGCTCAGCGGGTTCAGCTCCCCGCCGCGCCCGGAAGGCACGCCGCGGAACCTGATGGGCTTCAAGGACGGCACCGCCAACCCGACCAGCTCCGATGTGGACAGTCTGGTGTGGACGAACGGCGGTGGCGAGCCGGCCTGGACCGCGGGCGGCAGCTACCAGGTGGTCCGCCTGATCCGGATGCTGGTCGAGTTCTGGGACCGCGTTTCGCTGGCGGAGCAGGAGAACATGTTCGGCCGCCGCCGCGACACCGGCGCCCCGCTCGACGGCACCGAGGAGACCGACGTCCCCCGGTACGCCGACGACCCGGTCGGCACGGTCATCCCGCTGACCAGCCACATCCGGAAGGCGAACCCGCGCACCCCGGAGACCGACCCCAGCCGCATCCTGCGCCGCGCGGTGAACTACGACCGCGGCATCGACAGCAACGGCAACCTGGACATGGGCCTGCTGTTCGTCTGCTACCAGCAGGACCTGGAACGCCAGTTCGAGGCGGTCCAGAAGCGGCTGGCCGACGAACCCCTGACCGACTACATCTCCCCGTTCGGCGGCGGCTACTTCTTCGCGCTGCCGGGCGTCACCGGCCCGGAGGACCACTTCGGGCGATCCCTCCTCACCTGAAACCCGCACCCCGAAAGGAAAATCCACTGTGGACAAGAGAACACGACGGCGACGGCGCGGCCTGCTCGGCGCCGGGGCGCTCGCCTCGGCCGCCGCGCTGGCCGTCGTCACCGGCTCCGCGGCTCCCGCCGCGGACGCCCAGCCGCTGAACCTGTTCCCCGCGCACTGGATCCCCACGGCCACGCCGATCAAGCACGTCGTGGTCATCTTCGGCGAGAACATCTCGTTCGACCACTACTTCGGCACCTACCCGAACGCGGCCAACACCGACGGCACCCCGTTCACCGCCGCGCACGGCACCCCGAAGGTCAACGGGCTCGACAAGAAGCTGCTGACCGACAACCCCAACGCGTACAACCCGAAGCGGCTCACGCCGCAGCAGGCGATGACCTGCGACCAGAACCACAACTACGGCGCCGAGCAGGCCGCGTTCGACGGCGGCAAGATGGACAAGTTCGTCGAGAAGACCGAGACGGACAAGTGCACCGGCCAGCCGATCCTGTTCGGCGAGCCCGGCCTGGTCATGGACTACTACGACGGCAACACCGTCACGGGCATGTGGAACTACGCCCAGCACTACGCGATGAGCGACAACTCGTTCAACACGGTCTTCGGCCCGTCGACCCCGGGGGCGCTCAACCTGATCTCGGGTCAGACCCACGGCGGCCAGGCGGTCGACCCGGTCACGCACGAGCCGGTCAGCGACGCGTACGCGGTCCAGTCGCCGGACGCGAACGGCGTCGGCACGGTCATCAACGACCCGGACCCGGCGTGGGACGACTGCTCGGACAAGAACCACACGAGCAAGGACAACCTGGCCACGATGCACGGCCGCAACATCGGTGACCTGCTCAACCAGCGCCACGTGACGTGGGGCTGGTTCCAGGGCGGCTTCCGCCCGACCGGCTCGGCCAACGGCTATGCGGTGTGCGGCCGGACGCACAAGAACGTGGGCGGCAACGCGGTCGTCGACTACAGCCCGCACCACGAGCCGTTCCAGTACTACCCGTCGACGGCGAACCCGAAGCACCTCCCGCCGTCGTCGGTGCGGGCGATCGGCCAGACCGACCGCGCGAACCACCAGTACGACATCAGCGACTTCGACGACGCGCTGCGAGCCGGTTCGATGCCCGCGGTGAGCTTCCTCAAGGCGCCGGAGTACCAGGACGGCCACGCGGGTTACTCGGACCCGCTGGACGAGCAGCAGTTCGTGGTCGACGAGGTCAACAAGATCCAGCAGTCCCCGGACTGGAAGTCGACGGCGATCGTCCTGGCCTACGACGACTCGGACGGCTGGTACGACCACCAGAAGTCGCCGATCGTCAACGGCTCGCACGACGCTTCGCAGGACCAGGCGGTCTGCACGGCGAAGCCGGTCAAGGTGGGCACCTACGCGGACCGCTGCGGCTACGGCCCGCGGCTGCCGCTGCTGGTGATTTCGCCGTACAGCAAGGTGAACCACGTCGACCACACGGTGACGGACCAGACCTCGGTGCTGAAGTTCGTCGAGGACAACTGGTTCACCGGCCGGATCGGCGACTCGTCGTTCGACTCCCGGGCGGGTTCGCTGAACGGGATGTTCGACTTCTGGTGGCCGCAGGCCCGCCGCGTGACGCTCGACCCGAAGACGGGCGCCGTCGTCCGCTAGGGCGGGTAAGTCCGTGAAGGCCTCCTTACCGGCCCTTATGGCCGGTAAGGAGGCCTTCACGGACTTCGGGTCAGGGGCGGACCGGTGCGAGGTCCCAGGAGATCGGAA
>NZ_JBFACT010000099.1:0-24522 GCF_040640995.1 Amycolatopsis sp. NPDC021455 | reverse complement strand
ACCCCTCATGTCTTGAACGAGTCGTTCAGGACCTGGGGTGTCTCGAACGACTCGTTCAAGACACCCCCAGCCCCGCAGCCCTGCGGGATTCACGGCTACCGCCGGCCACAGGAGCTCGCCGGGCGCAGGTAGCCGCGCGGGTCAACCCGCATCACCACACCAGACCTCGACGCTACTGAGAAAACCTCATTGGGGCGCTCGGCCCGGACGTTCAACAGCTTGCGACGCGCGGCACTAAGCGGATGCGGGCAGCAGCGGGCCGGGCGCCGGGAAACGGGCGCACAGCCGCTGGACCTCGGCGCGGACGGCCTCGGCCTCCTCGGCGTCGTCCTTGTTGCGCAGGGCGCGGACGAACGCGTCGGCGACCGTCACCATCTCCGCGTCGCCCATCCCGCGGGTCGTCGGCGCGGGCGTGCCCAGCCGGACACCGCTGGTCCGCTGCGCGGGGAGCGGGTCGTCCGGGATCAGCTGCTTGTTGGTGGCCAGCCCGACCCGTTCGAGCAGCTGCTGGGCCTCCCGTCCCTGCAGGTCGAACGAGGCGACCGTGTTCACCACGATCAGGTGGTTGCCGGTGCCGCCGGTGACCAGCTCCACCCCGTGCTCGAGCAGCCGGCCGGCCAGCGTCCGCGCGTTGGACAAGGTGCGCGCGGCGTACTCGCGGAACTCCGGCTCGGCCGCCTTCTTCAGCGCGACGGCGATCGCCGCGATCGTGTGCATGTGCGGGCCGCCCTGCAGGCCCGGGAACACGCTCTTGTCGATCCGCTTGGCGAACTCGGCCTTGCACAGCACCAGGCCGCCGCGCGGGCCGCGCAGGCTCTTGTGGGTGGTCGTGGTGACCACGTCGAACCCGTGGTCCAGCGGGTTGGGCAGCGCCCCGCCGGCGATCAGGCCGCCGATGTGCGAGACATCGGCCATCGTCAGCGCTCCGACCGAGTCGGCGACGCGTTTGAAGCCGGCGTAGTCCATGTCGCGCGGGTACGAGGAGTGCCCGCACAACACCATCTTCGGACGGACCTTCTCGGCGATGCGCTGGACCTCGTCGAAGTCGATGCGCCCGGCCTCGTCGGCCTTGTACCGGTGGAAGTCGAACACCCGCGCCATGTGCGACACGGGCGAGCCGTGCGTCAGGTGGCCGCCGTGGCTCAGGTCCATCGCGAGGATGGCGTCACCCGGCTCCAGCAGGCCGTAGTACACGACCTGGTTCATGGCGGCGCCGGACAGCGCCTGCACGTTGGCGTGTTCCGCGCCGAACAGTTCGCGGGCGCGGGCGGTGGCCAGCCGTTCGACGGCGTCGGTGTAGGTCTGTCCCCCGTAGTAGCGGTTCCCGGGATACCCCTCGGAGTACTTGTTCGTGAACACGGTGCCCAGTGCGGCCAGCACTTCGGGGTACGTGTAGTTCTCGGACGGGATCAGTTCGAGCTCGGCCTGCTGCCGCCGCTCCTCGCCGAGAATCGCGTCGAAGATCTCCGGGTCGTACTCCTGTAATCGGTCTCGCATCGCTCGCTCTCTGTTTCAGGAAGCCCGGAGAACGCGCTCGGGACGAGTGGCCGGAACGTCGGCACCGGGGCAGGACCAAACTGCGCGGAAAGCCTACCGCAGCCGGTTCGCGCGCCCGGGCGAGCGCCCATCGGCTCCCGCACCCCGTATTTCACCCTTTCGGAGGTTTCGCGGTCAGGTTTCGGCCCGATTCCGATGACATTGTTCGAGTTCGGCCGCGAGCTGGTGCCAGGCCGTGCCGATGACGCGCGCGAGGCGGGCGACCGTCATCCGGCAGTGCGCCGGAACGCTCGTCACCAGCTGGGCGCGCTCGCCGTGACCGAGCAACCGGGCGTCGAACAGCCGCAGCAGGAACCGTCCGGTGTCGGTGAAGCGCAGCGAGGGGTCGACGCGCAGCTGGTTCAGGTCCGACTCCCAATCCGGGGCGGGCCGGGGTGCCGGCACGTCGGGCGTGGGCTTCTTCCGCCGGTGGTGGCCGTTGCGGAGCTTGTCGGGCACGGGGTCGCGGCCGTCCCGCATCCGGTCGCGCACGTCCAATGCGGTCGACGGCGAAATTTTCGCGGCCGTCGCCACCTGCCGCAGGGGCATGTCCGGGTTTTCCCGCAGGAGCCGGGCCGCCCGGACGCGGCCTTCGGCACCGTGCCCGACGGGGCGCCGGCGGCCGTCGCGGCCGAGGCGCGTGTTCGACTGTGCGGAATTCCCAGTCGAACGCACCCGGATCGCGCCGACCGTGCTCCCGGAAAGCCCGGTCACCGCCGCGATCCGGCGATCGGACCAGTACGGGTGCAGTCCGAGGATCCGCGCCGCGGCCGCGGTCCGGTCGGCCAGCGACAGCGGCAGCCCGCTTTGGATGTTGTGCTGCACCGCCAGGACGAACGGATCTTCGTCACCGGCGGCGAAGCACACCCGCACGGTGTCCCGGCCGCGCAGTTCCATGGCCCGCAACCGGTGCATGCCGTCGATCACCCGCATCGTCGGGCGGTGCACGACCACCGGCGGCAGCAGGTCCTCGTCCACCTCGGCCAGCGCACGGACGTGCTCGTGGTCTTCCCCCTGCAGCCGCGGCGAATCCGCCGGCAGCAAGGCGCCGATGGGCAGCCGCAGCATCGTTTCGTCCCGGTTTCCCCCGGGAGGACGGGCCGGCTCCGCGGTGCCGGCCACGTCGGTTTCGAGCACAGACTCGGTTCCCCCGTCGAGAGCGTGCAGCAAGACGTCCCCCTAGGTGAAGATTGCGGCCCGCTCGCCGCCCGTCGCGGCGGGACCACCCAGCCGGACGGTTGATCGACTCCGGCGGCAACCAGGAGTCTAGAGAGACAGCGCGACCCCTGTCGACTCGCCTACCCGGCTAGAACCCGAAAAGCGTAACTGCTCACCGGCCCGGAGCAAGCCGGTCACCGGTGCTCCTCGGCCCACGGCAACAGCTTCCGCTCGAGGAAGGCGAGCCCGTGGAACAACGCGATGCTCATGATCGCCAGCAGGGTCATCGCGGCGAAGGCCAGCGACGTGTCGGCACTGGCGCCGGACTGCACGATGACGAAACCGAGCCCGGCGTCGGCGCCGACGAACTCCGCGATCACCGCGCCGATGACCGCGAGCGAGATCGCCACCTTGAGGCCGACGAAGATCTGCGGCAGGGCGTGGAAGAACCGCAGCTTGAAGAACTCCTGGCGGCGGGAGGAATCCCACGAGCGGAGCAGCTCGACGAGCTCGTGCGGCGTGGACTTCATCCCGGACGCGGTCGAGATGACCACGGGGAAGACGCACACCAGCACGACCAGGACCACCTTCGGTCCCTGGCCGAAGCCGAACCACACCACCAGGATCGGGGCGACGGCGATCTTCGGCACCGCGTTCATCGCGAGCAGAATGGGGTAGAACGTCCGTTCCAGGAGCGGGGAACGGACGATCAGCATCGCGAGCGGCACACCGACCACAATGGACAGTGAGAAACCCTCCACGGTCTCGAGGAGGGTGACCAGGCTCTGGCCGAGCAGGTATCCCGGCAGTTCGAGGAACGACGCGACCACGTCGGCCGGGCTCGGGACGAGGAACCGCTCGATCGAGAAGACGATCGTCACCAGCCACCAGAGGCCGATGAGCGCCAGCACCCCCACGATGGGCAGCACGATTCCCCGGCGCGGCTTGCTCAAGTCCCTTCCTCGCCGGACGGTGCGGTGAGCAGGTCGCGCAGCTCGCGCCCTGCCTGATCGACGTCGGGCCGCCCGGGCTCGCGTGGCCGGGGAACGGCGAGGCCGACGGTCCTGCGGAGCCTGCCGGGACGCGGGGTGAGCACCGCCACCCGGTCGGCGAGCACGACGGCCTCCTCGACGGAGTGCGTCACGAAGACGACGGTCCTGGGCTGCTCCAGCTGGATGCGTTGCAGCTCCCCGGAAAGCTCCGTCCGGGTCAGGGCGTCCAATGCGGAGAACGGTTCGTCCATGAGCATGACCGCCGGAGCGTGGATCAACGACCGGCACAGCGACACACGCTGCTGCATCCCGCCGGAAAGCTCGTGGGGCAACCGCTTCTCGAAGCCGCGCAAGCCGACCAGCTCCAGCAGCTCGTGCGCCCGGTCGCGGTACGGCTTCCGGTCCAGGCCGAAGATCTCGATCGGCAGCATGACGTTCGACAGCACCGACCGCCACGGCAACAGCGCCGGGCGCTGGAACATGACCGAGACGTCGCGACGCGGCTTGGTCACCGGCTCGCCGCCGACGAAGATCCGTCCTGCGGTCGGTGGCAGCAGCCCGGCGATGAGCCGAAGCAACGTCGACTTGCCGCAGCCGGACCGCCCGATGACCGCGACGAACTCGTTCTCGCCCACCTCGAAGTCGATGCCGGCGAGCGCCCGGACCGGTCCGGCCCGGCCGTCGAAGACCTGCGTCACGCCGTCCAGCACGATCACGGCCGGGGCACCAGCCCGAAGGAGACGACGTCGGCGGGGGCGAGCGCACCGGCCGGGATCGCGCCGGCGTCCGTGAGCGTGCCGATGATCTTCCGCACCCGCGCCTCCGCGACCTGGCCGAGCGGGCCGGTGAACCCGGCGGGCCGGACGTAGGACGCCATCAGCCGGATCTCGGCGCCCGCCACCCCCGCGTCCTGGGCCGGCTGGTACTTCTTGAGAGTCGCGCCGAGCTCGCCGGGATGCTCGATCGCGTAGCCGAGCCCCTTGAGCAGCGCCGCGGTGAACCGCCGCACCAGCGCGGGATTCCTGGCGGCGAGCTCCTTCGACGTGACGACCACGTTGCCGTACAGGTCGGGCACCAGGTCGCCGTAGGGCAGCACGACCGCCTTCCGGCCCCGCGCCGCCGCTTCGATGAGCGGCCGGCCGACGACGAACTGCCCGATGCCGTCCACCTGCCCGCTCGCCAGCAGCTGCGGCAGGGCGGGCGGCGCCGCGGGCACGAACCGCACCGAAGCCGGGTCGAGGCCGGCGGCCTTGGCGTAGACGGGGAACATCACCTGGTTCGTCGAGCCCGCCTGATCGGCGATCTTCTTCCCGGCCAGGTCCGCCGGCTTGGTGATGCCGTCGCCCTCGATCGAGATGATCGCGGCGAGGGACCGCTGGTGCACCGCCGCGACGGCGGTCACCGGCAGCTTCTCCTTCGCCACGGTGATCGCGGTGGCGGTGAAGTCCGCCGTACCGACGTCCGCCCGTCCCCCGGCGACCAGCTTGAGCACGTCCACCGTGCCACTGCCCGGCGTGATCGCGACATCGAGCCCGGCTTCGGCGAAGAAGCCCTTCTCCTGGGCCACGTAGGCATAGGCGTCACGGCCGAAGGTGCCGAACGACGTCAGGTAGCCGATCTTGTCCCGGCCGGCGGAAGGTGAGCCGCCGGACCCGCCACACGCCGTGGCGGCCAGCGTGACCGCGAGCAAGACCGCCAGACCAGGCCTCATGACGCCCTCCCCGACGAAGGTGATGGTCCTGTCCCGGTAGCTTCGACCTTCTTCGCGACCACGGACAACCGCTACTCGCATGAACAGCCGGCGGCCGGCCTCGTCTCACGTCTCGGATGCGCCATCCGGGTGAGTTCCCCTTTTCCACCCCGGTGGGGTTGTAGCACCACGCGGTGCCCCGACGACCCGGGAGAGCGCACGCCCACGAACCGCAGATCCACGCATGGAGGAAACGCCGTGTACCAGACACCACCGGGGAGCCGCGAAGTCCCGACCGAACTCGTCGACAGGTGGCTGGTCCGCGCCTGTGAATCGTTGATGAGCACGTGGGACGACGCGAGTGGCAACTTCTGGCGGGACAGCTGGTGCGAGGACGGGGACTCCTCCGACCACGAAACGCAAAGCCCCGAAGCGCTCGGGCGCGGCAAAGGGGCGACGTCGAACAACCGGTCGTTCCAGGCCTTGGTCGCCGCCGCGTACTTCTTCAGCGAGAACGACCTGGTCGCGCACTCCTCGCTCGTCGCGCAGAAGATCCGGACCGCGGTGTGGCGGATGATTTCCGATTACTTCAGCCTGGACCTGGACTTGCTCCGCGGCCACGGGGAAAACCGGGAAAACCCGTTCACCGACGCCCAGCTGCTGTTGTCACTTTCCCTCGCGCTGAGCCCGGTGACGAGTTCGACGTGCCGTTTCGAGCTTCCGGACTCGCTCCGCGGCAAGCTCGTCGGGTACCTCGTCGAGCTGACCGACGCCGTCGGCGGGAAGCTCTCCGAGGAGGGTGTGAAGGTTCACGAGTCGGCCCGCACCCACCACTTCCTGACGCTGCACAGCATTCGCGCGCTCGACGCCGCCGCCCGCACCCTCGCGCACGTCGGCACCGGCGCGGCGCACGGTCGCGACGGCACCTTTCCGCAGGCCCAGCTGCTCAACCGCGTCCGGGACGAGATCGTGCAGCAGCTGGGGCTGCACCTGCTGCCCGCGCCCGGGTTCGACTCCAGCTCGCTCGTCAGCTGCTGCGCGCTGCTGGCGAGGTTCACCGGTGACGCGGACTCGCCCCTGATCGAGCAAGGAGTGGCCGCGCTGGTCAAGGACCAGTCACAGCGCGGCACGTGGACGAGTGCCGGAGTGCTCAGTTTCGGCGGGCGGCGCCTGGTTTACATCCCCAGCGTGGAGCTGAGCCTCGCCCTGTCGACCGTCACCCTCCTGGATCTCCAGGAGTCCGATCTGGGCATCTACACGGCGGCGCTGCCGGCCATGGACGCTTCTTTCCGGTTGGTGCAGAGCTCGTTCGCCAAGCACGAACACGCGACCGGATGGCGCAACGACCGGACGCGCGCCGGGTACGAGATCGAGTCCTGGACCACAGCCGTGGTCCTGCAGTTCCTGCTCGCGTACCGGGAAGCGCTGCGGCTGGCGCGGCAGGAACGGATCCTCAGGAAGTACCGGGCGGCCAGGAGCGCGCCGGAGTTCCGCAGCTTCTGGGCCGACCTGACCTGGCTCGTCCCCCACCAGACCCGCTACCAGGTCCTGCGGGACCGGCAGCTTCCGGAGAGCCGCCTCGAAAGGTTCGCCTCCCTCGTCGATCCCACCCAGGACAACGGCATCGTGACCGGGATCAGGTCGGAAATCCTGGAACCGACCCTCCACAACGTCAACGAGCGACCGGTCGAGACGGCCTCGTTCCTGCTGTACGGGCCACCGGGAACCCGCAAGACCTCGCTCGTCGTCGCCATGGCGCGGGAACTCGACTGGCCCCTGCTCACCCTGTCGCCGCCGGTTTTCCTCCGCAACGGCATCGAGGGTTTCGAAGCCGCCGCGGACGAGATCTTCGAAGACCTGATGCACCTGCGGCGGGCGGTGGTCCTCTTCGACGAGTGCGAGGAGTTCTTCAAGTGGCGCCCCAGCGCGACCACCATCGAGAGCCGGACGGTGGGCGCCTTCATCACCTCCGGCATGCTCCCGAGACTGCAACGGCTGCGGGAGAACCGGTGGATCGTCTTCGTCATCAACAGCAACGCCGAGAAGTTCGAGCTCGACGACGCGGTGACGCGCCGGGGACGCCTCGACAAGGCCGCACGCATCGGTCATCCGGTGCTCGAGGCGCAGCTGCGCTACCTGAAGGCCTGGCGCAGCCGCTCCACCGGAAGGTCACTGGACGCCAAGCACATCGGCTGGTTCACCCAGCACCTGACCAAGGTCGAGGAGGAGATGAGGCCGCACCGGGAAGACCTGGAGCGGCAGATCGTCGAACTGCAGCGGGAGCATCCCGGCCGCGACGACGAGTACCGCCACAAAATGGCCGAGATGGACCAGCGCAGCGCGCAGAAACTGACCAAGGTCGTCACCTTCGGTTCCCTCGACACCCTGGCCGAACGGTGTCTCGGGGAAGGCCTGCGGAGCGGGATCACCAGCTCGAAGACCCTCCGGGAGAACCTCCAGCAGGAGTTCGAACGGTCCGGCCCGGATTCGTTCACCCCGCCCGGCCGGACGAAGTCCTGAAACTGCCGGACCGCCGACGCGGACCGCACTTTACTGCGGCTGAGCGATCCGCCGCCGTACCGTGCGCTCCAGGATTCCCAGGGTGGCCTTGAGCGCCGACTCGGGGACCACCGGGAACGTGAGGTGCCGCTTCCATTCCTCGGCGATCTCCGACCAGTCGTAGTACGACGTGACGCGGGTGCCGCCGTCGGCGGGCTCCAGCCGGTAGCCGTAGATGTGGCGGACGTGCGCGCCGGACCGGCCCTCGACGGTCCAGGCGATCTCCTCGTCCGGGACCAGCTTGGTGATCACCACCTCGACGTCGTACTTGCCGAGCGGGACGTCTCCGAGGGCGGCACGGTCCATGTGCACCACGAACCGGTCCCCCGCCTGCCGCACCCGGGGGCCTTCGGCGGCCATCAGCATTCCCGACGCGTCGATGTCGACATGTCCCGCCGGGTCGGTCAAGACCGCGAACACGGCGTCGGCCGGGGCGGGGACGAGCCGGGAGACCTCGATGCGTTCGGTGCCCGCGAGCGGCGTTTCCGCCGTGGCGGTCAGGACCGCGCGGCCGAGGATGTGGCCGGTCATGACGAAGCCGAGCAGCGCCGGGGTGGCGCCGGCCGGGACGGCGAGCGACTCCGTGTCGAGGGCGTGCACCACGATGACGTAGCGGTGCGGGCCGTGCCCGGGCGGCGGGGCCGCGCCGACGAAACGGGCCTCTCGGGTGTCGCCCGGCAGCTGGAAGGCCCCTTCCGGGAGGCCTGAGCCGGTGTCGTCGCCCGCGCCCTCGGGCAGCTCTGTGACGGTCGCGGGGATGCCGGCGACCGCCCAGTGCCAGAACCCCGACCCGGTGGGGGCGTCGGGGTCGTAGACGGTGACGGCGTAGCTCTTCGTGCCGTCCGGGGCACCGCTCCAGGACAGCTGCGGGGAGACGTCCTTGCCCCCGGGGACGCCGGCGGACCAGTGCTCCAGCGGCAAGGCGGCGCCATCGGTGATCGTGGCGCTGGTGACAGTGAAGGAAGCCGCCTCGGGCAGGCGGGCGAACGGGTCGTTCATGCCATCGACCCTAGCACAGATAATCGATTATCTTCAGAATCGTCTATGCTGTCCGCGTGACCGAGCCGAAGCGGCAAATGCTCTCCGAGCAGGTGTACGCGCACCTGCGGGACGCGATCATGCGCGGGACCCACTCCCCCGGCGAAGCGCTCAAACCGCAGGAGCTCGCCCAGGCACACGGGGTGAGCCTCGCCGTCGTGCGCGAGGCGCTCGTGCGGCTGGTCGGCGACGGCCTCGCCGACCGGCTGCCCAACCGCGGCTTCGCCGTCCCGGCTTTCTCCGACCGCCGCTGGCAGGAGGTCGCCGAGGCCCGCCGGACCGTCGAGCCGCTCGTGCTGCGCCTGTCCGTCGAGCGCGGCGACCTCGACTGGGAAGCCCGCGTGCGGGCCACCCACCACCGGCTGGCCCGCACCCCGCCCTTCGCCGGCGGCGAGGGCCCGCACTACAGCGGCGAATGGGCCGAGGCCCACCGGACCTTCCACCGCACCCTGCTGGAAGGCTGCGGCAACCCGGTCCTCCTGGAGACGTTCGACCGGCTGTGGACCGCGAGCGAGCTGGCGCGCCGCTGGTCCGCGCACCGCACGCCCGGCCGCGACCACCTGGCCGAGCACGCCCTGCTGGAGGAGACGGCGTTGGCGCGTGACGCCGACGCCGCGGCCGAAGCCCTGGTCCGCCACCTCAGCCTGACCACGGAGGCGCTGACCGGCGACCCGGTCCACTGAGGACAGTCCGAGCCGGGCAGAATCGTTTCCCACCGACGTTCGGAGTCCGACCGATGTTCCGTCCTCGTGCCTGGCTCGTCGCCGTCGCCGTTCTGTGCGGTGCGTGTTCGGCAGCCGAGCCGGCCGCCCCGCCCGCGCCCGAGCCGGCCCGGCCCGCGGCGGTCACCCCGCCGCCGGCCAAGGCCGCGTTCGACTACCAGCTCGGCGGCGCCTACCCGCCGGCGGCCGGCGTCCAGGTCGTCAGCCGCGACCACGCCGCGCCGCCCGCTCCCGGGCTCTACAACATCTGCTACGTCAACGCCTTCCAGGCCCAGCCCGGCGCCGAGAGCGAGTGGGGCGACCTCGTGTTGCGCGACGCGAACGGCGAGCTCGTCATCGACGAGGAGTGGCACGAGGCCCTGCTCGACCTGCGCACGCCGGCCAAGCGAGAGCGCGTCGCGGCGAAGGCCGGCGGCTGGATCGACGACTGCGCGGCCAAGGGTTACCGGGCCATCGAACCCGACAACTACGACAGCTACACCCGCTCCCACGGCCTCCTGACCGCCGAGGACGCCCAGGCCTTCGTCCGGCTGCTCTCCACGCACGCCCACGAAAAGGGCCTGGCCATCGCGCAGAAGAACACCGCGGAGCTGGCCGGGCGGCGCGAGGCGAACGGGCTCGACTTCGCCGTCGTCGAAGAATGCGGCGAGCAGGACAACTGTGGCGAGTACACGGCCGCGTTCGGCGACCACGTGATCGTCATCGAGTACACCGACGCCGGCCTGGCCGACGCCTGCGACCGCTGGGGCGGCTCGGTCAGCATCGTCCGCCGGGACCGCGACGTCGTCCCCGCGGGCGCACCCGGCCACGTCCGCGAAACCTGCTGAGGGATGCCGCGGTTCGCGGAAACTCCGCGGCGTCGTCACGACGCTGCGGAAGACCGCGTCGCTCACCGGGCCGATCGCGCAGGGGAAGCCGCGCGTGGTGGGCGCGTCGTACGACCTGGCCACCGGGAAGGTCACGGTGTACTGACCCGGGCTACATCCGCTCGGCGAGCTCGCGGGCGACGTCGACGGCGATCTCCCGGGTCCGGACCGCGAGCGGGGACTCGGTCCGCCCGGCGGGCCGGTACAGGGACAGCTCGCGGCTGGGCGACGGCTTCAGCCGGTGGATGCCGAGGCGGTCGTCGGACCAGGCGTCGTGGGCGTGCAGGGCGAGCCAGGGCAGGACCGCCCAGCCGATGCCCGCCCGCACCATCGACAGGATCGTTTCGTGGCCCGTCGTGCGGAACACGAACCGCGGCTGCGCGCCGGCGCGGGCCAGTGTCCGCTCCAGCCACCGCTGGTGGTGGGTCGGCGGCCAGGCGACCATCGGGACCTCGTCGAGCCGCCGCACCGGGACCGGGTCGCCCGCCACCGCGCCCGCGCCCGTCACCAGGAGGTACGGCTCGTCGAACAGCTTGACGTGCTCGGTGCCGCCGTCGACCGGGCCGTCGTGGAACAGCAGGTCGAGCTCGCCGAGCCGCGGGTCCGCCGGTGTCACGTCGGACAGCCTGATGTCGCAGCCGGGATGTTCGTCCAGCAGCCGGCGGATGACGGCCGGCAGGATCAGGGTCGAGACGCCCGGGAAGGTGCCGATGTCGACGCGGCCGTGGCCCGCCCGGAACCGGTCCACGGCGTCGGTCAGCGCCGCCGCCTTCGTCAGGAGCTCGCGGCCGTGGGCCAGGACCACCTCGCCGAGCGGCGTGATCCGGACCGGCCTCGGCCCACCCGGCCGGTCGAAGACCGGGCCGCCGACGGCCTTCTCGAGCGCGGCGACCTGCTGGCTCACCGACGACTGGGTGTAGCCGAGCCGGGCCGCCGCCTGCCCGAACGTCCCCTCCTCGGCGATGGCGGCCATGGTCCTCAGGTGGCGCAGCTCGAAGTCGGCCATAGCCGCTTAACATAGCCGATGGCGATCGATCCGATCGGAAATCATCGCTTTTCGTGATGGATCCGCGGACTTAGCGTCGATCCCATGACAACTAGCGCAACCGGACTCGTCCGGGCCCTGGCGGCCACGCACTTCGTCGGCCGCGCCGGCGGTGTGGTGCGGCCGTTCCTGGTGCTGTACCTGACTCAGGCGCAGCACCTCTCCCTCGCGGACGCGGGCTCGGTGGTCGCGGCGATCGGCGTGGGTGACATCGGTTCCCAGGTGCTCGGCGGCCGGCTCGTCGACCGGATCGGCCGGCGCAACACCATGCTGGCGGGTTTCGTGGGTGCCGCCGCGGCGCTCACCGCGCTCGGCTCGGCGGACTCGCTGCCCGGGATCTGGGCGGCCGCCCTCGGCGCCGGGCTGACGATCGAGCTGTTCCGCCCGGCCGGGTCGGCCGCGGTGGCCGACCTGCCCGCGCCCGAGCGGATCCGCGCGTTCGGGGTGCTCTACTGGGCGGCCAACCTCGGCTTCTCGGTCGCCACCGTCGCCGCGGGGATCCTCGCCAAGGACGGGTACGGGCTCCTGTTCTGGATCAACGTGCTCTCGTCGCTGGCCGCGGCGCTGATCGTCTGGCGCCGGGTGCCGGAGACCCGGCCGGCGGGCTCGGTGCGGACGCGGCGGGCACTGCTGCCCGCCGTGCTGCGCGACCGGCTGATGCTCGCGATGCTGGCGCTGCACACCGGTTACTTCACGCTGTTCCTGCAGACGTTCACGACATTGCCGCTGCTGATGACAGCCGGCGGTCTCGGCCCGGCGGCCTGCGGCGGCGTGCTGGCGTCGAACGGGATCGCCGTCGTGGTCCTCCAGCCCCTGGCGGTCCGCCTGCTCGCCGACCGCGACGGCACCACGGTTTCGGCCACTTCGATGCTCCTGGTCGGGCTGGGCGCGGGGCTGGGCGCCGTCAGCCACGGCACCGCCGCCTTCGCCGGTTCCGTCCTCGTCTGGACGCTCGGCCAGATCGGGATCGCCGTCCGGTTCGGCGACACCTTCGCCGGCCTCGCCCCGGCCGAGCTGCGGGGCGGGTACCTGGGCCTCGCCTCGGCCAGCTGGAGCGTCGGCGCGGTCCTCGGCCCGCTGGCCGGGAGCGCGCTGCTCGACCTGGCCGGCGGGACCGTCCTCGGCGCGGCCTGCGCGGTCGGCGGGATCGCGCTGTTCGCCGCCCAGCGGGCGCTCGGCCCGGCCCTGCGCCGCCGGAATCCCTGAACGACAACGGAACGGCAGCACCTCCGCACTGATCCACGGGCACCGAGCAACTGGCCGATCTCCCCGAAAGCAACCGATGACACCGCGACGGGTGCCGTGCTAGAAATAGAACGTGTTTCACTTCTGATCGCCGGAGCCGGGAGGTGCACGGGTGAGCGTCCCGACGGTGACCGAGCTCCTGCTGGCCCGGGCCGAGGACGAGCGTCCCGGCCTGCGGTTCGAGGACGAGACGTATTCGTGGGCCGAGCACGTGCGGGCTTGCGCACGCCGCGCGGGCGACCTCCGGCGAACGCTGGACTGGGACCAGCCGCCGCACGTCGGCATCCTGGCCGACAACGTGCCGGAGTTCTCCGTCCTCCTGGGTGCGTGCGCGTTCGCCGGGGCGGTGCTGGTCGGGCTCAACCCGACCCGGCGCGGCGAAGCCCTCGCGCGGGACGTCCGGCTCGCCGACTGCCAGTTCGTGCTCGCCGAACGGAAGTACCAGCCGCTGCTGGCGGGACTGGATCTCGGCGGGATCGGCGTGCGGGACCTGGACTCGTGGCCGTCGGCGGACGCGCCGATCGAGCCCGTCCCCTCCTCCGCCGACGACCTGCTCATGCTGATCTTCACCTCCGGCACCAGCGGCGACCCGAAGGCCGTGCGCTGCACCCACGGCAAGATCGCGTTCCCCGGCGCGATGCTCGCCCAGCGCTTCGGACTGTCCACAGCGGACACCGTGTACGTCACGATGCCCATGTTCCACTCCAACGCCGTCATGGCCGGCTGGGCGGTCGGGCTCGCGGCCGGCGCGAGCATCGCCCTGCGCCGCCGGTTCTCCGCGTCCGGTTTCCTCCCCGACGTGCGGAAATTCGGCGCGACCTACGCCAACTACGTCGGCAAGCCACTGTCCTATGTGGTCGCCACGCCGCCGCGGCCGGACGACGCCGACAACCCGCTGCGTCTGGTGTACGGGAACGAAGGCGCGAGCGCCGACCTCGCGGCGTTCGAGGAACGCTTCGGCTGCAAGGTCATCGACGCGTTCGGCTCCACCGAAGGCGGCGTGGGGTTCTCCCGCACCGACGACACCCCGCCCGGCTCGCTCGGCAGGCCGACCCCCGACGTGGAAATCCTGCACCCGCACACCGGCCGTCCGTGCCCGCCGGCCGAGTTCGACTCCGACGGCCGGCTGCGCAACGCCGAGGAGGCCGTCGGCGAGCTGGTCAACACCGCGGGCGCCGGCTGGTTCGCCGGGTACTACCGCGACCCCGGAGCCGACGCGGAACGGCTGCGCGGCGGCCGGTTCCACACCGGCGATCTCGCCTACGCCGACGCCGGCGGGTTCTGCTACTTCGCCGGCCGGCTCGGCGACTGGCTCCGCGTCGACGGGGAGAACCTCGGCACCGCGCCGATCGAGCGGATCCTGCTGCGGCACCCCGCGATCACCGACGCCGCCGTCTACGCGGTGCCCGACCCGGTGACCGGGGACCAGGTGATGGCCGCGATCGTCACCGACGGCACACCCCTGGACCCCGGCGGGTTCGGCCGTTTCCTCGCCGGCCAGCCCGATCTCGGGCCCAAGCAGGTGCCCAGGTACGTCCGCACGGTCCGGGAGCTGCCGCGGACGTCGACGTTCAAGGTCGTCAAGCGGCGGCTTTCCGCGGAAGGCCTGGACTGCCCCGGCGTGGTCTGGGAGCGCGCGGGGCGGGATATCGCCTATCGGACGCTCCGGACGCCGACGCGCTCGAGGTAGGCCTCGACGGCCGGCAGGCGGCCGGTGATGCCGGCACACCTTCGGATCCGTGGCCGAGCAGGTCCGCTGTGGTCCCTGCCGAACGGTCTACAGCGGACAGGTGCTGCGGTACATCGAGATGCCCGTCGTGTCCGCCACCCACGGGCAAAGGAACTTCTCGTAGCGCGTGTCCTTGTCGAGGGCCAGCTTGAGCCACGGGACCAGCGTACGCATCTCCACCGTGTTCGGCCGGGTCGCGAACAGGTGGTCCACGCCGGCGATCTGCACGTAGGCCTTCTTCAGGGCCGCCGGCAGGGTGGCCCACAGCTGGTCGAGGTAGGCCGGGGTGACGACCGGGTCGCGCTGCCCCGCGATGAACATCGTCGGCACCTGGTCGCCGGCCAGGTTCAGGTTGCCCACCGGGGAGCCGGGCGCCAGCCCGACCGCCGACTTCAGCGACGGGCGCCGCAGCGCCGCGAGCAAGGCGCCCGCCCCGCCCGCCGAATGCCCGAGCACGCCCAGCCTGCTCGCGTCCACCCGGGTGCGCACCGGGCTCTTCTGCGTCAGGTAGTCCAGCGCCGCCAGCAGCTGCGTGGCGCGGGCGTCGGCGCTGTCGGTCCGGCTGTTGGTCTCGATGCCGAGGACGACGAACCCGAAGGACGCCAGCCGCGGGCCCATCCACGCCTCTTCGTCGGCGAACAGGGCGGAGTAACCGGGCACGATCGCGACCGCGCCCCACGTGCCCAGGCTGGTGTCCGTCGGGTAGTAGACGTACCCGCCGTTGAACCCGTTGCCGGGCGGCACTTTCGCCTGCGCCGTCGCGAACGGCCCGTACGGTGCCGCTACGCTCGCCAGGGCCGGGTCCGGCCCCCGCTGGTACGGGTTGGCCGCGGCGGAGGCGGGGGTCACCAGGCCCAGGACCGCCACGGCCGTGGCCACGGCTCGGGAGAGAACGCGTCGCATTGCCTTACCTCCTCGGGTGAACGCGACGGGCGGAAGCCGGTCGCGCTCACCCGAGAGTCCCGGCACCGGCGCGGACGCCACAACTCGACGCTGAAAGTTACCAGCGCCGGTGCCGTACGAAGGCGTCAGTTGATCCGGCGCACGGTCCAGAACTGGTCCGGCGTGTCGATCTCCGTCCAGGAAACCGCCTTCGCCAGGTTCGACGGCGACCCGTTCGTGATCGTGACGAACCGGCCGCTGCCCACGTTCTCGATCAGCGTCCGGTCCCCGCTCGAAACCAGCGTCCACACCTGCTGCGCGTTCCCGGTGTCGACGGCGGTCTGGGTGATCGCCTCGCTGCCCACCGGGTGGGTGTCGGTCAGCGCCAGGCCCGACTTCGCGTTCACGATCCGGTAGCCGCCGTTCGCTGCGACGAAGTGCCAGAGGTGCCATGGCTGGTCGGCGTACCACCACTGGTCGGCTTGCGTGCCCGGCGCCGTGGAACCGCCCGGGATCTCCAGGTACTGGCCCAGCTGGTTCTGGATCGTGAAGTCGCCGGCCGTCAAGTTCGGCAACGCCGTCTGACGCAGGGTCCACCGCTGGTTGCGGCCGTCGGTGTCCGACCACTGGTCCATCGGCGCGCCCGGCGAGGTGGACCAGGCGAGGTCCTCCAGCAGCTTGCCGCTCTTGCGGTTCACCAGCTCGTACGTCCCGTCGGTCTGCCGCACGACGGCCCATTCCTGGGTCGCCGACCCCGGCGAGGGCGTGCGCAGCTCCAGCCACGCGCCGTCCACTGTGGACTCACCGGCGACCGACAGGACGCGGCCCGCGTCGGCCACCATGAAGTACCCACTCGGCTGCCGAGTGAGCACCCACGGCGTGCCCGCGTTCTGCTGGACCACCGAAGTGCCGTTGACACCGAGGTTCAAGCCGGAGTGGTCGTTCGTCAGCGTGTACGTCGCTCCGGTCGAAATACCCGGCGCGACGTGATCGAGGGCGAACTCGACGGTGTTGAGGTAGTTGCTGTCGTGCCAGCCGCCGGTGACCGACATGACGGTGTTGCCGTCCGGCATCACCATCAGGCCGCGGCTGTATCCGCCGGGCGCGTTGGACGCCTGCGACCGCCACTGGGCCGGGTCGCCGCCGGCGGTGTTGACGGCGAGCGCGGTCTGGCCGCCGTCGCTGACCACGATCGTGCCCTGCGGCCCGCCTGCCGGCGTCCAGACGACGAACGGCTGGCAGCACGGCTTGGTGCCGTCGTCGAGGATGATCTGGTGGTCGTCGGCCTGGAGGAACTTCTCCGGGTCGGTGGCGATCCGGTAGTACACCGGGCAGCTGCCCTGCGGGGCGCCGCAGTACTCGTAGGTCATGATCCACCGGCCGCCGGGCAGTTGCGCGACCGTGGCCATGCCGGGCCGGGCGGACTGCGCCGGGTAGGCGACGTCGTCGACGACCGGCCCCCACGTCCGGCCTCGCTCACCGGGCGTCGTGCCTGGTGAGCCGTGTGACTGCGCTGACATGTCTACGCAGTCATACGACGGCCCGTCAAGGACGCGGACGATAACGAATCGCGTGTTCGACGATTCGACGTTGCCACCCAGGCTTGACAAGACCCACTCCGAGCCTCCATGGTTCATTACATGAGTAATGAACCGGCGAACCGCTCCCCGCGGTGGCCGGCGTGAAGGACGACGGGCGGCCGCTCTTCCTCCGGATCGCCGAGCTGATCGAGAACTCGATCGTCGACGGCAGCCTGGCCGCGGACACGCAGGTGCCCTCCACCAACGAGCTGGCGGCCTTCCACCGGATCAACCCGGCGACCGCGGCGAAGGGCATCAACCAGCTCGTCGCCGACGGGATCCTCTACAAGAGACGAGGCATCGGCATGTTCGTCGCCACGGACGCCCGCGCGCAGCTGCTCGAACGGCGGCGCCGGGACTTCGCGCGGCAGTTCCTCGCCCCGATGATGGCGGAGGCGGGCAAGCTCGGCATCGACGCCGAAGAGGTCAAGAAGCTGATCGACGTCTGGGAGCCGCAGCGATGAACGTGGTGCGCACGACCGGGGTGACCAAGCGGTTCGGTGCCCTCGCCGCCCTCGACGGGGTGGACGTGGAGCTCGCCGAGAACACCATTCACGGCCTGCTGGGCCGCAACGGCGCCGGCAAGACCACGCTGATGAAGATCCTCACCGGGCAGGACCGCGAAACGAGCGGCACGGTGGAGGTCTTCGGGCAGCACCCGTACGAGAACGCCGAGGTGCTTTCGCGGGTCTGCTTCATCAAGGAAAGCCAGCACTACCCGGAAAAGTTCCGGGTGAAGCACGCCCTGCGCGCCGCGGAACTGCTCTACCCGGACTGGGACGGCTCCTACGCCGCGGCACTGCTGGCGGACTTCGCCGTCCCGGCCGGACGGCTGCTCGGCAAGCTCTCGCGCGGCCAGCTTTCGGCGGTCGGGGTGATCATCGGGCTGGCTTCGCGGGCGCCGCTGACCCTGTTCGACGAGCCGTACCTCGGCCTCGACGCCGTCGCGCGCCAGCTGTTCTACGACCGGCTGCTCGCCGACTACGCCGAGCACCCGCGCACGATCGTGCTTTCCACGCACCTGATCGACGAGGTCGGCGACCTGATCGAACGCGTCGTGCTGCTCGACCGCGGGAAGGTGCTGATCGACGCCGACGCCGAGTCGCTGCGGGGCGAGGCCGTCGCGGTCACCGGGCCCGCCGACGCCGTCGAGCGGTTCGCCGCCGGATACGAAGAACTGCACCGCGAGCGGGTCGGCAACGCGCTGCGCGTCACCCTCTCAAGGGCGCCGGACCGCTCCGGGGCCGGGCTGGACTTCGAGCCGGTTTCCCTGCAGCAGCTGGTCGTCCGCACCACCCAACGCCACGGCGGGCCGGTCGCCGCCGGGAAGGAACCCCGATGACACGCGTGCTCGACGTCGCGCGGATCCAGCTCGTCAACTGGCCCACCCTGGTGGCCTACCCGCTGGCCATGCCGGCCTTGATGCCCCTCCTGGGCCTGCTCATCGACATCTCCAACGGCGAGACCGCCATCGGCCCGCACGAGAACTACCTGCTGCCGATGCTGCTGGGGGTCGCCGTGACCGGACACCTGCAGACGATGACCCAGGTCTTCCCCTTCGCACTGGGGCTCGGGGTGACCCGGCGGCAGTTCGCCGCGGCCACGGCGCTGGTCGTCACGGCGCAGGCAGCGCTGCTGGGTTCGGTGCTGCTGGCGTTCGACGCCGTCGAGCAGCTGACCGGTGGCTGGGGCCGGGAATCCCGGATCTTCGGGATCGGCGCGCTGCACCAGGACGGCCTGGTGGCGCAGTGGGCTGTCTACACCGGGCCGATCGTCGCCACGTCGGCGATCTGCGTGCTGGCGGGCGCGGTTTTCCAGCGCTGGCGCCAAACCGGGATCTACCTCGCGGTCTTCGGCGGCGCCGCGGTGCTGGCCGCGGCCGGGGCCGTGGTGGCGACGCTGCACTGGTGGCCCTCGATCACGGGTTTCCTCGGCGACCAGTCGTCGCTCACGCTGCTCGCCGCCGTTCCGCTGGTGTTCGCGCTCGCGTCCGGCGGTGCGGCCTGGCTGGTGCTCCGGCGCGCGACGACCTGAGCCCGGCGCCTGAAAGTTTCACACGCTCGGTGGACTCCGGGGAACGGTGACGCAAGAATCGCCGTCAGCCCCAGCGAAGGAGGGCCCCGTGCGTCCTGTCCATCCCGAGTGCCGCGGCCGGGCCCGGCGCCTGTTCGGCGTCGCCCGTGCCGTCGTGCTTTCCGCGGTGCTCGCGCTCACCGCCGTCGTCCTGCCCGGGACCGCGAGCGCCGCCGGGACGATCTGTTCGAGCCAGACCGGGAACAGCAACGGCTACTACTTCTCGTTCTGGACCGCCGGCGGCGGATCGGCCTGCATGACCTTCGGTTCCGGGGGCAACTACAGCACCTCGTGGAGCAACGTCGAGAACTTCGTCGGCGGCACCGGATGGGCCAACGGGAGCCGTATGGCGGTCACCTACTCCGGATCCTTCAACCCCTCGGGCAACGCCTACTTGTCACTCTACGGCTGGACGTCCAACCCGCTCGTCGAGTACTACATCGTCGACAACTGGGGCAGCTACCGGCCGACCGGGACGTACAAGGGCACCGTCACCAGCGACGGCGGCACCTACGACATCTACCAGACGACCCGCTACAACGCGCCGTCGGTCGAAGGCAACAAGACCTTCAACCAGTACTGGAGCGTGCGGCAGCAGCGGCGGACCGGCGGCACCATCACCACCGGCAACCACTTCGACGCCTGGGCCCGCGCCGGGATGCCGTTGGGCAGCTTCAGCTACTACATGATCCTCGCGACCGAGGGCTACCAGAGCAGCGGCAACTCGAACATCGTCCTCGGCGGATCCGGCGGGAACGACGGCACGACGGGCGCCCTGCGCGCCGAGGGCGCGGGCAAGTGCCTCGACGTGCCGAACGCCTCGACGACGCCGGGCGCGCAGCTGCAGATCTACTCCTGCTGGGGCGGCGCCAACCAGACCTGGACCCGCACCTCTTCGGGCCGGCTGACCGCCACCATGAACGGCACCACCCTCTGCCTGGACGCCTACGGCAAGCAGACCAGCCCCGGCACCAAGGTCGAGACCTGGTCTTGCAACGGCGGCACCAACCAGCAGTGGACCTTCAACTCGAACGGCACGGTCACCGGAGTCCAATCAGGACTGTGCCTCGAGGTGACCGGGGGTTCCACGGCCGACGGCGCGCTCGTCGACCTCGGAACCTGCAACGGGCAGAGCAACCAGCGTTGGACCCTCGGGTAACACCTGCCGGGCACCACCGACACCACGGAGATCCGATGTCCTTGCTCCTCCGGCGGCGAGCACGCCTCGCCGCCGCTTCCCTGCTCGCCGCGACGACGACCGCGGCCACGCTCGTCCCGGCCGCGTGGGCGGCCCCGCCGCCCACGGCCGCGACGCCGGTGTACCTCGACACGCACCACAGCTTCGCCGAGCGGGCCGCGGACCTCGTGTCCCGGATGACGCTCGGCGAAAAAGTGCTGCAGCTGCACACCAACAGCGCGCCGGCCATCCCGCGGCTGGGCGTGCAGCAGTACACCTACTGGAGCGAGGGTCAGCACGGGCTCAACACGCTCGGCGCGAACACCGACCACGGCACGGCGACCGGCGGGGTGCACGCCACCAGCTTCCCGACCAACCTGGCGAGCACGATGTCCTGGGACCCGGACCTGATCTACCAGGAGACCACGGCGATCTCCGACGAGGCCCGCGGCATGCTGGACAAGTCGCTGTGGGGCGTGGCGCAGAACAACATCGGCCCCGACAAGAACGGCTACGGCTCCCTGACCTACTGGGCGCCGACGGTGAACCTGGACCGCGACCCCCGGTGGGGCCGCACCGACGAGGGGTTCGGCGAAGACCCGTTCCTGGTCGCGAAGATGGCCGGCGCGTTCGTCAACGGCTACCAGGGCCAGACGCGAGAGGGCCGGCCGATGACGCCGTACCTCAAGGTCGCCGCCACGGCCAAGCACTACGCGCTCAACGACGTCGAGAACGACCGGCACGCGGACTCCTCGGACACCACCGACGCGAACATCCGCGACTACTACACCGCGCAGTTCCGGAGCCTGATCCAGGACGCGCACGTGTCCGGCCTGATGACGTCGTACAACGCGATCAACGGCACGCCGGCACCCGCCAACACGTACACGGCGAACGCGCTCGCCCAGCGCACCTACGGCTTCGACAGGTACACGACGTCCGACTGCGGCGCGGTCGGTGACATCTACGCGCCGGGCAGCCACAACTGGGCGCCGCCGGGCTGGACCACCTCCACCGCCGGCGCGGCGACCCAGTGGACGAACACCGCGACCGGCCAGAAGGTTTCCGGCGCCGCCGGCGGCCAGGCCTACGCGCTGCGCGCGGGCACCCAGCTCAACTGCACCGGCTCCGAAGCCACCCTCGCCAACATCCAGGAAGCCATCAAGGCCGGGGTGCTGTCCGAAGGCGTCCTCGACAACGCGCTCGTGCACGTGTTCACCCTGCGCATGCAGACCGGCGAGTTCGACCCGGCGGGCCGGGTGGCCTACACGAAGATCACCAAGGATCAGATCCAGAGCGCCGAACACCAGGCGCTGGCCGCGAAGGTCGCCGCCAACTCGCTGGTGCTGCTGAAGAACGACGCGGTAGCCGGCACGAGCGCGCCGCTGCTGCCCGCCGATCCGGCGAAGCTCGGCAGCGTGGTCGTCGTCGGCGATCTCGCCGGCAAGGTCACCCTCGGCGGCTACTCCGGCGAACCGGCCGTCCAGGTGAACGCGGTGCAGGGCATCACTTCCGCGGTCAAGGCGGCCAACCCGGGTGCCACGATCACGTTCGACGCGTGCGGCACGTCCACCGGCACGACCACGCCGGCGAGCTGCTCGGCGCAGACCACGGCCGCGATGAAGACGGCCGATCTGGTCGTGGTGTTCGCCGGGACCGACGGCAGCGTGGCCACCGAAGGCCGCGACCGCACCACCATCGCCATGCCCGGCAACTACGACTCGCTGATCGACCAGGTCAAGGCAGTGGGCAACCCGCGGACCGCGCTGGCCGTCCAGGCGGGCGGCGCCGTTTCCCTCGGCCACGCCCAGGGGATCCCGGGCATCGTCTTCAGCGCGTACAACGGCGAAAGCCAGGGCACCGCGCTGGCCGACGTGCTGTTCGGCAAGCAGAATCCCAGCGGGCACCTGAACTTCACCTGGTACGCCGACGACACGCAGCTGCCCGACATCAAGAACTACGGCCTGACGCCGTCGCAGACCGGCGGGATCGGCCGCACCTACCAGTACTTCACCGGCACGCCCGCTTATCCGTTCGGGTACGGCCTTTCCTACACGAAGTTCGCCTACTCGCACGTGCACGCCGACACCCGCGGCGTCGACGCCGACGGGCAGGTCACCGTGCACGTGGACGTCACGAACACCGGCACCACGCCCGGCGCCACCGTCGCGCAGCTGTACGCCGCCACGGCGTTCACCGTGCCCGGAGTGGAACTGCCGCGACAGCGCCTGGCCGGCTTCAAGAAGACGAACGTGCTCGCGCCCGGCCAGACCCAGCACGTGGCGATCCCGGTGCGGATCGGCGATCTGGCGTTCTGGGACGAGGGCAAGCACCGGCAGGTGGTGTACGACGGTGCCTACCGGTTCGGCGTGGGCGCCGACGCCGGCCACCTCGCCGGCACGGCCACGGTGGCCGTCACCGGGCGCATCACCCCGCGGACGCGGTACGTGACCGTGCAGCCCGGCCAGGTGGTGTTCGCGCCGGGAGACAGCCTCGACCTGACCGGCAGGAACCCGTGGATCGCCGACGACACCGCCCAGGCGGCGCAGCACGTGCCCGCCGACCACGTCGTCGAGGCCGTGCGCACCGACCAGTCCTTTGTGGACCTTTCCCGCACGCGGATCGGCTACCGCAGCAGCGACCCGCGGGTCGCCCAGGTGAGCCGGACCGGCAAGGTGACCATGGTGGCACCCGGGGTCGCGACCATCAGCGTCACGGTCGACGGCGTCACCGGCACCACGCCTGTCGTGGTCAAGCAGCCGTTCACGCTCACCGCACCCGGCCAGGTGGAGGCGGGTGGCACCTACGCCGTCACCACCACGCTGCCGAACCCGGCGGGTGCGCGGCCGCTGACCGACGTGACCTTGACCCTCGGCGTGCCCGACGGCTGGACCGCGAAGGCCACCTCGCCGTCGACCTTCCCGACCGTCCCCGCCGGGCAGACCGTCACCACCACCTGGCAGGTCGGCGTGCCGGCCTCGGCGCAGCCGGGCAAGTTCGCCGTGTCGGGGCAGGCCACGTTCACCTCGGTCAACGGGCCGGGGACGTCGGTGGACGCCACCACCGTCGTGCTGCCGCATCCGCCGTACGCGTCGCTGCCCGCGGCGTACAACAACGTCGGCATCAGCGACGACGCCAGCCCCGGCAGCGGCAACTTCGACGGCGGCAACGCCAGCTTCTCCGCCCAGGCGCTGGCGGCCGCGACGCCCAGTCTCACGCCGGGGGCGACGTTCACCCACGACGGGCTGACGTTCACCTGGCCGGACGCGCGGACCGGCAGCCCGGACAACGTGGTCGCCGGCGGGGTGGCGGGTGGCCAGACCATCGAGATCTCCGGCTCCGGGCACACCCTCGGCCTGATCGGCGCCGGCGACTACGGCAGCCCGAGCGGGACCGCGACGGTGACGTACACCGACGGCACCACGGAGTCCCACTCGGTCAGCTTCGCGGACTGGTGGGCCAACGCGGCGACCGGCGGCGACATCCTGACGACGCTCCCGTACCTCAACAACAGCAACGGCCGGCTGGACCAGCGGGTGAGCCTGTACTACGCGCCGATCCCGCTGCAGCCGGGCAAGACGGTGAAGTCCGTGACGCTGCCGGACGTCAGCGACGGCGCCCAGATGGGCACGGCGGCGATGCACATCTTCACCATGGCCATCGGCTGACGTCCGGGGTCGGCCGGGCCGCCGTCGCGATGTCCTGAACGACTCGTTCAGGACGCCGGACGTCCTGAACGAGTCGTTCAGGACGTCCGGCTAACGCCCGTAGGCCGCGGCCAGCCGGTGGTATTCGGCCGGGGTCACCGGCAGGACCGTGCCGTGCCGGGGCTTGCCGGGCAGCCGCGCGTCCGGCACCGGCCGCCAGTCGCCGGAGTCCAGGTCCGTGGTCTCGAACGGCCGGTACCCGGCGCCGCCGTACTCGTCGATGAACAGGTACCACTTCTGCTCGGTGTTCGAGCGGAACACCAGCGGGCCCTCGCCGCCGACGATCGCGTCCTTGCCGATGCACTCCTTCACCAGGTCGTAGCCGCGGCTCAGAAGGGCCTTGGACTTCTCCTCGGTGATGTACCGGCCGCACGGCGTCGAGCCACCACCGCCGGGGCCGCGGTCGTCCTGGGAAAACCGGTAGTACGCGCCGCCGTCCCGGATCACCGTGGAGTCGATCACCGAATGCCCCGGGTCGAACCACGTCTTCGGCTCGCTGAACGTGCGGAAGTCCCGGGTGGTC
>NZ_JBFACT010000098.1:0-24624 GCF_040640995.1 Amycolatopsis sp. NPDC021455 | reverse complement strand
CTCACCGGCCGAGTTGGCCGGTGGTGACGGTCGCGGCACTTAAAGTGTTCGCGTGACGACACCGGCCCAGCACGACCGCGACCTGGCGGAGGGACGCGTCGCCCGGCTCAAGCAGGACCTGCGCGACGGGCTGGCGACCCCGCCCGAAGACGTCGCGGCGATGGACGGGCTCGTCGCGACGGCCCACCGGCTGCTCGACGCGGAACTGGCGTTCGACGAGGCCAAGCACCGGCTCGCCCACGCCGAGCTCGAGTCCCGGCACGCGGCGACGCAGCGCGCGGTCGTGTACTTCGCGGCCGCACCCGTGCTGGTGCCGCTGGTCGCGGCGGCGCTGGTGCTGTTCGAGGTGCTTACGCCGCTGTGGCTGTTCGCGCTGGTCCCGCTGTTCGCCGCGGGGCTGTGGATCGGCTTCGGCCCGGTCCGCCGCGTCGCCGACGTCATCCGCGAGCGGCGGCGGGGCGCGTGGGCGGGCAGCGTCACGGCGGCGTTGCTGGTGCTGGCGCTGGTCCCGTGGCCGGCGGCCGCCGTCTTCACGAGCCTGACGGCGGTGGGCGTCGCGGGCACGTGCGCGCTGCTGTGGCGGGAAAGCCGGATCCCGTGAGCCACGGCTACGCGACCTACGGCGACGATCCGGAGTTTTCGCAGGACTACTACGCGGAGCCCGCCGAGCAGGCGCGCCGCGACCTCGACGAGCTGTTCGAGGCGGTCGACGGCCTGCGGGCGGCCGACGATCGCCTGGGGCAGGACGTCGCCGACCTGGCCGAGCGGCTCGAAACCGGCGGCGCACACCAGCAGCAGGACCGGCTCGACGTCCTCGGCAGACGGCTGGAACGGCTGCAGCAGCAGGTGCAGGCCCTGGAGCGCGCGGTCCGCGTGTCCGACGGCGTCCCGCAGGTGAACCTGGACGACGTCGGCGCGGAGACCCGGGCGCTCGCGGCCGAGGCGGCGCGCTGGGACGACCTCCACAAGGAGCTCGTCACGAAGGAGCAGCGGGCCCGGTACGCGGAGGAGATCGCGCACCTGGACTCGGTGCGGTCGGCGCTTTCGCAGTGCGACGGCGACCTGCTGGACGTCATCGGCGTGCTGGCGTCGACGGACCGAGCATCCCGGGCCCGCGGCGACGCGGAGTCGCGGCTGCGGGCGTTGACGACCCGGCGCCGGACGCTGCTGGACGAGGAAATCCCGGCGGCCGTCTCGGCGGCGGACCAGGCGAAGCTGGCGTTGCGCGAGGCGGACGCGGTCGAGGCCCGGGTGGTGCCGCAGCTGGAGCGGGCGGAACGCGCGTGGCACGACCTGCAGGTGCGGCTGCGGACGCGGATCACCGACGCGCTCGGGTCCAACGCCCTGCTCCCGGCGTGGTTCGGCCACGCACTGGGGGTGGCACCGCCGCCGGGCACGTCGGGCGACGCGTGGATCCGGACGGCGGCGTCGGTGCTGGCGTACCGGGTGACGTTCGGGGTGACCGACCAGGCGCTGCCGCTCGGGCCACCGGCCGGCGAGGGCGCGGACACCACGGAACGCCGCTGGACCTGGCGGGCGAGGCTGGAGTCCGATCTGGACGCACTGTCGGTCTAGCTTCGCGGCGGCCCACGGCGGGAGCGCCCGGGCGCGTGGTGGGCGATGTAGCCGGAAAGGACCTTCTCACCCGCCGGGAGCTTGGTCCGGCGCAGGAGCATGCGCAGGCCGATCAGGAACGCGACCCGGTCGGCGATCCGGGCGATGCCGTAGCCCAAGGCCAGCGCGAACGGGCCCGAACCGCCGGCGATCGCGGCCAGGGCGGCGGGATCCAAGCTCATCACCGGCTCCAGGTGTGAGGACGACGGGGTGTCCCTTGCCATCTTCCCCGGACGCCGGTCATAATTGCCATACCTTCTGACAAATTCTGACAGACTTTCCGGAGCAGGCGCGGATGCGGCTCACCGTGCTCTCGTCCGGGGCTGGGCCGGATCTGCGATGATCTGACGTAATCTGACGCGGGGCAGGAGGTGGCGACCGTGGCGGTCATCCGGAAGCCGGACGTGCCCGCGGGCCCGCACCGGCGGCTGGTCGACGCGCTCCACGACCTGTACCTCGGGGCGGGCGCGCCCAGCCTGCGCGAGATCGCGGAGCGTGGCGCGATCAGCCGCGACACCGCCCACCGGGTGTTGACGTCCCCGGTCGTTCCGACGTGGCCGGCCCTCGCGGCGGTCGTGACCGCGCTCGGCGGAGACTTCGAGCGGTTCCGGGCCTTCTGGGCGGAAGCCCGGCGGGGAGGCGCCCCGGCGCCGGCCGCGGCGGTCGCCGCGGTGGCGCCCGGCGGGGAGTCACCCCGGCGCCTGCTGGTCGTCGAAGACCACCCGCTCTACCGGGAAGCGCTGGTGCGGGCGATGTCCGACGCCGGGCACACGATCGTGGGCACCGCCTCGGACGGGGAAGCAGCCGTTTCGCTCGCGCTCGCCACCCGGCCCGAGGTGATCTTGATGGACAACTTCCTGCCCGGGCTGCAGGGGATCGACGCGGCCGCGCGGATCCGCTCGGCGGACCCGGACATCCGGATCCTGATCATCACCGCGGCCGCGACCGCCGACCTGACCTTGCGCGCCCTCCGAACCGGGGTGCAGGGCGTGCTGAGCAAGGACTCCGATGCCGCCGGCATCGACCGCGCCGTCCGGGCCGCGTGGCGGGGGGAGATCCAGGTGCCGGCGGGCTTCGACGCGGCTCCCGCCGCCGAGGGCCCGGCGACCGCCGGCCGGCCGTTCCTCACCCCCCAGGAGCGGCGGGTGCTCCAGCTGGTGGCGGACGGGAGCACGGACGCCGAGATCGCCGAGCGGCTCGCGCTCTCGCTGCGCACCGTTCGGTCCTACCTCGAACGCGTGCGGAGCAAGAGCGGCCTCCGCCGCCGTTCCGAGCTGGTGCGGTTCGCGGTCGAGACCGGGCTGGTGCCGCCGGCCGTCAGACGGCCGCCGGGCGGCGCAGGGCCTGCCGCCGGAGACGGTTGAACAGCTTCGCGTTGTTCAACGCGAACACTCCCACCGTGGCACCGTCGCGCTGCCAGGTCGCCACGAACGATGACGACGCGGGGTCGCCGTCCACGAACGAAAGCGTGTCGTCCGGACGGGGGTGGCCGGCCAGCTGCAACGTCCCCGAATACTGGTCCGACCAGACGTATCCGCTGGGTGTGTACGTGCGCGCGGTGTGCCCGGCCAGCAGGTTGGCCACCGCGACCGGCGCCTGTTCCGACGCGTTCGTCCAGTGCTCGTGCCGCCGTCCGCCGTAGCGGGCCACGTCCCCGACCGCCACCACCTGCGGCAGCGAAGTGACCAGCCCTTCGTCCGTGTGGACGCCGTTGCCGACCTTCAAACCCGAGCCCTCGAGCCACTCGGTCGACGGCGTCATCCCGACGCCCGTCACGACCACATCGGCCGGGACGACCGAACCGGACGCCAGCGAGACGCCGGCCGGGGAAAGGCCCGTGACCTGGACGCCGCAGCGCAGGTCCGTACCGTGGTCGAGGTGCAGCCGGGCGCAGACCTCCGACAGCGCAGGGCCCAGCACCGGCGCCAGCGGAGCGGTCAAAGCTTCCAGGACGACGACGTCGAGCCCCAGAGAACGGCAGGTCGAGGCCACCTCGGCGCCGATGAACCCGGCTCCGACGATCGCCACGCGGACCCCCGGGACCAAGGCGGCGCGCAATGCCAGTGCGTCGTCGATTGTCCGCAACACGAAAGCACCTTCGAAGCCCGGCAGCGTGCGCGCGCGGCCGCCGGTGGCGATGACGACGCCGTCCGCGTGCACCGAAGTGCCGTCCGACAGCAGCACGCGCCGGTTGGCCGGTTCCAGCGCCGTCGCCTCGACGCCGAGCCGGAAGTCGAGGGCCAGCGACGCCAGGTCACCGGCGTCGAGCAGGTCCAGCGACTCGCGCGAGGCCGTCCCGGCCAGGAAGCCCTTCGACAGCGGCGGCCGGTCGTAGGGCAGGTGCGCCTCCGCGCCGATCAGCACGATCCCGCCGTCGTACCCCTGCGCGCGCAGCTCCTGCGCCGCGCGGACCCCGGCGAGCGACGCGCCGACGACCGCGATGCGCTTCACGCGGCGTCCTCGTCGGCCACGCCCCGGACGTAGATGACGCCTTCGTCGACGACCACGGTGTACGTGCGCACCGGGTCCTTCGCCGGCAGGCACGTCGGCATGCCCGTGCGCAGGTCGAACAGCGCCGCGTGCAGCGGGCACTCGACGAAGCAGCCTTCGAGCCAGCCGTCGGCCAGGGAGGCGTCCTGGTGGGTGCACGTGTCGCCGATGGCGTACAGCTCGCCCTCCTCGGTGTGGAACACCGCGATGGCGGGCGGTCCGGGGAGCCGGACGGACTCGCCGGGGGGCAGCTCGTCCACCGTGCACGCGCGAATCATGACGCCTCCGGGAGAATGTTGCGCATGGGGGAACATCGACTGTGATACGCAACAAGTCTGAGTCCGGCGGAGAGCCGCGTCAAGGGGGTACGCTTCGGTAGTTTTCGTTGCCCGGTAACGGGTATCCCGGGCACGCCGAAGCGCCCGTACCGGGGATGGCGATACGGGCGCGACGACGCCGGAGGCTAGCTCTCCCCGTGCCGGTAGAACGGCAGCTTGATCGGGTCCAGCGGGGTGTTGCCGAGGATGAGGTCGGCCGCCTTCTCGGCGGTCATCATCACCGGCGCGTAGATGTTGCCGTTGGTCACGTAGGGCATGACCGACGCGTCGACCACGCGCAGGCCCTCGGTGCCGTGCACGCGCATGCTCTGCGGGTCGACGACGGACTTCTCGTCGACGCCCATCTTCGCGGTGCACGACGGGTGCAGCGCCGTCTCGGCGTCCTTGGCGACCCAGTCCAGGATCTCTTCGTCGGTTTCGACGGACGGCCCCGGCGAGATCTCCCCGCCGTTGTACGGGTCGAGCGCGGGCTGGTTGAGGATCTTCCGCGCCACCCGCACCGCCTCGACCCACTCCTTGCGGTCGGTCTCGGTCGACAGGTAGTTGAACTTGATGGCCGGGTGCTGCCGCGGGTCGGTCGAGGTGATCTTCACCGAGCCGCGGGTGTCGGCGTACATCGGGCCGACGTGCACCTGGTAGCCGTGCCCTTCCGTGGGTGCCGAACCGTCGTAGCGGATCGCCACCGGCAGGAAGTGGAACATCAGGTTCGGGTACTTCACCTCGTCGTTGGACCGGACGAACCCGCCGCCCTCGAAGTGGTTGGTCGCGGCCGGCCCGGACCGCAGGAACAGCCACTGCGCGCCGATGTAGGGCCGCTTCCACTTCGCCAGCGACGGCTGCATCGACACCGGCTGCTTGCAGGCGTACTGGATGTACACCTCCAGGTGGTCCTGCAGGTTCTCGCCGACGCCCGGCAGGTCCTTGACGACGTCGATGCCGAGCTTCTCCAGCTCCGCGGCGTTGCCGACGCCGGAGAGCTGCAGCAGCTGCGGGGTGTTGATCGCGCCGCCGCAGAGGATGATCTCCTTGCCGTACACCTCACCGGGCACCCCGCGGCCCTGCGCGTACTCCACGCCGACCGCCCGGGTGCCGTCGAAGAGGATCTGCGACACGAACGCGTGGGTCTTCACCGTGAGGTTGGGCCGGTGCATCACCGGGTGCAGGTAGGCGCCCGCGGCGGACAGCCGCCGTCCTTTCCGGACGTTCCGGTCGAACGCCGCGAAGCCCTCCTGCTTGTAGCCGTTGACGTCGTCGGTGCGCGGGTAGCCCGCCTGCTCGGCGGCGTCGAAGAAGGCGTTGAACAACGGGTTCGACGCCGGTCCGCGCTCCAGTTCCAACGGTCCGTCGTGGCCGCGCCACTGGCCGTCCGGCGGGTCGGCGAGGCAGTTTTCCATGCGCTGGAAGTACGGCAGGCAGTGCGCGTAGTCCCAAGTGGACATGCCGGGGTCGCTCGCCCAGCGTTCGTAGTCCATCGGGTTGCCGCGCTGGAAGATCATCCCGTTGATGCTGGACGACCCGCCGAGCACCTTGCCGCGCGCGTGGTAGATGCGACGGCGGTTCATGTACGGCTCGGGCTCGCTGCGGTAGCCCCAGTCGTAGAACTTCGACCCGATCGGGAACGTCAGCGCGGCCGGCATGTGGATGAAGACGTCCCACTTGTAGTCCGACCGGCCGGCTTCCAGGACGAGGACCTTGTTCGCCGGGTCGGCCGAGAGCCGGTTCGCCAGCGCGCAGCCCGCCGAGCCACCGCCGACGATGACGAAGTCGTAGGTTTCGGAACTCATGCGTCCTCCTAGCCGGGCAGGGAATCCGGCGCGTTGTCGGGCATGTGTTCGGGGCTCGTGTGCGCCGAGCCCCACGTGCGGCGCCGGACGTAGAGCATTATCGCGCCGATGATCACGATCAGCGCGGTGACGATCACCGCGCCCCACTGGAAGTACCAGTGGTCGGAGCCGTAGACCTCGGCCCGCGGCCAGATCAGGTTGATCGTCATGGCCGCGCCGTAGAGCACCGCGACCAGGTTCACCAGGGTGCCCCAGCGGCCCAGCTTGAAGTACGGGCCGTGCTCCGGGCGCGGCCAGTGCCCGCGCAGGCGGCGCACCAGCATCGGGCCGGTGACCATCAGGTAGGGGATGTAGAACAGGATGATCGCCGTCGAGGTCAGGATGAAGAACGCCCGCTGATTGCCGAGGTTGATCAGCAGCACGACGACGGTGAGGCCGCCGGTGAGCAGCGCGGGCAGCACCGGGGTCTTCGACCGCGGCGACACCTTCGCCATCGCGTTGCTGAACGGCAGGCGGCCGTCGCGGGCCATCGCCCACGTCATCCGGATGGCGGCGGTCTGCACGGCCAGGCAGCAGACGGTGATCGCGATCGCCGAGCAGATCAGGAACGCGTCGCCGAGCCCCTCGCCGAGGGTGCTCTTCAGCAGGTACGGCATGCCGGACGTGCTGAGCTCCTTGGCGCTCAGGTCGCCGACGGCCATCATGCCGAACAGCATGATCAGCCCGCCGACGATGAACGCCGCGGTGAGCGCCCGCAGGATCGCGCGCGGGGCGTGCCGCCGCGGGTTGGTGGTCTCCTCGGCCAGGGAGCCCGCGGTGTCGAAGCCGTAGAAGACGTACGCGCTCATCAGCGACGCCACCAGGAAGGCCCCGAGGTACCCGAACGACTGACCCTCGCCGGTGCCCGCGGTGTCGAAGACCAGGCCGGGGCCGCGTTTGATGTGGATGGCGAGCGCGATCACGAGCAGGATGCTCGCGCCCAGCTCGACGGCGACCCCGAAGTTGTTGATCTTCGCCATCAGCTTGACACCGATGATGTTGACGATCGTGGCGAACACCACCAGCACCAGGGCCAGGATGATGGCGTTCTGCGCGCCGCCCGGTGTCGACGTCAGGCCGGCGTCGTCGTCGCTGCCGACGATCTGGAACGCGGTCGACACCTGCGGCAGGATGATCTGGTAGGCGACCGCGACGGCCGCCGCCGTCACGATCGCGCCGATGATCATGATCCAGCCGGCCAGCCACGACGTCGCCGGTTTCGCGATCTGCTTGGCCCACTGGTACACCGAGCCGGCGAGCGGGAACTGCCCGGCCAGTTCGGCGAAGCACAGGGCGACGGCGGCCTGGCCGACGAAGACCAGCGGCCACGTCCAGATGAACGCCGGGCCCCCCGACCCGAAGCCGAAGAAGAAGAGCTGGAACACACCGGTCAGGATGGAGATGTAGCTGAACCCGGCGGCGAAGCTGGAGAACGACCCGAGCGAGCGCTCGAGTTCCTGGCGGTAGCCGAACTTCTCGAGTTCGGAGCTGTCGTCGGCAGCAGGCCCCCCGCCCGCCGGTATTTCCTGAGTGGTCATGGCATGCGTCCTCACGTGGTGGGGGAGGGGAATTCAGCCCTTGAACCAGTGCTGCGGAACGGGATCGATGTTCTGGTAGATGTGCTTGCTCTCCTGGTACTCGGCCAGCCCGGACGGCCCCAGTTCGCGGCCGATGCCCGATTTGCCGAAACCACCCCACTCCGCCTGCGGCAGGTAGGGGTGGTAGTCGTTGATCCACACGGTGCCGTGGCGCAGGGCCCCGGCGACCCGCTGGGCGCGGGACGCGTCCGACGTCCACACGGCTCCGGCGAGCCCGTACTCGGTGTCGTTGGCCAGCGCGATCGCGTCGGCCTCGTGCGCGAAACGTTCCACGGTGACGACCGGGCCGAAGACCTCTTCCCGGACGATCGCCATGTCCCGGGTGCAGCCGGAGAAAACGGTCGGGCGGAGGAAGAAACCGCTTTCGTACTCGGGTCCTTCGGGCCGTTTGCCGCCCGCTTCGAGCGTCGCGCCCTCGGCGAGAGCGCTTTCGATGTACCCCTCGACCTTCGCGCGGTGCTGGGCCGAGACGAGCGCGCCCGTCTCGGTGGCGGGGTCGAGCGGGTCGCCGACCCGGATCCGGTCGGCGCGCGCGGCGAGGTCCGCGACGAACCGGTCATGGATTCCATCTTGGACGATCAGCCGCGCGCCCGCCGAACAGACCTGTCCGGAATGGACGAACGCCGCCATCAGGGCGTAGTCGAGCGCGGTGTCGTAGTCGGCGTCGTCGAAGACCACGTTCGGGTTCTTGCCGCCGAGCTCGAGGGCGACGCGGCGGACGCCCTTCGCGGCGGCGGTCATGATCTTCTCGCCGGTCGCGTAGCCGCCGGTGAACGAGACGAGGTCGACGGCCGGGTGCTCGACCATGTTCGCGCCGACGCGGCCGTCGCCGAGCAGGAGGTTGACGACGCCGGCCGGCGTGCCGGCCTCCTCGAGGAGCGCGACCAGCTTGATCGTCGTCAGCGGGGTGACCTCGCTGGGTTTGAGCACCACGGTGTTGCCCGCGGCGAGGGCGGGCGCGACCTTCCACGACATCTGGAGCAGGGGGTAGTTCCAGGGCGCGATCAGGGCGCAGACGCCGACCGGTTCGTGCACGATCCGGCTGACGACGGTCGCGCTGCCCGCGTCGACCAGGCGTCCGGCGTCCTTGTCGGCGAGGTCGGCGTAGTAGCGGAAGACGTTCGTCACGTCGTCGATGTCGATGCGGCCCTCGCCGAGGGTCTTGCCGGTGTCCAGGCTTTCGGTGCGGGCCAGTTCCTCCCGGTCGCGGACCAGCAGGTCGGCGGTCTTGCGGAGGATTCGACTCCGTTCACCGGCGGTGGTCTGGCGCCACGGGCCCTCGTCGAAGGCCCGCCTCGCGGCTCTGACAGCGGCGTCGACCTCGGCTTTTCCGGCTTCGGCGACGGTCACGACGACCTCGCCGGTGGCCGGGTTCAGCACGTCGGAGCGCGTCCCGGTGGCCGCGTCCAACCAGATTCCGTCGATGTAGAGGTCCTTCACGGGCGCCCTTCCCGGATCGGTAGTGGCTGCTCGGTGGCTGGAGTGCGTACATTTGTACGCGAAGTGTGTACAGATGTCCACAAGGGGGCTCGATGGCCAAGGACGAACCCGGCGCGACGCGGCGCCGCGGTCCGAACGACCCCGAGCGGCGCGCGCGGATCGCCAAGGCGGCGATCGAGGTGGTCGCCCAGCGGGGGATCGACGGCGTCACACACCGGTCGGTCGCGGCGGCGGCGGGCGTGCCGCTCGGCTCGACGACCTACCACTTCGCGACGCTCGACGACCTCCTGGAAGTCGCCCTGCACGAGGCGGCCGAGAAGAACGTCCACGCGCTGAAGGAGTGGGAGTCCGCGCTCCCGCCCGACACGGACTTCGCCGCGGCACTCGCCGACCTGGTGATGGGCTACATCAACGAGCAGTACCGGGACACCGTGGTCGAGTACGACCTGTACGTCGCGGCCCTGCACCGGCCGGCGCTCCGCAAGGCGAGCGCGGCCTGGGACGACGCGCTCATCGCGTTCTTCGGCTCCCGCACCGACCCGCTCACCGGCCGTCTCCTGGCGGGCCTGTTCTGTGGCCTCCTGATGCAGGCGGCCCTGGCCGACCCCCGCCCCACCCGCGACGAGATAGAAACCCTCTTCCGCCGAGCCATCGACGGTCCCGCCACGTGACGGAAACGCCAACACACGTGATTGGGAGGTCGACACGCGTGATTGAAGGGTCGACACGGCGTGAGGGGGTGCCCGGGCCGTGTCGACCCTCTGATCACGCGTGTCGACTGTTCAATCACGCGAGTCGACCCGGCAATCACGCCGTGTGGGTGAAACGCCTGGGGGCGTTGAAAAAGGTGGGTTGACACGGGGTCCGGGCGGGAGTCACTCTGGTGCGGAGTGTGCAACTAGACGCGTTCTGCGCAACTACTCCCGTCCTGATCCGCGGAGAGGACCACGCCGGTGACCACAACCGATCTTCCGCCGAGCCTGCTCGCCACGCTGCCCGGCTCCTCCTACACCGATCCGGCGGTCTTCGCGCTGGAGCAGGCGAAGATCTTCGAGGCCGACTGGTTCTGCGCCGTGCGCAGCGCCGACCTGGCGACGCCCGGGGCGTTCGAGACCGTGCAGATCGGCAAGGAGAGCGTCCTCGTCTCGCGGGGGCGGGACGGGAAGCTCAACGCCTTCCTCAACGTCTGCCGCCACCGCGGCGCGCGGCTGTGCACGTCCGAAACCGGTACCGTCAAGCGCGCCTTCCAGTGCCCGTACCACGCCTGGACGTACGGGCTCGACGGCAAGCTCATCGCCGCCCCGAACCTCACCGGGATGCCGGACGTCGACCGCACCGAGTTCGGCCTCACCCGGCTCCACCTGCGCGAGTGGCTCGGGTACGCCTGGGTCTGCCTGGCCGGCGAGCCGCCGTCGTTCGAAGAAACCGTGGTCGGCGCGGTCACCGAACGCCTCGGAAGCGCCGAAGAGATCGACGCCTACGGCATCGACGGCCTCGCTCTCGGCAAGCGCATCGACTACGACGTGAAGGCGAACTGGAAACAGATCATCGAGAACTTCATGGAGTGCTACCACTGCGCGACGATCCACCCCGAGCTCACCGAGGTCCTCCCGGAGTTCGCCGACGGCTACGCCGCGCAGTACTACGTCGGCCACGGCGCCGAGTTCGGCGGCGACATCAAGGGCTTCACCGTCGACGGCAGCGAAGGCGTCGACCGGCTCCCGGGCGTCACCGAAGCCCAGGACCGCAAGTACTACGCCATCACCATCAAGCCCCAGGTCTTCGTCAACCTCGTCCCGGACCACGTGATCCTGCACCGGATGTTCCCCCTGGCCCCGGACCGGACGCTGGTCCGCTGCGACTGGCTCTACCTGCCCGAAGTCGTCGAGTCGGGGCGCGACCTCAGCAGGTCGGTGGAGCTGTTCCACCGCGTCAACCTGCAGGACTTCGAGGCCTGCGAACGCTGCCAGCTCGCCATGGACTCCCGCTCGTACGTCAACGGCGGGGTGCTCGTGCCCAGCGAGCACCACATCGCCGCGTTCCACGACTGGGTCCGCACGAAAACCGCGGTCTAGATCAACGCCCGGATGGCGGTCTCGAACCCGGTGACGTGCTCGAGCGTCAACGCGGCCGCCTTCTCGGCGTCGCCCTCGATGATCGCGGTGAGGAGCGGGACGTGCTCGTCGACGTGGCCGGCCATCCCGGACAGCCGGGGCACGAACACGCACCAGATCCGGGTCGCGAGGTTGTCGTACCGGATCAGCGTGTCCTCGAGGAACGGGTTGTGCACGCACCGGTAGATCGCCCGGTGCAGGGCGAGGTCGGTGCGCAGCAGCTCGGCGTTGTCCCCGCTCGGGACACCCGCGTCGAGCTGCGCGCGCAGCTCGGTCAGCGTGGCCCGGTCGGCGTCCGTGGCGCGCGAAGCCGCGGCCGCCGTCGCCATCGGCTCCAGCGTCCGCCGCACCTCGGAGATGTGCGCGAGGTCGGAGATGTTGACGTCGGTCGCGAACGTCCCGCGCCGCGGATACGCGACGACCAGGCGTTCGGACTCCAGCCGCTTCAGCGCCTCGCGGATCGGCGTCCGGCCCATGCCGAGCGCGGTGCCGAGCTCCTCCTCGTTGAGGGGCGAGCCCGGCGGGATGTCCAGCATGACCAGGCGATCCCGGACGAAGAGGTACGCCTGTTCGGCCAGGGATGGGGGATTGACCGGTGGATGCACGCCGCTTAGCCTACATCGACGATTGATATATCAGAAGTCGACCACGAAGGACGCGCGATGACCGCGACGATCGACCAGCACGTGCTCAACCGGTCCCTGGCCGACTACGACCCGGTGGTCGCCGAGGCGATCGGCGCGGAGCTGCACCGGCAGCAGTCGACGCTGGAGATGATCGCCTCCGAGAACTTCGCCCCGCTGAGTGTGCTCCAGGCCCAGGGCTCGGTGCTCACCAACAAGTACGCCGAGGGCTACCCGGGACGTCGCTACTACGGCGGCTGCGAGCACGTCGACGTCCTCGAACGGCTCGCCATCGACCGCGTCAAGGCGCTGTTCGGCGCGGAGTTCGCCAACGTCCAGCCGCACTCGGGCGCGCAGGCCAACGCCGCCGCCATGGCCGCGCTCCTCAAGCCCGGCGACAAGATCCTCGGCCTGTCGCTGGCCCACGGCGGCCACCTGACGCACGGCATGCGGATCAACTTCTCCGGCCTGCTCTACGACGTCGCCGCGTACGAAGTGTCCGAAAAGGACTACCGCGTCGACATGGCCGAGGTCGAGCGGCTGGCGAAGGAGCACCGGCCCCAGCTGATCATCGCCGGCTGGTCGGCCTACCCGCGTCAGCTCGACTTCGCCCGGTTCCGGGAGATCGCCGACGAGGTCGGCGCGTACCTGATGGTCGACATGGCGCACTTCGCCGGGCTGGTCGCCGCGGGCCTGCACCCGTCGCCGGTGCCGCACGCGCACGTCACGACGACCACCACGCACAAGACCCTCGGCGGCCCGCGCGGCGGCGTGGTGCTCACCCATGACCCGGCGCTGGCCAAGAAGGTCAACTCGGCCGTTTTCCCCGGTCAGCAGGGTGGGCCGCTCGAACACGTCATCGCGGCGAAGGCCGTCGCGTTCAAGATGGCGGCCGAGCCGGAATTCGTCGAACGCCAGCAGCGGACGCTCAGCGGCGCGAAGCTCCTGGCCGAACGGCTCCTGGACGGCGGGATCGATGTGCTGACCGGCGGCACCGACGTCCACCTCGTGCTGGCCGACCTGCGGAACTCCGAGCTGGACGGCAAGCAGGCCGAAGACCGGCTCCACGAGGTCGGCATCACCGTGAACCGCAACGCCATCCCGTTCGACCCACGCCCGCCGATGGTCACCTCCGGCCTGCGCATCGGCACGCCGGCCCTGGCCACGCGCGGCTTCGGCGACGCCGAGTTCCGCGAAGCCGGCGACGTCATCGCCGAAGCGCTGCGGCCTGGCTACGACGCCGGGAAGCTTCGCGCCCGCGTCACCGCCCTGGCCGAGCGGTTCCCGCTCTACTCGGAGGACGTGCGATGACCGACCTGCCGGAGCACCCGGACTTCCTCTGGGACAACCCCGAGCCTCGCAAGAACTACGACGTGATCGTGGTCGGCGGCGGCGGGCACGGCCTCGCCACCGCGTACTACCTGGCCAAACAGGGCATTACGAACATCGCCGTACTGGAGAAGGGCTGGCTCGCGGGCGGGAACATGGCCCGCAACACCACGATCATCCGCTCGAACTACCTCTGGGACGAGAGTTCCGGCATCTACGAGCACTCCCTCAAGCTGTGGGAAGGGCTCGAAGAGGACCTCGGCTACCCGATCCTGTTCAGCCAGCGCGGGGTGCTGAACCTGGCGCACAGCCTGCAGGACGTCCGCGACAGCGTCCGCCGCGTCGAGGCCAACAAGCTCAACGGCATCGACGCCGAGTGGGTGGACGCCGACGGCGTCAAGGAGATCTGCCCGATCGTCAACATCGCCCCGGACGTCCGCTACCCGGTTCTCGGCGCCACCTTCCAGCCGCGCGCGGGCATCGCGAAGCACGACTACGTGGCCTGGGGTTTCGCGCGGGCCGCGCACGAAATGGGCGTCGACCTCATCCAGAACTGCGAGGTCACCGGAATATCCACAGTGGACGGCCGGGTCACCGGCGTCGAGACGTCGAGGGGCCGGATCGCGGCGGGCAAGGTCGCGTTGTGCGCGGCCGGGCATACGTCCGTGCTCGCGAAGATGGTCGGGCTGGACCTGCCGTTGACCTCGCACCCGTTGCAGGCCCTCGTGTCGGAGCTGCTGGAGCCGATCCACCCGACGGTGGTCATGTCGAACGCCGTGCACGTCTACGTCTCCCAGGCGCACAAGGGCGAGCTCGTGATGGGCGCGGGCATCGACAGCTACAACGGCTACGGCCAGCGCGGCTCGTTCCACATCATCGAGCAGCAGATGGCGGCCGCGCTGGAGCTGTTCCCGGTGTTCGCGCGGGCGCACCTGCTGCGGACGTGGGCGGGGATCGTCGACACCAGCCCGGACGCCTCGCCGATCATCGGCCTGACCCCGGTGGAGAACCTGTTCCTCAACTGCGGCTGGGGGACCGGCGGGTTCAAGGCCACCCCCGGTGTCGGGGACGTCTTCGCGCAGACCATCGCGCGCGGCAAGCCGCACGAGTACGCCGAACCGTTCAGCCTGGACCGGTTCATCACCGGTGCCCTCGTCGACGAGCACGGCGCCGCCGCCGTCGCGCACTAGGAGTTTCGATGCAGCTGATCCCTTGCCCCTGGTGCGGGCCACGAGAGGAAGCCGAGTTCCACTACGGCGGCCAGGCGCACGTCGCCTACCCGTCGGATCCGTCGGCGCTGTCCGACGAGGAATGGGCGAAGTTCGTCTTCTTCCGCGAGAACCCGAGCGGCCCGTTCGCCGAGCGCTGGAGCCACTCCGCGGGGTGCCGCCGGTGGTTCAACGCCGTCCGCGACACCCGCACCCACGACCTCCTGGCGGTCTACCGCCTCGACGAGCCCAGGCCGGTGATCCCATGACCCGACTGTCCGGTGTCCCGCTCAAGTTCACCTTCGACGGCCGCGAGCTGACCGGTTACCTCGGCGACACCCTGGCTTCCGCGTTGCTGGCCAACGGCATCCACCGGGTCGCCACGAGCATCAAGTACGGGCGGCCGCGCGGCATCGTCGGCGCCGGCGTCGAGGACTCGAATGCCTTGGTGCAGATCGAAAAGCCGTTCCCGGAGCCGATGCTGTCCGCGACGACCGTCGAGTTGTACGACGGTCTAGAGGCGCGTGGCCTGCGTGGTCAAGGCCGCCTGGCCGCCGAGCCCGACCCGGCGCGGTACGACACGAAGCACGCCCACTGCGATGTCCTGGTCATCGGTGCCGGACCTGCCGGACGTGCCGCCGCTGCGGCGGCCGAAGGGCGAGTGCTCCTCGTCGACGACCAGCCCGACGGCGAAGCACCGGAGGGTGTCCGGTTCCTTTCGCGCACGACGGCGTTCGGCATTTACGACGACGGGTTCGTGCTCGCCCTGGAGCGCCGGGGCGAACCTGAGGCCCCTGAACGCATCTCGCGACAGCGGGTCTGGCGGATCCGCGCGAAGCGGATCGTCATCGCCGCCGGCGCCCACGAACGGCCGATCGTGTTCCCGGACAACGACCGCCCCGGCATCATGCTCGCTTCCGCCGCGCGCACGTACCTGAACCGGTACGGCGTCCTGGCCGGGCGGCGCGTGGTCGTGTTCACCACCAACGACTCCGCTTACGAGGCTGCCTCCGACTTGGCGGGGGCCGGGGCCGAGATCGTGCGGATCGTCGACGCCCGCGAGGGCTACGGCGTCATCGGCACCGACGGAGACGAGCACATCACGGCCGCCCACGTTGCGAAACTCGGCGAGATGCAGGGCGAGCGGGTGCCCTGTGACCTGCTGCTCGTCTCCGGTGGCTGGAACCCGGTCGTGCACCTCTACAGCCAGGCTCGCGGCACCCTCCGGTACTCGCCTGATCTGGGCGCGTATGTCCCCGACGGCGATCTGCCGAACGTGACCGTCGTCGGCGCGGCCGCGGGCGAAGGGCTACCGGAGAGCAAGGTGCTCTGGCAGGTCCCCGCCCCGGAGTCCGAAGTGGACACCCGGTTCGTCGACCAGCAGCGCGACGCGACCGTGTCGGACGTCCTGCGCGCGACCGGCGCGGGGTTGCGCTCGCTGGAGCACATCAAGCGCTACACGACCATCGGCACCGCCCACGACCAAGGCAAGACGTCCGGAATGCTCGCCGCGGGCATCACCGCCGAGGCCCTCGGCGTCGACCTCGCCGACCGCAAGCCGACGACGTTCCGCCCGCCGTACACCCCGGTGCCGTTCGCCGCGCTGGCCGGGCGGAACCGCGGTGACCTGCACGATCCCGTGCGTGTCACGACGATCCACCCGTGGCACGTCGAGCACGGTGCCGAGTTCGAGAACGTCGGCCAGTGGAAGCGGCCGTGGTACTACCCGCGGCCCGGCGAGTCGATGCACGACGCCGTCCGGCGCGAGTGCCGCGCCGCCCGCAACGACGTCGCCTGCATGGACGGGTCCACGTTGGGCAAGATCGACGTCCAGGGCCCGGACGCCGGCTGGTTCCTCGACATGCTCTACACGAACATGATGAGCACGCTGAAGGTGGGCCGGATCCGCTACGGCGTGATGTGCGGCGTCGACGGCATGGTGATCGACGACGGCACGGTCATCCGCGTCGCCGAGAACCGGTTCCTGGTCACCACGACGACCGGCAACGCGGCGAAGATCCTCGAGTGGATGGAGGAGTGGCTCCAGACGGAGTGGCCGCACCTGGAGGTCTACGCGACGTCGGTCACCGAGCACTGGGCGACGATCCCGCTGGTCGGACCGCGCTCCCGCGAGGTGCTGGGTCGCCTGGCGCCGAACCTCGACGTCTCCAACGAGGCCTTCGGGTTCATGACCTGGCAGGACGCCGAGGTCGCCGGCATCGCCGCCCGGGTCTGCCGGATCAGCTTCTCCGGCGAGCTGGCCTACGAGATCAACGTCCCGTCGTGGCACGGGCCCGCGCTCTGGCAGTCCATAGTGGACCAAGGAGTCACGCCGTACGGCACCGAGACCATGCACGTCCTGCGCGCCGAGAAGGGCTACCCGATCATCGGCCAGGACACCGACGGCACGGTCACCCCGCACGACCTCGGCCTGTCCTGGGCGGTATCCAAGAAGAAAGCCGACTTCATCGGCAAACGCTCCTTCGCCCGCGTCGAGAACAACCGGCCCGACCGCAAGCAATTCGTCGGCTTGCTGCCGCTCGATCCGTCGGTGCTGCTGCCGGAGGGCTCGCAGATCATCGAATCCGACGTCGTGCCCGAGCCACCGGTACGGATGCTCGGCCACGTCACCTCCAGCTACGACAGCGCCGCCCTCGGTCGCACCTTCGCGCTGGCGCTGGTGCGTTCGGGCCGCGAACGGATCGGCGAGACGCTCTACGTGCCCGTGGGCGACCAGGTGGTGCCCGTGACGGTGACCGAATCCGTGCTCTTCGACAAGGAAGGAGCCCGCCGTGACGGTTGACGCGGTCGAAGAACCGTTCCGCACCCAGCTCACCGTCCGCCTCCGGCAGGGCGACACGCTCCTCGGCGTCCCCTTGCCCGGCCCGTGCACGTTCACCAGCGGCAACGGGATCGACATCCTCTGGATGGGCCCCGACGAATACCTCGTCCTCGGTCTCGAGCTTTCACGTGAAAGCTCCGACCTGGAGGCCGAGCTTTCACGGGAAAGCTCGGTCTTGGCGGTGGTGGATGTGTCGGCGCAGCGCAACGTCTACCGGCTCACTGGAGTGCACGCGGCCGACGTGCTGGCCCACGGGTGCGCGATCGACCTGGAAGTGGCGCCGGTGGGGACGTGCGTGCAGACGCTGCTCGCGCGGACCGGGATCGTGCTGATGGTCCGGGAAGACGGCTTCACGGTCCTCGTACGACAGTCCTTTTCGGACTACTTCAGGGCCTGGCTGGCCGACGCGAGCCTGGAGTACGTCTCGTGACCTTCACCCTGACCCTCAAGTGCCCCGAACGCTCGGGCATCGTCCACGCCGTCACGACGTTCCTCGTCGGGCAGGGCTGCGACATCGTCGAGCACCAGCAGTTCGACGACGACGTCCGCGGCTCGCTGTTCCTCCGCACGTCCTTCACCCGCGCCGAACAGACCACGGTGGACGACCTCACCCGCGCGTTCGCCCCGGTGGCCGGCGACTTCGGCATGGAGTTCGAGTTCTCCGACGGCACCCCGCCGCGGATCCTGGTGATGGTCTCGAAGTTCGGGCACTGCCTCAACGACCTGCTCTTCCGGTGGCGCGCGGGCGGCCTCGGCGCCGAGATCGCCGTCGTCGTCTCCAACCACGAAGACCTGCGGCCGATGGCCGAGGCGGCGGGTGTGCCGTTCGTGCACGTGCCGGTCACGCCGGAGACCAAGCCGGAGGCGGAACAGCGGCTCCTGGACCTGGTCGGCGAGTACGAGGCCGACCTGGTCGTGCTCGCGCGGTACATGCAGGTGCTGTCCGACGCCCTCTGCCGGAAGCTCGAAGGCCGCGCGATCAACATCCACCACTCGTTCCTCCCCGGCTTCAAGGGCGCCAAGCCCTACCACCAGGCCTACGACCGCGGCGTCAAGTACGTCGGCGCGACCGCCCACTACGTCACCCCCGACCTCGACGAGGGCCCGATCATCGAGCAGGAGGTCCAGCGCGTCGACCACACGTACTCGCCGCGCGAGCTGGTGACCGTCGGCCGCGACGCCGAAGCTCTCGCCCTCTCCCGCGCGGTGCGCTGGCACTGCGAACGCCGCGTCCTGCTCAACGGCAACAGCACCGTCGTCTTCCGCTAAGGAGTTCCGCCATGACCGCACCGCGAGTGGTGATCATCGGCGCCGGCATCGTCGGCGCGAACCTGGCCGACGAGCTGACCGCCCGCGGCTGGACCGGCGTCACCGTGCTCGACCAGGGCCCGCTGCCGCGCACCGGCGGGTCGACGTCGCACGCGCCCGGCCTGGTCTTCCAGACCAACCCCGCCAAGACGATGACGGAGTTCGCGAAGTACACCGTCGGGAAGTTCCTGGGCCTGGGCTGCTTCAACCAGGTCGGCGGCATGGAGGTGGCGACCACGCCGGCCCGCTGGGAGGACCTCAAGCGCAAGCACGGCTGGGCGACGTCGTGGGGCGTGCCGGGTTCGCTCATCGACGCCGACGAGTGTGTCCGCCGCTGGCCGCTCCTGGACGGTTCGCGGATCTTCGGCGCGCTGCACGTCCCCACCGACGGGCTCGCGCGGGCGGCCAAGGCCGTCGAGGTGCTGATTTCGCGTTCCGCCGAGCGGGGCGCACGGTTCGTCGGGTCGACGAAGGTGACCGACGTGCTGCAGGAAGGCGGGCGCGTCACCGGCGTCCGCACCGATCAGGGTGACTTCCCGGCCGACGTCGTCGTGTCGTGCGCCGGGTTCTGGGGGCGCGAGATCGGCGCGATGGTGGGCATGGACGTCCCGCTGCTGCCGCTGGCCCACCAGTATGCCAAGACCGGGCAGGTCGCGGAACTCGTCGGGCGCAACACCGAAGAGGTCGAGGCGAGCCTGCCGATCCTGCGCCACCAGGACCAGGACCTGTACTTCCGCGAGCACGTCGACCGGCTCGGCATCGGCTCCTACGCGCACCGGCCGATGCCGGTCGACGAGTCCACTTTGGACCCGGCGGTGAGCGACACGGCCATGCCGTCGATGCTGCCGTTCACCGAGGACGACTTCGCGCCGTCGTGGGAGCAGAGCAAGCTGCTGCTGCCCGCGTTGCGGCAGACCAAGGTCGAGGAAGGCTTCAACGGCATCTTCTCCTTCACCCCGGACGGCCAGTCGCTGGTGGGGGAGTCGGCCGACGTCCGCGGGTTCTGGCTCGCCGAGGCGATCTGGGTGACGCACTCGGCGGGCATCGCGAAGGCGGTCGCCGAGCTGCTCGTCGACGGGCATTCCGAAGTGGACACGCACGACATCGACGTCCACCGCTTCGAAGAGGTCCAGCTCGCGCCGTCGTACGTGCACGAGACGGCGCAGCAGAACTTCGTCGAGGTCTACGACATCCTGCACCCGTTGCAGCCCAAGCTTTCCCCGCGCGACCTGCGGGTGACGCCGTTCCACGCGCGGCAACGCGAGCTGGGCGCGGTGTTCCTCGAGGCGGGTGGCTGGGAGCGGCCGCACTGGTTCGAGGCCAACGCGCCGCTGCTCAAGAAGCTGCCGCACGACTGGCTGCCACCCGCGCGGGACGCGTGGTCGGCGCAGTTCCACTCGCCCATCGCGGCGGCCGAGGCGTGGCACACGCGCAACGGCGTCGCGCTGTACGACATGACGCCGTTGAAGCGGGTCGAGATCAGCGGGCCGGGATCACTGGCGTTCCTGCAGTCACTGACCACGAACCAGCTGGACAAGTCGGTCGGGTCGGTCACCTACACGCTGATGCTGGACAACGCCGGGGGCGTCCGCAGCGACGTCACGGTCGCGCGGCTGGAGCCGGAGGTGTTCCAGGTCGGCATCAACGGCAACATCGACGTCGACCACTTCGTGAAGCACGCGCCTTCCGGTGTCCAGGTCCGCGACATCACCGGCGGGACCTGCTGCGTCGGGGTGTGGGGACCGCTGGCGCGTGACCTCGTGCAGCCGCTCAGCCGCGAGGACTTCTCGCACACGGGGCTGAAGTACTTCCGGGCGCGCAAGGCGCGGATCGCCGGGGTGCCGGTGACCGCGATGCGGCTGTCCTATGTGGGCGAACTGGGCTGGGAGATCTACACCAGCGCGGACAACGGCCTACGGTTGTGGGACGCGCTGTGGGCGGCCGGGCAGTCCCTGGGCGTCGTCGCGGCCGGGCGGGCGGCGTTCAACAGCCTGCGGCTGGAGAAGGGCTACCGGCTGTGGGGCACGGACATGACCACCGAACACGACCCGTACGAGGCCGGGCTGGCGTTCGCCGTGCGGCCGGCCAAGGGCCCCTTCCTCGGCCGGGACGCGATCGAGGGGCGAAGCGAAGAAACGGCGTCACGGCGGTTGCGGTGCCTGACCATCGACGACGGCCGCACGGTCGTGCTCGGCAAGGAACCGGTGTTCGTCGGCGGCGTCGCCGCGGGGTACGTCACCAGTGCCGCGTACGGGTACACCGTGGGCCGTCCGATCGCCTACGCGTGGCTGCCGGCGTCGGCGGACGTGGGCAGCAGCGTCGAGATCGAGTACTTCGGACGGCGGGTCGCGGCGACCGTGGCCGCCGAGCCGCTGGTCGACCCCGGCATGGAACGGATCCGGCGGTGATGCCGCCGGCGTAACATCGGTCACGTCAGGTCGGTCTCGGCGCCTCCACGGGTAATCCACAGCAAGTCCACGGAACCGGACAAGGAAATTCTCAGGATCGAGGCGTTTCCTGGTACGAGCCGGAGGCTTGTCGAGGGCTGGAGCTGTGCATGAGCGAGTACGACCGAGGACCGCGAGGCGGCGGCGAGTACCCGTACAGCTACGGCCAGGGCGGGTACTCGTCGGACTACTACGGCCAGAACGGGTATCCGCAGGACCACCAGGGCTACTACCAGCAGCAGTACGACCAGCCCCGTGACCAGTGGGGACGCCCGTACTCGCCGTACACGCAGCCCGGCTACGCCTACCCGCCGCCGCCCGCGTACGAGCCGCCGCCGCGCAAGCGTCACCCGTTCCGCGCGTTCACCGTCGCCGTGGTGGCGGTCGCGCTGGCGGTGGTCGCCGGGCTCGGGATCGGGCACCTGATCTCGGGGGCGAACGCGCCCACGGCGAGCGGCAACCAGAACTTCGGCTTCTCCGGGCAGCCCAGCGCGGCGAAGACGGTGCTCGACGTCGACGCCGTGTCGGCCAAGGTCAACCCGGCGATCGTCAACGTCAACACCGAGCTCGGCCTGCAGGGCGCGGCCGCGGCGGGCACCGGCATCGTGCTGACCGCGGACGGCGAGGTGCTCACCAACAACCACGTCGTCGCCGGCGCGACCAGCATCAAGGTCACCAGCATCGGCACCGGCAAGACGTACAAGGCCCAGGTGGTCGGGTACGACCGCAGCGAAGACGTCGCGGTCCTGCAGCTGCAGGGCGCGTCCGGGCTGCCGACGGCGACCATCGGCGACTCGTCGGCGGTCAAGGTCGGCGACCAGATCCTCGGCCTCGGCAACGCCGGCGGCCGCGGCGGCGACCCGGTGGCCGCCCCGGGGACCGTGACGGCGCTGGACCAGTCGATCACCGCCTCGGACGAGTCCAGCGGGTCGTCCGAGCAGCTCACCGGCCTGATCCAGGTCCGGGCGAACATCGAGTCGGGTGACTCCGGCGGCCCGCTCGTCAACGCGGACGCGCAGGTGATCGGCGTCGACACCGCCGCCTCCACCGGCTACCAGCTGAACGGGCGTCGCAGCGGTGGCGCCGGCCAGGGCTTCGCCATCCCGATCAACAAGGCGATCGACATCGCCCACCAGATCGTCGCGGGCACCGCGTCGGACAAGGTCCACATCGGCAAGACGGCGTTCATCGGCGTTTCGGTGTCGGACTCCCAGGGCCAGGGCGCCCAGATCCGCCAGGTCGTCCCGCGCGGGCCGGCCCAGCAGGCCGGGCTCGCGGCCGGGGACGTGATCACGGCCATCGACGGCAAGCCGATCGACTCGGCGACGACGTTGACGAACGTGATGGACACCCACCACCCGGGCGACCAGCTGACGCTGACGGTCACGGGTGCCTCCGGCGGCCGGCAAGTGCCGGTGAAGGCAATCGAGGGGCCGGTCGGCTGAGTCAGCGCAGGGTTTCGTTGAGCACTTCGCGGTGCGTCCGCTTCGCCGCGAGATAGCGCTCACGGCCGGCGTCGGTGAGGGAGACGAAGATGCCGCGCCGGTCCACCTCGCACAGCGCGCGCTCGACCAGACCCTCCTTCTCGAGGCGGGCGACCAGCCGTGACGTGGCACTCTGGCTGAGGTGGATGGCCTCGGTCAGGTCGGCCGACCGGCACTTGGAGTCGCCGGTCGCGACCCGCTCCAGGGCTTCGAACTCGTTCGCGCCGATCCCGTGGCGCTCCTGCAGGCGGCACTCGAGCTTGCTGAACACGGCCGAGTAGCGGGCCAGCAGTTCGTGCCACTCCTGGACCAGTTGTTTCTCGGCGACGTCGCTCACGGCGACCAACTTAGCATGCGCGGGCATCAGATGCAAACGCATTAAATGCGTGGACATTAGATGCGCGTGCATGTACTGTCGCCGGCATGAGCTCTTCCGTGTCCTTGTCCACCACCTCAACCCGGTGGGACGCACGTCTCTGGGGTGTCCTGCTCACCGTTTCGATCGTCATCGGCCTCGACGCGCTCGACGTGTCGATGGTCGGGGTCGCGCTCCCCTCGATCCAGGCCGACCTCGGCCTGTCCACCAGCGCGCTGCAATGGGTCGTCAGCGGGTACGTGCTCGGCTACGGCGGGCTGCTGCTGCTCGGGGGGCGCACCGCCGACCTGCTCGGCCGCCGCCGCGTGTTCCTGGTCGCCGTCGCGGTGTTCGCGCTGGCCTCGCTGCTCGGCGGGCTCGTCGACGACGGCGCGCTGCTCATCGCGAGCCGGTTCATCAAGGGCCTGGCCGCGGCCTTCACCGCGCCGGCCGCGTTGTCCATCATCACCACGACGTTCCAGGAGGGCCCGGCCCGCAACAAGGCGATCAGCATCTTCGCCGTGTTCGGGGCGAGCGGCTACTCCGCCGGGCTCGTGTTCTCCGGCCTGCTGACCGAGGTCGGCTGGCGCTGGACGTTCCTGCTGCCCGCGCCGATCGCGCTGGTCGCGCTGGTGGCGGCGTGGAAGCTGATCCCGTCGTACCGCGCCGAACAGGGCGGCGGCTACGACTTCCCGGGCGCCATCACCGGCGCGGCCGGCTCGCTCCTGCTGGTGTTCGGCGTGGTCGAGGCACCGAAGGTCGGCTGGGCCTCGGCGCGGACGCTGATCACGTTCGCCGTCGCGCTGGCCTTGCTGGTGACGTTCGTGGTCATCGAGAAGCGCAGCCGCCACCCGCTGCTGCGGCTGGGCATCCTCCGTTCGGGCCCGCTGGCCCGCGCCAACCTCGGCGGCGCGCTGTTCTTCGGCGCGTACATCGGGTTCCAGTTCGTCGTGATGCTGTACCTGCAGCGGGTGCTGGGCTGGTCGGCGCTGCAGACGGCGCTGGGCTTCCTGCCGGCGGCGTTGATCGTGGCGTTCGGTTCCCCGCGCATCGAGCCGCTGATCGACCGGGTGGGCACGCCCCGCACGATCTTCGCGGGCGTGGTCGCGCACGTCATCGGCTACGCGCTGTTCCTGCGCATCGACGAGCACTCGGGCTACGCGGGCAGCGTCCTGCCGAGCATGATCCTGCTCGGCATCGGCTTCACGCTGGCGTTCTCGTCGCTCAACATCCAGGCCACGGCGGGCATCGCGGACGACGAGCAGGGCCTGGCGGGCGGTCTGCTGAACACGTCCCTGCAGGTCGGCGGCGCGATCGGGCTCGCGGTGGTGACGGCGGTCCTGACCGCCAACGGCGGCCGTGAGGCCTCGCCGGCCGCGCTGCTGACCGGGTTGACCCCGGCGTTGAGCGTGGTCACCGGCATCGCGGTGCTGGGCCTGCTGATCGCGATCAGTGGTCTGGTGGCCCGGAAGCGGACGGCCGAGGAACCGGTCGTCGAAGAGGACCTGCTCGCGCTCGCCGACTGACGCAAGCGCCCCAATGTGGCGTTGGTTGCGTCCAACGCACCCAATGTGGCGTTGGGGGGGGGAGAAGCACCCAACACCACAATGG
>NZ_JBFACT010000097.1:0-24711 GCF_040640995.1 Amycolatopsis sp. NPDC021455 | reverse complement strand
CGAGCAACAAGCCACCGGCGACCGCGGTGGCCCGCTGCAGGAAGCCGCCGTCCCCGGGCTCTGCCGGGTGCATTGGACGCACCGAACGCCACATTGGGTGCGTTGGACGCAACCAACGCCACATTGGGGCGCTTCGGACCAGCGCGGACGCGACGAAGGCCGCCACCAGGCATCCCGGCGGCGACCTTCGAGAAGCGAGCGCTCAGCTCTCGTCGGTCTTCTTCGGCTCCTCGGCTGAGGTCGCCGCGTCCGAAGCGGGCTTCTCCGCGGCCGGAGCTTCGGCCGCCACCTTGGCGTGCTCGGGCTCCTCGGCGGACTCCGCAGGCGAATCCGAAGGCGAGTCCGGAGCCGCGTCCGAAGGCGAGTTCGGCGCGGCCTCCGGAGAAGGCGTGACCGCGTCCTTGCCGACCAGCAGCTCGGGCGCCTCCCGCGGCCCCCGCCGGGCGGCGAGCACGAAGTACGCCACCGCCCCGAGGAACAGCAGGATCGACGTCCACACGTTCACCCGCAGCCCGAGGATGTGGTTCGCGGTGTCGGTCCGCATCATCTCGATCCAGCCGCGGCCCACCGTGTACCCGGCGACGTACAGCGCGAACGCCCGGCCGTGCCCGAGCTTGAACTGCCGGTCCGCCCACACCACCAGCAGCGCGACCAGCAGGTTCCAGAGCAGCTCGTAGAGGAACGTCGGGTGGACCGGGCTCTCCGGGAGCGGGATGTGCCCCGTCGCGACGCCGTTCAGCAGGTTGTTGGGGTCGTCCGGGTTGAAGCGCTGGTAGACCTCCAGGCCCCACGGCAGGTCCGTGTGCGCGCCGTAGAGCTCCTGGTTGAAGTAGTTGCCGATGCGGCCGATGGCCTGCGCGACGACGATGCCCGGGGCGATCGCGTCCGCCATCGCCGGCAGCGGGATGCCCTTGCGGCGGCAGGCGATGAGCGCACCCACCGCGCCGAGGGCGATCGCGCCCCAGATGCCGAGGCCGCCGTCCCAGATCGCGAACGCGTTCCACGGGTTGCGGCCCTCGGTGAAGTACAGCTCGGGGTCGGTGATCACGTGGTACAACCGGCCGCCGACCAGGCCGAACGGCACGGCGAACACGGCGATGTCGACCACCGTGCCCTTGGTGCCGCCGCGGGCGATCCAGCGCCGCTCGCCCCACCAGATCGCCACGATGATGCCGGCGATGATGCAGAGGGCGTACGCGCGGATCGGGATCGGCCCGAGGTGCCACACCCCGCGGTCGGGGCTGGGGATCGTCGCGAGGTAGGCGCTCATCACGCGGCCACCGTAGCGCTAGCCCGCCGGTACCTCCAAGGCGGCCAGATAACCCGCCACCAGCGCGTGCGCGACCTGGGTGACGGCCTCGTCGCGCGGGAGGAACCGCTCGTCGTGCAGGCTCGGCACGCCCGCGGTGTCGCCGAGGCCGACGAACATCATCAGCCCGCGGGTGGGTCCCCCGCAGTAATGGGCGAAGTCGTCGGCGCCGAACGACCGGAACTTGTCGTCCACGACGAAGCCCGCGTGACGCAGCCACTTCTGCGCGCCCGACGCCAGCGCGGCGTCGTTGTCCAGCACCGGCTCACAGGGGCTGATTTCCAGCTCGGCCGTGCAGCCGTGCGCCCGCGCGGTGCCGTGCACGATGTCGGCGAGCGTCTCCAGGGCGCGCTCGCGGTCCTTCGCGCGCATCAGGCGCAGCGAGCCGAACGCGCTCGCGCTGTTCGGAACGACGTTGGCCGCCGCGCCGCCCTGGATGCGGCCGATCGAGCAGACCGCGCCGAACACCGGGTCGATCCGCCGGGACGCGAGCTGCTGCAGGCTCACGACCAGCTGCGACAGCGCCAGGATCGGGTCGCGCAGCAGGTGCGGGTAGCCGGCGTGGCCGCCCTGGCCGTGCATGGTCACCTCGAACTCGTCGGTGGAGGCGTTCACCGGGCCCGGCACCGCCGAGACGACGCCGTGGGCGATCCGTGGCTGGACGTGCGCGCCGATGACGGTGTCCACCCCGCATTCGGCCAGGATCCCGGACTCGACGACGTCGAGCGCGCCGGGCGGGGACGTCTCCTCCCGCGGCTGCAGCAGCGCCAGGATCGGCCGTGGCACGCCGACGCGCTTCGCGGCCCGGCACACCGCGACCAGCGCGGCGAGGTGGACGTCGTGGCCGCACGCGTGCATCAGGTCGTTGCCCGACGCCCACGGCACCCCGGTGCCCTCCAGCACCGGGAGGGCGTCGAGCTCGGCCCGCAGCGCGACGGCCGGGCCGTCGGACGTGCCGGGCAGCCGGATCGCGCGGCCGGTCTTCGCGACGCGGACGCCGTCGCCCGCCCCGAGCGCGGCGGTCACCAGGCGGGCGGTGTCCTCCTCTTCGCCGGAACCGCGGGGGTCGGCGTGCACCGTGTGCCGGAGCTCGACGGCGGCGGGCAGTTCGTCGGTGATCGCCCGCGTCCACCGGGTCCACAGTTCACTCACACGTGCTCCAAGCGGTAGATCCTCTTCGCGTTCTCGTGCCCCACCAAAGCACACAGCCGGACGGCGTCCTTTTCGGACATCGCGCCGGCGGCCAGCGCGGCGCGCAGGAAGTCCGACAGGCCCTGCCGGAACAGGGCCGTGCCCAGGTGGTACAGCTCGGCCAGGCCGAAGGCGTCGGTCGAGAAGAGCACCTTCCCGAACGGCGCGATCTCCAGGAGCTCGGCCAGGACGGCCGGCGCCCGGAAGCCCGCGTTGTGCGTGATGAGCCCGGCGTCGACGAACACGTGCTCGAAGACCTGCGCCAGATACGCGGCATGGCGGTGGAAGGGGTAGTTGTGCAGCAGCAGGATCGGCACGCCGCTGCCGCGCGTCGCCCGCAGCAGCCCGGTGAGCAGCAGCGGGTCGCAGCGGTGCAGGTCCACGTCGGAGTCGCCGTAGCCGACGTGGAACTGCACCGGCAGACCCAGGTCGAGGCCGGTGAACACGAGGTGCCGGTGCAGCACCTCGTCGGCCAGCCGGGTGCCGCCGCCGGCGAGCCACCGCCCGGCCGCGGCCTCGACTTCCGGCGGCGACGGCCGCTCCCCCGCCAGTTCCAGGCCGACGCGGTAGGCCGCGATCGACTTGAGCCCGACGGCGGTCTCGGCCCGTTTCCCCAGCTCGTCGGCGAACGCGGCGGCGAACCCGGCCGCGGTCGTCCCCTGGATCACCGCTTCGGCGACCTGCTCCAGCCGGACGACGTCGTGCGCGCGGGTGCCCGCCAGTTCGGCGAACTCGGCGGTCGTGGTCAGCGAGTCCGGCAGGAACCCGCCGTCCAGGAGGAAATCGGTCGTCCCGGTGGCGCGCAGGAACCGCCGGGCCACCTCCGCCGCGCCCAGTTCGGCGCGGCGTTCGAGGTAGGCGTCGGCCGGGGCGTGCTTCGGCAGGTCGAGCACGGGTGCGCAGCGTTCGCGCACGGCCAGCCCGATGAGCGAGTCGAACAGGCTCGTGCCCAGCGGCGACGGCGCGTCGGCCTCGGTCAGCATCGCCTCGAAGTCCGGGCGGGTGACGTCGCGGGTGACGACGCCGTGGCAGTGGTGGTCCACCAGCGGCAGCTCCGAGACGAACGGAAGCAGTCCGGTCATGCGCCTCCGTCCACACTCGTCAGCCTCTCCCCCACCCTACGAGCGTAGGCGGGCGCGGCCAGCACCAAGATCACCGCGAGCAGCAGCATGCCCCCGGCCACCACGGGGAACCACCGCGCCGGGCCCTCGGTCGGATACGGCACGACGTTGACGTACACGGTGTACCCGAGCACGGCGAGCGCGCCGATCGGGAACACGACGTGCCACAGCGGAACGCGCATCCGGCGCTTCACGAACAGCAGCAGGATCGCGCCGATCGTCGTGAGCAGGTAGATCACGAGCAGGACGAGCGTCCCGATCGAGCCGGACCAGGCGAAGGTGTCCGACGCGGTCGCGCCGAAGAACACCGCGCACACCACGATGATCAGCGCCGCGGCGGCGGTCACGGCCGTGACCGCGGTGACCGGCGTCCCGCGGGTGGACGTCCGGCCGACGCCACGGCCGCCGACGGCGTCGCGCCCGAGGGCGAACAGCAGCCGCGAACCGCCGACGACGCACGCGAGGCAGCAGCCGAACGCGCTGATCGCGGCGCCGGCGCTGATGACGTCGCCGACCCACGCGCCGGCGTACCGGCTGCCGAGGTCGCCGAGCAGCGACGGCGAGTCGTGGAAGGCGGCCGCGTCGCCGCCGAACGCCATCATCTCGACCGCCGTCACGACCACGAAGTAGAGGCCGCCGAAGATCGCCGTGCCGAGGATCGCCCGCGGGATGTTGCGTTTCGGGTCGTGGGTTTCCTCGCCGAGTGTCGCCGCGGCTTCGAACCCGGCGAAGGACAGGAACCCGAAGACCGCGCCGAGGAACACTCCGGACAGCCCGGTTTCCGGGACGAAGACGTCCATCGTGAACCGCGCGCCGCCGGGTGCGCCGCCGGCCAGCAGGCGCACCAGGATCACCACCGTGACCAGCAGGATCACCGCGATGGTCGCGCCTTCGACGGCGAGCAGCGTGCTCGTGCCGCGGCGCGCGGGCACCACGGACAGCAGCCACGCGCCGATCAGCGCGACGGCGGTGAGCACGAACGGACCCCACGACGGCGGGTCCGGCCAGATGCCCACCTGCGCGAGGAAAGCGGTGCCGAGCGTGCCTGCGGCCGAGCTCGTGACGACCGCGTAGAACGTGTACGTGCCGAGGAGACCGATGCCGGAGACGACCCCCGCGCGCGGGCCGAGCGTCGCGCCGACGAAGGCGTACACCGAGCCGGCGTGCTGGTAGTACTGGCAGAGCTTGACGAAGCCGTACGCGACGAGCAGCACCCCGACCGCCGAAAGCAGGAAGGCGAGCGGGACGGCGCGGCCGGCGGCGGCCGCGGTCTGCTGCGGGTTGATGTTGGCGGCCATGCTCGGGGCCATCAACGCGACGGACAGGCCGACGGCCTGCCAGACGGAGAGGGAGCGGCGCAGACCTGGACGGGTTTCGACGGTGTCTGTCACGATCTTCACCTCTTTCTCAGGCGAGAAGAACCAGTGAACAGTGATGGGAGCGGGATGAGCCAGCTCGATCGGGCAGAGCTTGCGCAACAAGGTGCTCTCCGCGCGGACGGCCTGCGTGCCGCCGGCGTCGAGCTCGTCGCGCTGACCTTCGTGGACAACAGCGGCATCGCGCGGGTGAAGGCCGTGCCGGTGGACCGGCTGTGGTCGGCGGCGGCCTGGGGTGTCGGCGCGTCGAACTCGTTCGACTTCTTCCTGGCCACCGACGACATCGCGAGCGGCACACATTCCCTCGGCCCGGTCGGCGACCTGCGGCTGCACCCGGACCTCGACGCGCTCGTGCCACTGGCCGCGCAGCCCGGCTGGGCGTGGGCACCGGTGTGGCGGTACGACCAGGACGGCGAGCCGCACCCGCAGGACGCGCGGGCGCTGGCCGCGAGCGCGACGGCCCGGCTCGCGGCGCGGGGCTACAACGTCCGGACGGCGTTCGAGATCGAGTGGGTGATCACGGCGGCGGACGCGCCCGACGACCCGCGTTCGGCGACGGCGGGCCCGGCCTACGGCTACGCACGCCTTTCCTCGCAGGCGGGCTACCTGCGTGCCCTGGTGTCCACGCTGGCCGCGCAGGGTGTCGCGGTGGAGCAGATCCACCCCGAATACGCGGCCGGGCAGTTCGAGCTGTCCGTGGCGGCGGGCGATCCCGTGCGCGCGGCCGACGTCGCGGTGCTGACGCGCGAGACGATCCGGACGGTCAGCGAGCGGCACGGGCTGCGCGCGTCGTTCACGCCGAAGTTCGCGCCGGGCGGCGTCGGCAACGGCGGTCACGTCCACCTGAGCCTCTGGGACGGCGACCGCAACCTGTGCGCCGGCGGCGACCGGCGATTCGGCCTCACGGAGACGGCGGAGGCGTTCGGCGCCGGGATCTTCTCCCGGCTGCCGGCCCTGCTGGCGATCGGCGCGCCTTCGGTGGTCAGCTACCTGCGGCTCGAACCGCACCACTGGGCCGGGGGGTTCCACTCGTGGGGGCTGGAAAACCGCGAGGCCCCGCTGCGGCTGGTGCAGGGCCCGGCCGGGCAGCGCGACCGGGCGGCGAACTTCGAGGTCAAGTGCTTCGACCTGACGGCGAACCCGTACCTGGTGGTGGCGGCGCTGCTGTTCGCGGGCCTGGCCGGCCTGGATTCCGGGGCGAGCCTGCCGGAACCGGTGGACGTCGACCCGGGCACGCTCCCCTCGGCGTCACGGCTGCCGACTTCGCTGGCCGAAGCGGTGACGGCGTTCGAAGCGGACTCCGCGCTGACTTCGGCGTTCGGGCCGGAGCTGGCGACGACGTTGATGGACGTCCGCCGCGGCGAGATCGACCGGCTCGGTGCCCTCTCGCCCGAAGAGCTGTGCGCCGTGATGCGCTATCTCCATTGATGATCTTTGCGTGACACCATTCGCCACGAATGTCGTATTTCTCCCCGGAAATCATTCTGTGATCCGCCCGTTATCCGTGCTAGCGTCCCGCAGCGGGTGAGGTGAGGAGGCCGAAAGAAGGCACAGTCCATGCCAGAAGCTCGTCCCCGCCACCGGCAACGGCCTTGGAAGCTCAAGGTGACCGTCGCGGCGGCCGCGGCGTCGCTGGGCGCGGTCGGAATCGCGGTGGCCGCACCGCGGACCCCGCCACCGCCGCCCGCGACCCCCAATTCCTCCTGCACCCTCAAAGTGCCCGAAGATCCGCTTTCCGCGCGTGGCCTGGCCACGCCGTACCAGCTTGCCGCGACCGATCCGCGGCAAGGCGCGTGCCACGAATCGGTGGACGCGCAGGGGGCTTTCGCCGAAGCGACGATCCTCGACCCCGCCACCGGGAAGCTGTCGGTCTACCACCCGCTCGTCGTCGACGCGGGCCGCGCGCCCGCCGCGCCGCCGGTCGTCCCGGCGTTGCCGCGGAACGCCGTCGTCGGCCTCTGGTTCGGCTTCAACGGCGACACGCTGACCCTCGGCGGCAGCCCGGCCGCGCTGAAGGCGGGCCGGTGCGTCAACGGGCTCGGCCGCTCGCTGTTCGGCCAGGTCGCCTTCTGCGGCGCGCAGGCGTTCTTCGACGCGGCGAACACCGCCGGGCGAGCCGGCAAGCTGCGGATTCCGCCGCTGGGCCGGGCGAAGGACGGCCGGCCGTGCCCGTCGGTGCGTGACTTCTCGCTGGTGGACCAGGACCAGAGCGACAACGTGACGACGACGTATCTGGCGACGCGCGACGGCCGGACCGCCCAGGCCACGACGGCGAACGCCCGCGCGCTCGGCAAGCCGGCCACGCTCGCCAACGGCAGCGACAACCGGCTGCTCGACGCCTTCGTGGACCCGGCGCTGGGCTGCACGCCGTTCACGGCCCCGGACCTGACCGACCCCGGCCGCCCCACGACGTCGCTCGCCCTCAACGAGCTGCAGGCCGCGGCCGGGCAGCGGAACCCGGTCGCGCTGGTGCCACCGGGCGACCCGATGACGCTGGTCGACGGCAAACCCAGCCCGGCCAAGACGAACCTCTACCGCGCGGGCGTCGGCCAGCCCCCGCTGGACCGGCGTTCGGCGAGCACCCGGGCCTACTGCCGCACCCTGCGGTCGGCGGGCCTCGACCGGCTGACGGCCGACCGCCGCCTGCTGCGGCCGGCGCCGTCCCCCGACGACGGCGTCAGCCTGCTGAAGTTCCTGACCGACCGGCTCCAGGGGTCGTTGCGGCAGCTGGGCTGCACGCGCCCGGCGGCATCGCGCCACCCGGACGCGGCGGCCGAGCCGGACCCGGCCGACCAGGCCGCGGCGGCCGACGCCGTCCGGACGCTGGACACGATCAAGAACGGGTGAAGCCGCCGGCCGCGCCGGGAACGTCTCGACGCGGCCGGCGGAGCCTCAGGCGGCCATCGCCCTGGCGACCTCGGTGCGCAGCTGCGGGAGCTTGGCGTAGAGGCGGTCACCGGGGCATTCGGTGTTGTAGTAGTCGCGGTGGCCCTTGATCTCGGAGACGGGGATGCCGTACTGCTTGCAGATGTAGGCGCAGAGGAGGACGAGCGAAGCCCACTGCGTCTGCGGCGGCTCGACGCTGGTGTAGAGGCCTTCGTTCTCGATGCCGATGGCGTTGGTGTTCTGGCCGGGGCAGTGCGCGCCCTGGATCATGGTGGTGCGGCCGCGAACGGTGCTGAGGCTGCCGTGCCGGCCTTCCATGCGGTAGCCGCCGCGGCTGACGGTGAAGTGCTGGCCGGTGTCGGACCAGCCGTTGTTGTCGATGTGGTCGTGCTGGGTGTCGCGGGCGATCTGGAACGCCTGGGCCAGCGAGTAGTCGGTGGTGTTGGCGCTCGCGATGTGGTGGATGAGGATCCGGTTGGCGGGGTGGTCCAGCGTGGTGAGCGCATCGGCGGGCGGCCGCGCACCCCACTCGTCACAGCTGTAGATCCGCGGCTCGGTGGCGGCGTGCGCCGCCCCGGGCAGCAGGATCCCGGCAGCACCCGCGACGGCGAGACCGGCGGCGCCGCGGAGGAAGGTCCGGCGCTGGAGGCGTCCAAGATCGAAGTCCATGCCGCGGACTGTGCCGGGGGCGCGTACAGGTTTCGTACAAACGCCTTCAGAGCCGGAGCGTGGCCTCGAACGGGCGGGGCAGCCGGAGTTCGCCGTTCTCGCTCTTGGCGATCGGGACGTACTCCTCGCCCTGGAGCTCGAACAGGGTCGCCACAGCGGGTTCGAGGGGTTCCACCAGGAGGTAGAACCGGATCAGCGCCTCGGCGTAGATCGCCCGCTTGAGGATGCGGTCCTGCACCTTGGTCGAGGGCGAAACGATCTCGGCGGCCAGAAGGACTTCGTTCGCCGTGTAAGCGGCGGTGTCGACGGCCGGGCGGGTCACGATCACCAGGTCGGGGGTGAACAGCCGCCGCTCACCGAAACGTACGTTCACGCCCGGCAGCAGCTCAATGCCGTCCGGCAGCGCGGGCACCAAGGCGAACTGCAGCTTCCCCAAACGTCGCTGATGCTCCAAGCAAGGCCAAGGGCTCACGAGGAGTACCCCGTCAAGGAGTTCGACCCGCTGGAGCAAGGTTTGCTCCTCGGGCAGGACGAGAACTTCGTCGACCGTCCAGCCGTCCGGTCGCGGCGGGATGGAGAACTCCTCGTGGTGGATCATCACACGAGGAGTATGCAGACCGCCACCGACAGTTCTGATCGGGCGATGGGTGTCACGCAGGCGTGACAGCCCGGCGCACGCCCTCAGCCAGCTCGGCCGACAGCCGACGCACCCCGTCAGTCCCCTCGGCAGCCGCCGTGACCAGGGCCGAGCCCACGATCACCGCGTCCGCGAACGAGGCCACCTCGGCCGCCTGGTCGCCCGACCGCACGCCCAGGCCCACACCGATCGGCAACGACGTGTGGGCTCGCGTGCGGCGGACCAGCTCCTCCGCGCCCGCGCCGACCTTGTCGCGCGCGCCCGTCACGCCCATCACCGCGGTCGCGTAGATGAAGCCCGACGACGCCTCCGCCGTCAACGCGAGCCGTTCCTCCGACGACGACGGTGCCACCAGGAAGATCCGGTCCAAGCCGTGCTCCTCCGAAGCGGACATCCACGCGCCGGCTTCGTCCGGGATCAGGTCCGGCGTGATCAAACCGAGCCCGCCCGCCGAGGCGAGGTCGCGGGCGAAGCGGTCCACGCCGTAGCGGTTCACCGGGTTCCAGTACGTCATCACGACCGCACGGCCACCGCGCGAAGACACCGACTCGACCACCTCGAACAGGTGCTTCAGCCGGAACCCGTTGTCCAGCGCGGTCACCGAGGCGGCCTGGATCGTCGGGCCGTCCATCACCGGGTCCGAATACGGGACGCCGACCTCGATCAGGTCCGCGCCGCCGTCGACGCAGGCCGCGATCAGGTCCTTCGAGCCGTCGACCGTCGGGAAGCCCGCCGGGAGGTAGCCGATCAGCGCGCCGCGGCCCTCCGCGCGGGTCGTCGCGAAGAGGTCGTCCAGCCCGCTCATTCGTTCACCAGTCCGAACCACTTGGCCGCCGTGTCCATGTCCTTGTCGCCGCGGCCCGAGAGGTTGACCACGATCAACCCGTCCGGGCCCAGCTCGCGGCCCAGCTCCAGCGCGCCGGCCAGCGCGTGCGCCGACTCGATCGCCGGGATGATGCCCTCGGTGCGGGACAGCAGCTTGAACGCGTCCATCGCCTGGGCGTCGGTGACCGGGCGGTACTCGGCGCGGCCGGTGTCCTTCAGCCACGCGTGCTCCGGGCCGACGCCCGGGTAGTCCAGGCCGGCCGAGATCGAGTGCGACTCGACCGTCTGGCCGTCCTCGTCCTGCAGCAGGTACGTCATCGCGCCGTGCAGGTTGCCCGGCGTGCCCTTGGTCAGGGTGGCACCGTGGCGGTTGCCCTCGATGCCCTCGCCGCCCGGCTCCAGGCCGACCAGCCGCACCGACGGGTCGTCGTAGAAGCCCGAAAAGATGCCGATCGCGTTCGACCCCCCGCCGACGCACGCCGCGACGACGTCGGGCAGGCGGCCGGCCTGCTCCAGGATCTGCTCGCGGGCCTCGGAGCCGATGACGTGGTGGAAGTTGCGCACCATGGTCGGGAACGGCGCCGGTCCGGCCGCCGTGCCGAACAGGTAGTGGGTCGTGTCGGCGTTGGTGACCCAGTCGCGCAGCGCCTCGTTGATCGCGTCCTTCAGCGTCCGCGAACCGGTCTTGACCGGGATCACCTCGGCGCCGAGGAGCCGCATGCGGGCCACGTTCAGCGCCTGGCGCTCGGTGTCGACCTCGCCCATGTAGACGACGCAGTCGAGGTCGAGCAGCGCGCACGCGGTCGCCGTCGCGACGCCGTGCTGGCCCGCGCCGGTCTCGGCGATGACGCGCTTCTTGCCCATCCGCTTGGTGAGCAGCGCCTGGCCCAGCACGTTGTTGATCTTGTGGGAGCCGGTGTGGTTCAGGTCCTCGCGCTTGAGGAACACCCGCGCGCCGCCGGCGTGCTCGCCGAAGCGCTTGGCCTCGGTGAGCAGCGACGGACGGCCCGCGTACTCGCGCAGCAGGCGGTTGAACTCGTTCAGGAAGTCGGGGTCGTGGCGGGCCTTGTCGTACTCGGTGGCGACCTCGTCGACGACGCCGATCAGCGCCTCCGGCATGAACCGCCCGCCGTACGGGCCGTAGTAGCCCCGCTCGTCGGGGTCGTGCGTGCCGAACGCCGCCTGAGGCTTTTCGCCAACACCGTGCTCAGTTGTCACCGTGACGGCCTCGGGCAGGCGGGGTGGGAACCGGCGGTGACGAGCTTGACCAGGGCGCCCTTCGGGTCGCCGGAGGCGACCAGCCCCTCGCCGACCAGCACCGCGTCGGCGCCGTGGCCGGCGTAGGACATCAGGTCGCCCGGCCCGCGGACGCCGGACTCGGCGACCTTGTAGACGTCCATCGGCAGGCCGGGGGCCAGCCGCGAGAAGACGTCGCGGTCCACCTCGAGGGTGTGCAGGTTGCGCGCGTTGACGCCGATGACCTTGGCGCCCGCCTCGAGGGCGCGGTCGGCCTCCTCGGCGTTGTGGATCTCCACCAGCGCGGTCATGCCGAGCGATTCGACGCGGTCGAGCAGCGCGACGAGCGCGTTCTGCTCCAGCGCGGCGACGATCAGCAGCACCATGTCGGCGCCGTGCAGGCGGGCCTCGTGCACCTGGTAGGGGCTGACGATGAAGTCCTTGCGCAGGATCGGGGTGTCCACGGCCGCGCGCACGGCGTCGAGGTCGGCCAGCGAACCGCCGAAGCGGCGCTGCTCGGTCAGCACGCTGATCACGCGCGCGCCGCCGTCCTCGTAGTCCTTCGCCAGGGCGGCCGGGTCGGGAATGTCGGCCAGGTCACCCTTGGAGGGGCTGCGCCGCTTCACCTCGGCGATCACGCCGATGCCGGACTCGCGCAGCGCGGACATCACGTCGCGCGGCGCCGGGGCGGCGGCCGCGCGGATCTTCAGCTCGTCGAACGGCAGCGCGGATTCCCGCACGGCGAGGTCTTCCCGCACGCCGGCGACGATGTCTTCGAGCACGCTCACCGGGCGCCCCCGCCCGGGCACGTGCTCACGGATTCACTCGCAAGGTCGCTCACAAAAACCTTCCCCTTCCCGCCGAAACGATGCTAACCCCCGCATCGGAGACGCCCGGTTCCGGGTGTGCGCGTTACTCCGAATGCCTGTCCCGGGGATCCGTGGGGTCTTCCCCTTCGGACAGGGCCTGCCACAGCTCGGCGTCCGGATCGCGCGCCTTCTTCCGCGTGGCCGGGGCCGCGTACTTCGCCCCCAGCCGCGCGGTCCGGCCGGCGGTCTTGACCGCTGCCAACCCGCCGGCGGCGACGAGAATTCCCCCGAGCACGGCCAGGCCGCGCCCGAGCAGCATTTCGGTCACCGGCAGCCCGTCGGCGTAGCCGCCGAAGCGGACGCCGTCGATCCCGGTCCAGACGGCGGCGAGCCCGGCCAGCGCCAGCACGACGCCGAGCACGCGCCGCGCCCAGCCCCCGGTGGCCACCAGCCCGGCCACGCCGGCCAGGGCGAGCAGCGCCAGCGGCACGAGCGCCGTCGCCCGCTGCTCGCCGCTTTCGCGGTGGAGCACCGTGCCCCGCACGCCGCCGTCGCGGAACTCGGCGAACCACGTCAGCCGTGACGCTCCCCACAGGGCCACCGCGCCCAGCAGCAGGGCGACCACGATCATCCACAGTGGACGGCGGGCCGGCGTGTCAGACATGGGCGCTGTCCGCGGCCGGGTCGAGGACGCCCGCCGCCACCATCGTCTGCGCGGCGGCCACGGCCGAGAGGACGGTCCTGGCCTTGTTCAGCGATTCGGTGTCCTCGTAGTCCGGCACCGAGTCGGCGACCACCCCGCCGCCGGCCTGGACGTGCGCGGTGCCGTCCTTGACCAGGGCCGTGCGGATCGCGATCGCCGTGTCGGCGTCGCCGGCGAAGTCGAGGTAGCCGACGACGCCGCCGTACAGCGCGCGGCGGACCGGCTCGAGCTCTTCGATCAGCTCCATCGCGCGGACCTTCGGCGCGCCGGACAGCGTCCCGGCCGGGAAGCACGCGGTGACCGCGTCGAACGCCGTCTTGCCGTCGGCCAGCTCGCCGGTGACGGTCGACACGATGTGCATGACGTGGCTGTAGCGCTCGATCTGGAAGAAGTCGACGACGCGCACGGTGCCCGGCTTGCAGACCTTGCCGAGGTCGTTGCGGCCGAGGTCGACGAGCATGAGGTGCTCGGCGCGCTCCTTCTCGTCGGCGAGGAGGTCCTTGGCCAGCTGGGCGTCCTCTTCGGGGTCGGCGCCGCGCCAGCGGGTGCCCGCGATCGGGTGCGTGGTCGCGCGGCCGTCCCGCACGGTGACCAGGGACTCGGGGCTGGAGCCGACGATGTCGAAGCCGTCGAGCCGCAGCAGGTACATGTACGGGCTCGGGTTGGACGTCCGGAGCACGCGGTAGATGTCGAGCGCGTCGGCGGCCGTGGCGATCTCGAACCGTTGCGACGGCACGATCTGGAACGCTTCGCCGGCCTTGATCGCCTCGACGGCCTTCTCGACCGCGGCGTGGAAGTCTTCCTTCGACCGCTTCCGGACGAACTCGGGCGCGGGCCGTTCGAACGCGGCGACGGTGGCGGGCGCGGGCACCTGCAGCTGCTCGGTCATGGCGCTCAGCCGGGCGACGGCGTCGTCGTAGGCCGCGTCGACGCGCTCGGGCGAGTCGTCCCAGTTGACGGCGTTCGCGATGAGCGTGACCGTGCCCTCGTGGTGGTCGAACGCCGCCAGGTCGGTGGCCAGGAGCATGGTCAGCTCGGGGATGTCGAGGTCGCGCTCGGCCAGCTCGGGCAGCTTTTCCAGCCACCGCACGGCGTCGTAGCCGATGTAGCCGACCATGCCGCCGGTCAGCGGCGGCAATCCGGGCAGCGGCTCGGTGTGCAACGCTTCGATCGTTTCGCGCAGCACTTCCAGCGGGTTGCCTTCGGTGGGCAGGCCGACCGGCGGGGTGCCGGTCCAGACCGCTTCGCCGTCGCGGACGGTGAGCGCGGCCGGGCTGCGGACGCCGATGAACGACCAGCGGGTCCAGGACGCGCCGTTTTCCGCGGACTCGAACAGGAACGTGCCGGGCCGGTCGGCGGCGAGCTTGCGGTAGACCCCGATCGGCGTCTCGCCGTCGGCGAGGACCCGGCGCACGACCGGGATGACGCGGCGGCTCTCGGCGAGGGCGCGGAAGTCCTCGCGGGACGGGCTGACCGAGCCGGGGCCGGACGGACCGGCGGTTGCGCTGACCATGCGGCTCATTGTGCCGCCCCGGCCGATCACGGCCACGGCGGGCCCGAATTCAATGAATGTTGAATTCAGGGTGCGCGTCAGTCATGATGGAGCCGTGAGCACCACGGACAACACCGAGACTACTGCCCGCCGCCGGGGGCGGCGGCCCGCCGGGCAGGACACGCGCACCGCGCTGGTCGAGGCCGCGCGGGCCGTGTTCGCCGAAAACGGCTACGACGGTGCGACCGTGCGGGCCATCGCCACCCGCGCCGGCGTCGACGCGGCGATGGTCAACCACTGGTTCGGCGGCAAGGAGGGCCTGTTCGCGAAGGCCGTGCTCCAGCTGCCGTTCGAGCCGGCGGAGCTGCTGTCGGCCCTGCGCGACGGCCCCGACGACGAGCTGGGCGAGCGGATCGTCCGCACGTTTCTCACCCGCTGGGACGGCGCCGGCGGCGACGTCTTCCAGGCCCTCATCCGCAGCATCACCGGCCACGAGCAGGCCGGTCAGGTGCTGCGCGACTTCTTCCAGAAGTTCTTCACGGGGCTGATCACCTCGGTCGGCTCCGACCGGATCCCGCTGCGCATGACGCTCTGCGCGTCCCAGCTGGTGGGCATGGGCATGATCCGCTACGTCGCCAAGTTCCAGCCGATGACCGCGGCTGAGGTCGAGACGCTGGTGGCGGCGGTGGCGCCGACCGTGCAGCGCTACATCAACGGCGAAATCGGCTGACTCCGCTCCCGCCGGGCCCTCCTCGCGGTCGCCGGGATCGCGTACGGCCCGGGCCGGTGCGGACCGTTCGGGAAGAGGACGACCATGCCGGACCCCCAGCCGCCGATCCAGGCGGGCCGGTCGGTGTGGATCGCCATCGGCTTGGCGCGGTGCAGTGAACGCGCGGCGCGCAGCACGATCCCGGTGCCGTCGCGGTAGCGGACGTGGATGTCCGGCAGGTGCCGGTTCCGGCCGCGGGTGCGGTCGGGCACGACGTCGACCGTGGCGACGCGCCACCCGGTGGCCGCGACCGCGCGGGCCCGCCGCCACCAGCCCAGCGCGGCCACGACGGCGAACGGCGCTCCGCCGAACCCCGCCACGAGCAGGACCACGGTGGTGTTGAAGAGGAACTGGTCGTCGTTCGGCTCCAGGGTGGTCCGCACGCGCTCCGGATCGGCGGGGTCGACCACCACGGTGACCGCGTCGCCGGTGGCGTACCGCCGCGGGGAGGTCCGGACGATCCACACGGTCCGCGCGCCGAAGCCGACCTCCAGCCGCGACGTGCCGCGGGACCGTTCGTGCACGGACAGCACCACGCCGTCGAACCGGTCCCCGGTCGCGAGGAGGTCCGCGGCGGCCCGCTCGAGCCCGACCTGGCCGGTGATCCCGGCGCCGGCCAGCGCGACCCAGATCAGGACGAGTGCCGAGGCGCGGCGCGCGAGCCGGCGCAACCCGGCGGTCTCCGCGGCGAAGTCGATCCGGCGGTCGCGGTCGGCGGCGTCGGCCGGCGGCAGCCAGGCGGCGAAGTCCTGTTCCGTCACCACGGTACGGATCCGGCGGGCGAGGAAGCCCAGCTCGCAGGCACCGAAGACCGCGAGGCCGGCCGAGACCGCCCAGATGGCGAAAAGGCCGGAAAGAACGCCGTCCCCGGAGAGGGGATCGTGGGCGTACAGATAAACGGGTACCGACACCGAGAAAAAGCCGCAGACGATCGCGGCGGCCGCCGTGACGGTCTGCCAGGCGGCCCGCCGCCGAAGGAGAACGGGGAGGGACCCATCGCGTGCCACCAACCGAGGTTATCCGCGCTGAGCTGCGGAAATGGTGCGAGAAACGGCACAGGTCACGAAGGCAACCGGACGGCCTCGCCGAGCGTGCAAGTGAGCAGGCCGACGAGCACTCGGATGATTCTGGCGCTTTCGCCGGCACATTCGCCATTTCGGGAAATCGACGAGATTCGTCTTGTCCCGCGGTCAGGGTTCCGGCACCCACCGGTAGGTCTCGGCGCGCGCCCCGAACATCACCGGCTTCTCGCGCAGAGGCGGCTTCGGCGGAATGAACACCGTCATCGCGGCCGGCCCGGCCCCGGCGACGAGGGCAGGTAGCCCGGGCAGCTCTCCGAGCGCTCGCACGGCGCTCCCGGCCTCCCACGGCCGGAGATCGATGCGGCTGCCGTCGGAGAACCGCACGGCGACCGTGCCCGGCAGGCGCGTCCCTCCTGTCGTGGCGATCGTCACCGTCGCCGTGCGCCAGCCGGTCCGGCGGGCGGCGCCCGCCTGCCTGGCGCGGGCGAAAGTCCAGTAACCGGGGACACCGGCCAGGACGAGGACCGCGAGCGTGGGCAGCACGAGCCCGGCGAACAGCAGGCCCGCGGCGACCAGCACCCCGAGGACGGTGGAGCCCACGAGCCACCGGAGGCTCGCGTCCAGCATGGCCGTGCCGCGGGCCGCCCATTCGTGCGGCGAGTCCGGCTCGCGCGGCTCCCTCGGCGGCAACCAGTCCCCCATCCCCCGAGGGTAACGGCCTACCGCGCCACCGTCCGGGGTCCGCGGGGCCGGACCGGCACCGCGTGCGTGCGCCCGTCCCGGCTGAGCAGAACCACCATGTCCAGGCCCGCGCCGCCGACCCGGACCGGCACGCCGGCGAACTCGCCCCGCAGCCGGACCGTGCGCCACGACAGGACGCCCCGCAACCCGAGCCGGCTGCCGTCGGCGAAGTGCACGGTCAGCTCCGGCAGCCGCCGCGGTCCCCGGTCGCCGTCCGCCGTGCCCGGGTGCCAGCCCGTCTCCGTCACCGCGCGGTAGCGCCGCTGCCAGCCACGGGCCGCGACGGCGGAGCCCCGGCCCCCACGGCCGACACCAGCAGCAGGACGAGACCGAGGAAGTAGCCGAACTCGTCGTGGTTGGCTTCCTCGGCGGTCCGGACCCGGTCGGAGTCGCGGTTGATCCCGGCAGTCCGGTCGGTGCCGTCGACGGCGAAGCGCACCACCAGCGACACGCCGCCCTTGGCGTGCCGCCGGACGCTCACCACGACTCCCGGCACGCGCTTTCCGTGTGCCAGGAGCTCGTCCGCCGCGGTGTTCTCCGCCTGGAACAGCGCCACCGCGAGTGGCACCAGCACCGCCCACGCCACGCAGAGCGCCCACGTGCGGCGGCCGGCCGTGCGCAGGAACGCCGTGTCACCCGGAACGTCCGGTGTGGACGGCAGCCACAACGGCGTGTTCGCCTTCAGCCTGCCGATCGCGGCGCTCGCGACGCGGACGCGAGCCAGCCCGCCCGGCGGCGCCTCAACCGCAGCAGCCGCCAGTACTCGCGGAGATCGCCTGCCCCCAGGTCCATCGGCCGATCCCAGTGGCGGGTGCCCGCGCGGTCAGCGCGCCAGCAGCAGCGCGACGAGCGCCAGCGCCCCGGGGACCACCTGGACGAACAGGATCCGCTTGCTGGCCGTCGCGGCGCCGTACAGGCCCGCGATGATCACGCAGACCAGGCCGTAGAGCTGAAGCTGGAACTCGCCCGCGATCAGGCCCCACGCCAAGGCGAGCGCGAGGAAGCCGTTGTACAGCCCCTGGTTCGCGGCGAGCGTCTTGGTCTCCTCCGCGAACTCCTTCGTCGTGCCGAAGCCGGCGCGGGCGCGGGGGCTCGTCCAGAGGAACATCTCCAGGACGAGGATGTAGAGGTGGATCAGGGCGACGAGCCCGACCAGGATGTCGGCGACGATGGTCACGCGTGCTCTTTCTCATCCGCCAGGAGGAGACGTTCCTCGGTGTCGAAACAGGTGTGCGTGCCGGTGTGACAAGCCGGGCCGGTCTGGTCGACGCGCAGCAGGACTGTATCCCCGTCGCAGTCGATCCGCACTTCGCGGACGTGCTGGTAGTGGCCGGACGTCTCGCCCTTGACCCACAGCTTGCCGCGGCTGCGCGACCAGTACGTGCCGCGGCGGGTGGCGAGGGTCGCGGCGAGCGCGTCGTCGTTCATCCAGGCCATCATCAGCACGTCCGAAGTGGCGTGCTCGACGACGACGGCGGCGATCAGGCCGTCGGCGTTGCGCTTGAGGCGCGCCGAGACGGCCGGGTCGAGGCTCATGCTTGCGCTCCCAGGATGTGCCGCTTGAGCGGCATCGAGTTCAACAGGACGAACGCGTAGCCGTAGCCCGCGAACGAGAGGCCGGAGAACAGCTTGACCCACCACAGCTCGGCGCCGAGCAGCAGGAACGCGTGCAGCAGCGCGAACACGACGGCGACGACCAGGCCGCCGATGCGGGCGCTGCCGAGCTTCAGCACGAGCCCGGTCGTGACGACGCCGCCGAGGATCAGCGCGAGCGCCGGCATCCGGTAGATGGCCAGGCCCGAGCCGGCGCTCAGCACCGGGATCAGGTCGAGCAGCGCCCACGCGACGGGCAGCCCGACCAGCAGGCCCGCGACGACCTTCACCTCGACGGGTGCTTGCCAGGACTTCATCGGACCTCGACCCCGCCGTCGCGCAGCGCGGACTTGACGTCGCCGATCTTCAGCTGTCCGAAGTGGAACACGCTGGCCGCGAGCACCGCGTCCGCGCCGGTCCGGACCGCGGGCAGGAAGTGCTCGACCGCGCCCGCTCCCCCGCTGGCGATCACCGGGACCCGCACGGCCTTGCGCACCAGCCCGATGAGCTCCAGGTCGAAGCCGTTCTTCGTGCCGTCGGCGTCCATGGAGTTCAGCAGGATCTCGCCGACGCCCAGCTCCTCGCCGCGCGCGGCCCATTCGACGGCGTCGATGCCGGTGCCGCGGCGGCCGCCGTGGGTGGTGACCTCGAACCCGGACGCCGTCGGCTCGCCGCCCTCGGGCACGCGGCGCGCGTCGACCGACAGCACGATGCATTGGGCGCCGAATCTTCTCGACGCTTCGCTGAGGAATTCGGGCCGCGCGATGGCGGCGGTGTTGATGCTCACCTTGTCCGCGCCGGTGCGCAGGAGCCGGTTGACGTCGTCGTTGCTGCGGACGCCGCCGCCGACGGTGAGCGGGATGAAGACCTGCTCGGCGGTGCGGCGGACGACGTCGTAGGTGGTTTCGCGGTCGCCGGAGGACGCCGTGACGTCGAGGAACGTCAGCTCGTCGGCCCCCTCGGCGTCGTACCGCCGGGCCAGCTCGACGGGGTCGCCGGCGTCGCGGAGGCCGGCGAAGTTGACACCCTTCACGACCCGGCCCGCGTCGACGTCGAGACAGGGGATCACCCGCACCGCGACAGACATGGTCACCAGCGTAGTCAAGGGGGTTCTAAGCTCGGGCAATGGCACGGGCGGGACGGCGGCCGGGGCAGACCGAGACGCGCGAGAAGATCCTCGACGCGGCGCGGCACCGCTTCGCCGAGCTGGGCTACGACGGCGCGACGGTCCGCGGCATCGCCGCCGACGCGGGGGTCAACGCGGCCCTGCTCCACCACTTCTTCGGCACCAAGCAGGAGCTGTTCGCGGCGGCGATGAACCTCCCGGTGAACCCGGCGTCCCTGGTGACGTCGATCCTCGCGGGCCCGCGAGGATCGCTGGGCGAACGCCTGGTCCGGGCGTTCCTGTCGGTCTGGGCGGAGCCGGCGGGACGCACGCCGTTCATCGCGATGCTGCGCGCGGCGGCGACGAACGAGCAGGTCGCGCTGATGATGCGCCAGTTCATCGAGCGCACGGTGCTGGCCGAGGTCGCCCGTTCACTCGACGTGCCCAAGGTCCGGGTGACGGGGATCGCGGCGCAGATGATCGGGGTGGCGCTGCTGCGGTACGTGATCAAGCTGCCACCGCTGGCGCAGGCCTCCGACGAGGAGATCGTGGAGATGCTCGCCCCGGTGGCGCAGTACTACCTCGCGCCGCCTGGCTGAGCAGCCCCCGGTTTCCACGCTACGGGAGGGCACCGACAGTTCCGGCCGCTTCCAGTTTGGTGAGCCCCGGCTTGTCCACAGGGCCGACCGAGCGCCCCAATGTGGCATTGGGTGCGCTCAACGCACCCAATGTGGCGTTCGGTGCGTTGGACGCACCCAACGCCACATTGGGGCGCTTGAGACTCGGCCCGCTGGAACTGTCGGTCCCTCCCGGTAGCGTGGAAACCGGGGGCTGCTCATCACGGCGCGTTCACGCCCCGGCCATCCGATTCGTCTACTTTCCGGCCGTGCGCAGACTCCTCCCGGTGGCCGTGGCCGCCCTCTCCGTGCTGACTGCCGTCCCCGCTTCCGCCGCGCCCCGCGATCCGTCGCCGGTGGCGCAGACTCAGGCGTTCGTCGACGACCCGAACGCCTCACCCGCCAACGCCGACGCCGACGATCCGGCCATCTGGGTCGACCGGCGCGATCCCGGGCGTAGCGTCGTCATCGGCACGCTCAAGGAAGGCGGGCTCGCCGCGTTCGACCTGGACGGGCACACCTTGCAGCTGGTCCCCGCCGGGCCGAAGGGCCGGTTCAACAACGTCGACGTCGTCGGCGACCTGGCCGTCGTCAGCGACCGCGGGCGCGACCGGGTCCGGGTCTACCGGATCGACCCCGGGGGCGCCCGCGTCCTGACCGACGTCACCGACCCGGCCGCGGCGCCGGTGTTCTCCGCGTCGGAGTCCGAAGTGGACACCCAGCGGACGGCCTACGGCCTGGCGGCGGGCCGCGACCCGCGTACCGGCGTCCGCTGGGTGGCGGTGACCCGGCGCCACGAGACGCGGGTCGCGCTGCTGCGGCTGGTGGACGAGCCGGGCGGGACCGTCGGCACCGAAAAGATCGCCACCGTGGACCTGCCGTCGGCCTTCCGGCTGCCGAACGGCACGACCTGGTCGCCGTGCGAAAAGCCCGGCGAAGGACCGCAGCTGGAAGGCTCGGTCCTCGACGGCCGGGTGCTCTACACCGCCCAGGAGGACGTCGGGATCTGGCGGATCCCGCTCACGCCGGCCGGCTTCGGGCGGCCCGAGCTGATCGACCGCGTGCGCTCCTACGGCGTCCCGCAACGCTGGGATCCCGCGACCGAAGAGTGCGTGGCCGACGGCGCCGACCCCGGTTTCGGCGGCCGGTGGCTCACCGCGGACGCCGAGGGCCTGGCGCTGGCGGACGGCACGCTGTTCGCGTCCAGCCAGGGTGACTCGCGCTTCGTCGTGTACGGCCGCCACCCGCGTGACCTGCGGATCGTCGCCGGCCGCGGCACGGACTCGGTCGAGCACTCCGACGGCTCGGCGATCACCACCGCCTCCCTCGGCCGCCGCTTCCCGCACGGCCTGCTGGTCGTCCACGACGGCGAACGCCGCCCGTCCGCCGGCGGCCTCCCGACCACGGGCTTCGCGTTCGTCCGGCTCGAGGACGTCATCCCCCGATAAAAAAGTTCGAACCCGCGTGCAGCGACCCGGCCCCCTCGCGCGTCCATGGGGTGGGTGAACGAAGGGACGTGCGTGGGTTTCGAAGATTTCGTGGCGGAGCGGCTGGACGGGCTGCTCCGCTACGCCACCGTCCTGACGAACGACCCGCACCTGGCGCAGGACATCGTCCAGGACGTGCTCCTGCGCGCCCAGCAGCGCTGGGACGCCATCGACGCCCCGCCGACCTACGTGCGGCGGATGGTCACCAACGAGTACCTGTCGTGGCGGCGGCGGGCCGTGCGGCGCATGGTGCCGAGCAGCCACGACGTCCTCGACGCGCTGAGCCCGCCGTCGGCCGACCCGGCCACCGCCTACGACGAGCGGGACGCCATGCTCGGCCTCCTGGCCACGCTGCCCCGCAAGCAGCGCGCGGCGATCGTGCTGCGCTACTACGAGAACTACTCCGACCCCGAGATCGCCGCGGTCCTGCGCTGCGGCGTGTCCACCGTCCGCAGCCAGATCTCCCGCGCCCTGGCCACCCTGCGCCAGGCCCCGCACCCCACGGTCCTGACCACCGGAGCCCCCGAATGAGCCGCCCCGAGCACGAGACCGAGACGCTGATCCGGGAGAGCCTGGACCGCCTCGCCGCCCGCGCGCCGGACGGTCACGCGGTGCGCGACGCGCTCGCCCGCGCCGGGCGGAAGCGGCGGCCGGCGACCCGGCTGGCCCTGGTCGCCGCGGCGGTGGTCGCGCTGGTCGCCGGTGTCGTCACCGGCACGCAGCTGCTCACCACGGCCGACCTGGTGCCCGCCGCGAGCCGCCCGGTGCTCGGCTACAGCCCCGGCTGGCTGCCCGACGGCTTCACCGAGCAGTACCGCGAGGGCGGCCCCGGCACCGCGCCGCAGATCCGGCGGTGGTTCGCCGGGCCGGCGGAGATCACACTGTCGGCGTACTCGCCGGTCGACCCGGAGTGGTCGCAGACCGCGCTGAGAATCGCGTCGCTCGGCGACCAGGTCCTGGTGCGCGGCCGGGTCGCGATGGTCACCGGCGACACCGGGTCGGCCGCGCTCGTGACCTGGCTCGCCGACGAACAGCACGTGCTGACCGCCCGTGTCTCCGGTGTCCCGGAGGCCCGCGCGGTGGCGCTGCGCGTCGCCGAGTCCGTCACCGCCGACCCGGTCGGCGTCCGCGGCGAGCTCCGGTTCGGCCGGCTCCCGGCCGGGATCGCCGAGCGTTCGGCCGCGGTCCGGGGCACCGGCCCGGACGACGCTTCGACCGAGCTGACGGCCGCGGCCCCGGGCGGGCCGCCGATCCGGGCCGCCGCCGGCGCGGGCTCCCCCGGCGTGAACGGCGCCACGCCGGTCACGGTGCGAGGCAGCCAGGGGTTCTTCTTGGCCCCGGCGGACGGCAAGGACGCGACGGTCGCGGTCCGGCTGCCGTCGGGGCGCTGGCTGACGGTGTCGGGCGCGCAGCCGGAGGCCGTGCTCGCCGCCGTCGCGGACGGCGTGCAGCTCGACCCCTCGCCGGACTACCGCTGGCTCGGCCGGACTACCAGTTGACCATCGGGAACCAGATGATCCCGAGCCTGCCGAGCACGCGGACGTCCCAGTAGAGCAGCGTGAACGTGCCGCCGACGAGCAGCGCCGCGCCCGTCACGGTCGCGATCCGGGCCGGCTTCGCGGCCAGCCAGCGCTGCACGCGCCCGCCCGTGGCGTGGGTCAGGAGCAGGAACAGCACCGCCATGACGACGATGTTGCCGACCGACTGGAGCGCGAACGCGGCGGCGCCGTAGAGGACGTTGTGCTGTTCCGCGGCGCTGCGGAACATGATCCGGAAGAGCGGGTACGGCCGTCCGATGAGGAACCCGCCGATGAGCGCGCCCATCAGGACCAGCGGCGCGGCCGGGTGGCGGCGCAGGAACGCGGGGGTGCGGAGAATGCCGAGGGCGGCCATGCCCAGCAGCAGGAACACCAGGCCGACGACACCGAAGGCGATCATCGACTGGACGCTGCGCGGCGACAGCCCGGTGGCCTGCGCGGTGGAGAACTGCGGCATCCGCGTGCCGACGAGCGCGACGATCACGCCGTAGACCACCGACACGGTGAGCATGCCGGCGGCGATCCAGCCGAGCGGCTTGAGCGTGGTGGCGAACCGCCGTTTTTCGCCCGCCTGCCCGCCGACCAGCGGCGCGACCGCCCCGAAGGCGGCGATGTTGCAGGCGGTGAACGACCCCGCGAGCCCGGAGACGAACGCGAACAGCGTCCCGGCGAGAACGCCGCTGATCGGGGTGGCTTTCGCGTCGTGGCCGAGGAGCCCGTTCGCGACGCTGTCACCGATCACGGAGTCGACGAAGGGCGCCGACCAGATCGCGGTCAGCACGAAGCCGGCGAGCACCGCGACGACGGCGACCGCGCCGCGGCGCGCGGGATAGGGCCCGGCGCCGAAGAAGCTCGCTTGCGGGTGAACCGGCAGTTCCTGTGCGACGGCCATCGAGATCCCTCCGGTGTGCGGACCCAGCCAAGGCATCGTCGCAAACCGGCGGGGTGGCGCGCTTCCGCCGGCTTGCCCCATCGCGTTGTGCCGTGTGGCCGCTTTCGCGCCGAAGACGGGCCTGCCCTTTGCTTGGCGGCACGAAGACGGCCCGCACCGGCTTCGAAGTGACCTGGTTCCCGGCCCGCGCCGACGGTTGGCTTATCGAAGGCACCCCGACCGCGGTGGAGGACGGGGTCGCACCACCCGACTTCAAGTCCACAGTGGACTCCGCGACCGGCTCGTGTCACCAGACCGACCGGAAGGAGCGGATCGCGGCGGACGAGCGAGGCCTGCCGGGCAGTCGGCCGCCCGCGCCACACCTGGACGGCCACCTCGAGCTTGGGTCGCCCCCGATGACGAGCACGTTCCCTGTGCACGGCCTCGCCGGGTGACGCCGAGGCACCTGCATCCGGGCAACCGATCGAAACGCCGCCCCATCCTCTCCCGGGGGCCGGCAAAGTCGATTTCAGGCGCCTCCCCCGTCGTGAACGGCAACGCTGAGGCATGACTGGCGCTCCACCCAGACCTCCCCGCCGCCCCGATACGAAGCCAGAACACGGCCGGCAGTGCCGGGTCAAGGCACGCTTTCCCGCCTTGACCCGGCACTACCGGAGATCGGAAGAGCAAACGTAAGAAAAACAGTAACGCGAC
>NZ_JBFACT010000096.1:0-25780 GCF_040640995.1 Amycolatopsis sp. NPDC021455 | reverse complement strand
CGACAAGTACGCCCTCACCTTCCTCGGCGGAATCCTCCTCGCCGCCGCGATCATGGTCACCCGCACCGCATCCCGCAATTAGGAGACACGCCCTAGGCGGGTTCGTCCTCCTCGGTGTCGTGCAGGCGGCCATCCTGACGCTGGCCGCGAACGAGGGTGCCTACATGGCCGAGATCTTCCGGGCCGCGCTCGACGCGATCGACCGCGGGCAGGCGGAAGCGGCACAGGCGCTGGGCATGACGCCGGCGACGACGATGCGGGTGATCCTGCTGCCGCAGGCGCTGCGCATCGTCGTTCCGCCGCTGGGCAACGAGTTCAACCTGATGATGAAGTCCACGTCGCTGCTGTCGGTCATCGGCCTGCAGGAGATGTTCCTGACCGCCCAGTCGATCAACTCGGCGACGTTCAAGACCTTCGAGATCTTCCTCGTGGCCGCGTGCTACTACCTCGCCCTGACCACGATCTGGTCCTTCGTCCAGCGGTTCATCGAACGGAAGCTCGCCGATCCCGGCCACGTCGTCGCGACGCCGTCGCTGCGGACGCGCCTCACCGGTTCCGGCTTCGGCCGGGACCGGGACACCCTCGCCGGCAAGGGAGCGAACTGAGATGGACCCGCGCACGAACGCCGACCCGTCGGCGGTGATGTCGGCGCGAGGAGTGGTCAAGCGCTTCGGCGACTCGGCGGTCCTCAACGGCATCTCGATGGACGTCCGGCCCCGCGAAGTCGTCGTCATGATCGGGCCGTCCGGCTCGGGCAAGACGACGTTCCTCAGGTGCCTCAACCACCTGGAGCGCATCGACGAGGGGACGATCCTCGTGCACGGCTCCCCGGTCGGCTACCGGCCGGGCCCGGGCCGTCCGGTGGAGGAACGCCCGAAGGTCGTCGCGGAACGCCGCCGCAACATCGGCTTCGTCTTCCAGCGCTTCAACCTCTTCCCCCACCTGACCGCGCTGGACAACGTGGCCGTCGGCCCGGTGAAGGTCCTCGGGGCGCCGAAGGCGGCGGCCCGGGAGCAGGCCCGCGACCTGCTGGCGCGGGTCGGTCTCGCCGGCAAGGCGACCGCGCGGCCGTCGGCGTTGTCCGGCGGTCAGCAGCAGCGCGTCGCCATCGCCCGCGCGCTCGCCATGAAGCCGGAGCTGATGCTGTTCGACGAACCGACCAGCGCGCTGGACCCGGAGATGGTCGGCGAGGTGCTCGCGGTGATGAAGGACCTGGTCGCGGACGGCATGACGATGATCGTCGTCACGCACGAGATGGGTTTCGCCCGGTCGGCCGCCGACCGGCTCGTCATGGTCGACCAGGGCGTCATCGTCGAGGAAGGGCCGCCGGACGAGCTCATGACGGACCCCGGGCACGAGCGCACCCGCGCGTTTCTCGGGCGGATCGCCGAATCCGGCTGAACTACGACGCCAGCCTGTCGATCAGCTCGCCGGCGGACATTTCCCGCATCCCGGCCGAGCCCGGCAGACCGTGCCCGCCGATGAAGCCGACATCGTGGCCGGCGATGCGGAAAAGACCCGCCCGGCGCACGGCTTCCAAGGCGACCCGGCCGCGCTCCAACGTCACCGCCGCGGCGGTGACGGCGATGTCCCCGGCGCACATCGCGGGCACCACGGGCGCGATCATCTCCAGGGCGGGCAGGGTCCGATCCCCGGCAGCGGAGTGCCGGTTCGCCGACAGTTCGACAGCGTTCATGCGAGTTCACCCATCGATCGATCTACTGACCATCGTGACCACTCGACGGTCGCAGAAACGCCGGCGGCGAACACCCCGAAATCACCGGAAGAAACTTGCGCCTTCTAGAGGAAGTACAAGCGGGACAACGCGACCGAGTCCGCCGGCGCGGAGGAGACGGGCTCGCCGTCGACGGTGACGAGCCCCGTCCGGTGCTCCACACGGACTTCCGCGGTCCGGTCGTTGTGGATCATGTCCGCCGGTCCGATCCCGCGGGTTCCGCGCACGCCGACACGACGTCGGCGAGTGGGCACGGAACCGGCCTCCGCGGCCGCTTGGCTGACGAACGCGACCGACAGGTCGGCGGGCGTGGGACCGTGCCCGCCCAGCTGGGGGCCGATCACCAGGGGCTGCGAGCTGTCGATGCTCGCGTTCGGGTCGCCCGTGACGCCGTACGCGGGGAAGCCGGCCTTGAGGACCAGCTCCGGTTTCGCCCCGAAGTGGTCCGGGCGCCACAGCACGATGTCGGCCAGCTTTCCCGCCTCCAGGGACCCGATCTCGTGCGCCATGCCGTGCGCGATCGCCGGGTTGATCGTGAGCTTGGCGATGTAGCGCCTGGCCCGGTCGTTGTCGTGGCGCAGATCGGCCGCACCGCGCTCGGTCTTCATCTTGGCGGCCATGGCGAAGGTGCGCCGGAACGTTTCGCCCGCCCGGCCCATCCCCTGCGCGTCGGACGACGTGATGGCGATGATGCCCAGGTCGTGCAGCACGTCCTCGGCGCCCATGGTGCTCGCCCGGATCCGTTCCCGGGCCATCAGCGCGTCCCCGGGCAGGTCGGCCTTCAGGTCGTGGGCGTCCATGATCATGTGGAAGTGCTCGTCGACCGCGTCGCGGCCGAAGGGGAGCGTCGGGTTCGTCGAAGACGCGATGATGTTGCGCTCTCCGGCCAGCCGCATGACGTTGGGGACGTGCCCGCCGCCGCACCCCTCGACGTGGAAGGCGTGGATGGTCCGCCCTTCGAGCACGGCCAGGGTGTCCTCGACCGAGAGGCACTCGTTGAGCCCGTCGGTGTGCAGCGCCACCTGGACGTCGTACTCCTCGGCCGCGGTGAGCGCGGAGTCGAGCGCACGAGTGTGCGCGCCGATGTCCTCGTGGACCTTGAACCCGCACACGCCGCCCTCGACGAGGGCCTCCACCAGTGGCTCCTGCGCGGAAACCGAGCCCCGGCCGAGGAAGCCGATGTTGATCGGCCACGCGTCGAAGGCGGTGAACGCGTGCCGCAGCGCCCACGGCGTACTGATTCCCGGCCCCCACACCGGCCCGAACTCCTGGCTGATCACCGTCGTGACGCCGGAGGCGAGCTCGGCCTCGACGACCCGGGGCGACAGCAGGTGGACGTGGGTGTCGATCGCCCCGGCGGTGGCGATCAGGCCCTCACCCGCGATGATCGTCGTTCCGCTGCCGACGACGACGTCGACGCCTTCGAGGGTGTTCGGGTTGCCGGCCCGGCCGATACCGGCGATGCGTCCGTCGCGGATCCCGATCGACGCCTTGCGGACGCCTTGGACGGCGTCGATCAGCAGGACGTTGCTGATGACCAGGTCGCAGGTCTGCCGGGCGGTCGCGGCCAGGATGTGCAGCCCGTCGCGGGCGGTCTTCCCGAAGCCGACGACGAACTCCTCGCCGGCCTTGCTCGCGTCGGCCTCGACTTCGACGACGAGGCCGGTGTCCCCCAGCCGGACCCGGTCGCCCTTGCGGGGCCCGTAAGAAGCGACGTAGTCGCTCGGTGTGAAGCTCATGTCGTTTCCTCGTGTCGGTAACCGCAGGCGATGGCGCGGCGCAGCGCCTCTTCCTTCGCACCCGGCGCGTCCAGCGGACCGTCGACGAGACCGGCGAAGCCGATGGCGACGCGGTCTCCGCCCATCGGCGTGAGGTCCACGGCTTTGCGCTCGCCGGGGCCGAACCGGATCGAGGAGCCGGCCGGGATCGCCAGTCTCGTGCCGTAGGCCGCGGCACGGTCGAACCGCAGCCTCGGGTTGGCCTCGAAGAAGTGGAAGTGCGAGGTGACGCTGATGGGCACCGTCGAGGTGTTGGTGACGAAGACGGTCACCGCCCCCGGCCACTCCGCCAGTGGCTCGGGTCCGGGCTCGATCGCTCCGGGCGCGGGGCCGGCCGTCGCACCGATCGGGTCGGTCACGACGACCAGCCTCGTGCCGTCGTCGAACACCGCTTCGACCTTCACCTCGCCCACGACCTCCGGCACGCCGGGAAGCACGTTTTCCGGACCGAGCGCGGCCCGGCCCGCCGCGATCGCCTCGTGGAGCCGGCGTCCGTCGCGGGCGGCTTCACAGACCGTGTCGGCGATCAGCGCGGTGGCCTCCGGGACGTTGAGCCGCAGCCCCCGGGCCAGCCGGCGCCGCGCCAGCTCGGCCGTGGTGAAGATCAGCAGCCGGTCCCGTTCGCCCGGTGTGAGCCGCACGGCCGATCACCATCCTTCCGACAGCACCCGGTCGAGGGTGTCGGCGAAGAAGTCGGCCGCGGACCGGTCGAGGCACAGCGGCGGCTTCACCTTGAGCACGTTCATCCGGTCGCTCGTCGGCTGGATCACGACCCCCAGGTCGAGCATCCGGTCGCAGATCGCCGCCGTCTCGCTCGCCGCGGGTTCGAGCGTGCTCCGGTCGCGCACCAGCTCCACGCCCAGGTAAAGGCCGGAGCCGTGGACGGCGCCGATGATTTCGTGGCGCTGCGCCAGTTCCTCGAGCCGCGCCTTGAGGTGGCCACCGACATCACGGGCGTTTCCCTGCAGGCCTTCGTCCCGGATGATGTCGAGGACGCACAGGCCGACGCGTGAGGACAGCGGGCTCCCTCCGGTCGAGGAGAAGAAATAACCGCCATCGCGGTACTTCGCGGCCACCGCGCGGCTGGTGATGACGGCGGCCACGGGAACGCCGTTGCCCACCGCCTTCGCGACGGCGATGATGTCGGGAACGACCTCCTGCTGCTCGAAGCCCCAGAACCAGTGCCCGAGCCGGCCGTAGCCGACCTGGATCTCGTCGGCGATCGCCAGGCCGCCGTGGCGGCGCACCGCGGAGTACACGGCGGCGAGATACCCCTCGGGCAGCGGCATGCCGCCCGCGTTGCCGTAGTAGGACTCGCCGATGAAGCCGGCCGGCGGCCGTCCGGACGCGGCCAGCTCGTCGATGATCGCGGCCGCCTCGGGTCCGTACCGGTGGGCGTCGGCGCCTCGGTGCCGGCCCCGGTACGGGTTGGGCGCGGGGACGGTGTGCACCCAGTCCGGCCGGCTGTCCAACGCGTTCGGGTTGTCGGCGACGGAGGTCGAGACCGCGTCGGAGGCGTAGGTCCACCCGTGGTAAGCCTCGCTCATCGCGACCACGTCGGACCGGCCGGTGGCCACGAGCGCGAGCCGGATCGCCAGGTCGGCCGCCTCCGAACCGGAGTTCACCAGGAAGACGGTGTCCAGCGGATCGGGCGCGAGGTCGGCGAGCCGGGCGCCGAACTCCGCGATCGCCTCGTAGTTGAACCGGGAGTTCGTGTTCAGCAGCCGCAGCTGGCGTTCCGCGGTCCTGGCGATCCGGGGGTGGGAGTGACCGGCCACCGCGACGTTGTTGATCATGTCCAGCAGCGGACGTCCGTCCTCGGTGACGAGGAAGTGGCGCCAGCCGCGTTCGATCCGGGGCGGCTCGCGGTAGTAGTGCTCCTGGACTTCGGCCAGGGCACGTTCTCGTCGCGCCAGCACGGAATCGGTGACGCTGCCCGTCGCGGGCAGCCCGAGCAGCGGAGCGGGGTCGGCGAGCGTGGCCAGCCAGCCCGGTGCGTATTTCGGGGCCACGCCTTCGGGGACGCTCCCGGCGCGATGGCCCGCCGTGATCCGGGTCCGGCCGCGCGGCACCGTCGTCGCCACGACCGTGCCGGCGACCACGGCTCCCTCGGCGCGCGCGTCGACTCCGGGCACCGCCAGCTCGATGTCGTTTGCACGCAGCACGATGCCGGAACCGGTGGACGACACTTCGCAGTCCCACGGTGCCGTGAGTTCCTCGGAGCCGGCGGTCCAGAGGTCGATCCCGGTCGCGACCGAAGCCGGCGATTCCTGGACGAGCGCTCGGCTTCCGGCAAGGCGGGCCTCGCCGAACTTCGTCACCACGGCTCGATGCCCGGCCGCCAGCCGGTCCGCGGCCAGCGTCTGCGCGATGTCCGCGTTCTCCCACGCGCCATCGTCCAAAAGGGACGATTGCGGGGACAGGTCCAGCACCACCGCGTCCGGGAGGCCGAGCAGGACGCCGTCCGGGACGGAAACGCCGCCCGCGCTCGATCCCAGTGCGTCGCGGATCAGCGCGGTCATCACCCCGGGCGGGACGGAAAGAGCCTGGTCCGCGATCCGCCACTCCCTGACCAGGCGCGTCTCCGCATAGGCGTTGTCACCGTCGACGGCCACCTGGTGGCAGCCGCTGGCGACCAGGACCGCGCCACGCAGCACCACGAGTGGCCAGATCGCCGCGATTTCGGCGTCGGACAGCGGGCGTAGGGAGTGGTAGGCGCGCACCGCGGGCAGGACGTCGGCCGGCTCGGCGCCGGGGTGGTGCAGGATCGAGGAGATCGCGATGGCCAGCTCGCTGATCGTCCACGTCCTGGTCAGGTCGCTGAAGTCGATCACCCCGTCGACGAGACCGTCCGCGCCCAGCACGGTGTTGTCGTCGGTGAGGTCCAGGTGCACGACCTGAACGGGCAGGTCGGGGACGAGCGGTGTGAGGAGGTCCCAGGCGTACGCAGCAGCGCTTTCGATCTCGGCACGCCGAGCCGGGGGCAGCGACGAGCCCAGCGCGGCCACCGCCCGGTCGGCGTACCGCGGATCCCACTGCAGGACGCGGTCGGGCCCGTCGCCGGCGAGCCCGGCGAGCGCCAGGTCGACCTGGCCGGCCACCTCGCCCAGCCGGGCCACGCTTCGCGGATCGAGGTACCCCTTGCCGAACAGGGTTCCGCCGTCCAGGAACCGGATCAGCCGGGCCACCGCCGGGCCGTCCGGAGTCTCGACCGTCGCTCGCCGGACGGCCCCGTCGTCCGCGCGGAGCACTTGGGCGACCCTCAGCCGCGGGCAGGCGGCGGCGATCCGGTCGGCCGCGGCGTCCTGGTCCGAGACCTCGGCGGCGCCGAAAGCCGGGTTCGACACCTTGAGCACCGCCATCGGGTGCCCGGCCGGCGTCCGCAGGAGGAAGTTGGCGTCCTGGTTGCTGCCCAGCCGGTGCGCGACGGCGTCCACGCCGAACGACTCGTGCGCCACCCTTCGGGCCCACGCTTCGTCGACGCGGGGCGCGGGAAGGGTGACGGCGTCGAAGAAATCCGTTCCGATCGTCATCCCCGTCCTCCGGTCGCCGGTTCCTGCTGGGTGATGCAGTGAATGCCGCCACCGCCGGCGAACACGTCCTTCGCCGGGACCATCACGACGTCCCGACCGGGGTACGCCGCCTCGAGGATCTCCTCGGCCTGCCGGTCGTTCGGGTCGTCGAACGCGCACCCGATCACGCCGCCGTTGACGACGAGGTGGTTGAGGTAGCTGTAGTCGACCCAGTCGAAGCTGTCGCGGACGATCCGGGGCGCGGGGACTTCGACGATCTCCCAGGGACGGCCGGTGGCGTCGCGCGTGCCGCGGACGGCGTCCAGGATCTCGCGGCTGATCGCGTAGTCCGGATGCATCGGTTCCTCCTGGACGTGCACGAGGAGGACGCCGGGCGAGGGAATCGTGACGGTCATGTCGACGTGCCCGCGGGTGCCCAGCCGCAACGAGTCGCGGTACAGCCCGCGCGGCAGCCAGATGACGTGTCCGGCGCCGATCGTGCGAGCCAGTTCCGCCTCGACGTCCGCCTTCGTCCACCCCGGGTTCCGCCCCGGGTCGAGCTGCACCGTCTCGGTCACGAGCACGGTCCCGAGGCCGTCGACGTGGATCCCGCCGCCTTCGTTGACCATCCGCGAGACCTCCGGCTTGGCGCCGGCGCGCTCCGCCACGAACGCTCCGATGCGTTCGTCCTTGCCCCAGCTCGCCCAGGACTGCGCACCCCAGCCGTTGAAGACCCAGTCGATCGCCCCGAGCTGTCCGGACTCGTCGACCACGAAGGTGGGGCCGATGTCCCGCATCCACGCGTCGTCCAACGGCGCCTCGACGATCTCGGCCTTGTCCTCGCCGAGGTACCTTCGGGCCGCTTCGGTGTCGGCCGGATCGACGACCATGGTGACGGGCTCGAACTCGGCGATCGTGTGCGCGACCCGGGCCCAGGCGGTCCGGGCCCGGCCGGCGCTTTCGGGACTGCCGGAGAGGTAGGAGCCGCCCGGGGGAAACGCCATCCACACCCGCGCTTGCGGTTCGGTTTCCGCGGGCATCCGCCACGATGTCGTCACAGCTGCTCCTCTTGGTGCTGAATGCCGAGTGCGCGGCGAAGCGCCCGGAACCGGACCGTCCACATGTGACGCGCCACTTCCGCGTCGGGTGCGTAGTACTCCGCGGCGTGGTAGACGCCGGGATAGACGTGCAGCTCGGTGGAGACGCCCGCGGCGAGAAGCCGTTGGGCCAGCACCAGGTTCTCGTCCCGGAACAGATCGGCGGTTCCCACGTCGACGAACGTCGGCGGCAAACCGGCCAGGTCCTCCGCGTGCAGCGGAGCGGCGTATCCGTCGGGCTCCTGCCCGGCGAGGAACCACTCCCACGCCTCGGCGTTGGCCCTCCGGTCCCACGGCCCGGCCTGGTGTGCGGCGCTCGCGGTGTTCCGGTGGTCGACCATGGGATAGAGAGCCACGGCATAGCGGAGTGCGGGTCCCCCGAGGTCCCTCGCCTTGAGGGCGGTGGCCAGGGCCAGGTTGCCGCCCGCGCTCCCGCCGAAGATCGCCAGCCGTCCCGGGTCGAAGCCCAGCGACGTCGCGTTGCCGCTCATCCAGCCGAGGGCCGCGTAGCAGTCGTCGACCTGGGCCGGGTGCGGGTGTTCGGGCGCCTTGCGGTAGCCGGTGGAGACGACGAGCACCCCGAGCTCCTCGCAGATCTTCACCGCCGTCGCGTGCTCGTAGTCGAGGTCGCCGAGGTACATCCCGCCGCCGTGGATGAAGAACACGGCGGGCGCGGCCGGCCGGAACCGCCTGGGCCGGTAGACGCGTACCGGCACGTCGGCGCCGGGCACCCGCACGTCCTCTGTGGAGCACGTCTGGGTGGCCTTGACCGCCTCGAGCGTCTCGGCCGCGAGCAGGGCATCGGTGCGCCTGCGCTCCGCCAGATCTTCAATGGCGTACAACCCGCCGGGGAATTTCTCGTAGAGCTCTGCCAACGGTGCCCGCAGCTCGGGATCGATGCCGTCGAGCCGATTCACCGGTCCTCCTCGGTTTGAAAGGCTTTCAAAGCCGCGCCTCGCGTCACTATCCGTCACGCCGTCGCTAGAGTCAAGAGGTGGCCCACGACAAGTCCCGGCGGCACCGCCGGCTCGAGCACCCGCGGGAGCGGGTCATCCAGGAGGCGTGGGCGCTGCTCGCCGAGCGCGGCCTGGCCGACCTGAGCCTCTCCGAGCTCGGGCGCCGCCTCGACACCAGCGCCGGTCACCTCTCCTACTACTTCGGCAGCAAGAACGGCCTGCTCCTCGAACTGCTGCGCTGGAGCGAGGACGAGCTGATCGAGCAGCTGGCACGCGTGCTGGAGTCCGGCGGCTCGGCCGAGGAGCGGCTGCACAGCCTGTGCGAGCTCAACTTCCCCCGAGCCGCCGGCGACCCCCGCTGGCTGCTCTGGATCGAGCTGTGGCCACGGGTGATGCACGAGCCCGCCCTGCGCGAGGCCCAGCTCGAGTACGACGCCGCCTGGCGAGCGGCGATCGCCCGGATCGTCGGCGACCTGACCGACGACGTCGAAACGCTCACGCAGCGGGTGTTCGCCCTCATCGACGGGCTGAGCGTGGCCCTGCTGACGGGCGACCCCACGCTCACCGCCGAAAAGGCGTGGCAGCACGTGAAGGCGCTGCTGCCCACCACCCCTCGCGACTCGCGCGGGTGATCCGTCCGATGTGGACCGCGCCGACGGCGCCGGCGCGGCCTCCGGGCGAGTCCGGCGGACCGGGGGACCTGCCGCGCCGCCAGGTCCTCGGCGGACAATTCAGACACCGCGCGATCGGCACCCGGTGCCGGCACCCGCACCGCACGGAAGGAACTCCGGCATGACCGTTCTCGACTCCCCCATCCCCCGCTTCCACCTCGCCGTCCCGGTCGACGACCTGGCGGCGGCCCGCCGCTTCTACGGCGAGACGCTCGGCCTGCCCCAGGGCCGCAGCGCCGACACCTGGGTGGACTGGAACCTGCACGGCCACCAGTTCGTCACCCACCTCGCCCCGGCCCGCACCGGACGGATCCACAACCCGGTCGACGGCCACGACGTCCCCGTACCGCACTTCGGGCTCGTCCTGACCATCGACGCCTTCCACCGGCTCGCCGAGCGGCTGCGCGCCGCGGGCACCGAATTCGTCATCGAGCCCTACGTGCCCTTCGCGGGCGAGACCGGCGAGCAGTGGACGATGTTCCTGCTCGACCCGGCCGGCAACGCCCTGGAATTCAAGGCGTTCGCCGACGACTCGCAGGTGTTCGCCGTCTGAGCAGCCAAGGGTGGCTGTTCGGCGGCCGGTGCGCGGACCGGCGGTTACCGCGCCGGCCTCGGTGCCGCCGGCCGCACGTCCGTCACGGCGCTCAGCCGGGCGATTTCCCGGTGCAGGCCAGGGACGTGCGATTCGCTCTCCGGCTTCATCAGGACGCTGCGCAGGATCCGGCCGCGAGGGATGTCGTCGTGCACGGCGTGGCCCCGGCGGGCGAGGTCGGCGCCGGTGACGGTGTACGTCGCGACGAACAACGCCTCCTCCGGGGAGCGACGCATCCCGGCCTCGAGCACATGGGCGCTGACGCGGTCGATCTCGGAGAGCGTGTCGCGGGCGGGGAAGTAGCTGACGATGTCGAGCTGCGGCGGCTGGAACACCGCCAGCTCGGCACTGCCGCCGATCAGGTCGGCCCAGGCGAGCGCGGCGCGCCGCCCGGGCCGGAGCACCGCGCCGAGCCCGTCCGGGGTCAGGGGCAGGACCCGCGACGTCAGCCAGAGCGCCGCGGCCGCGGCGCCGGCCCGGGAACATTCCAGGGAGATCTCACCGAGGTGCAGCTCGTCGGACGTGAAGTAGGTGTACGGCGAGTCGTGCAGGTAATGGCGGGCGACCGACGGGTCGCGGAAGAGCACGGCACCGCAGCCGTAGGGCTGCAGCCCGTGCTTGTGCGGGTCGATGACCACCGAATCGGCGTCGGCGATGGCGCGGAACGGCGCCGAGCGCACGCCGTCGGCGGAGTCGTCGGCGATGAGCCGGAAGAACCCGCCGTAGGCCGCGTCCACGTGCACCCGGACCCCGTACCGGCGGGCGAGGGCGACGATCTCGCCGACGGGATCGACGGCCCCGAGGCCGGTCGTCCCGGTGGTCGCGACCACCGTGCCGATGCGTCCGGTGCGCAGCAGGTCCTCGAGCACGTTCGGATCGAGGGTCCCGGCGGCGGTGGTGGCCACCGGAACAGCCTCGACGCCGAGCAGGTGGCTCATCCGGCCGTGGGTGTAGTGGGCGTCGGCGCTGTGCGCGATCGCCTTGCCCGGGTGCGTCTGGCGGGCGACGAACAGCGCTTCCAGGTTCGCGATCGTCCCGCTGCTGGTCAGGTGCCCCAGGTGCTGGGGCAGGCCGAACATCGCCGCCAGGTCCGCGACCACCTCCTTCTCCATGGCCGCGGTGGCGGGACCGCCGTCGAGGGCGTGGTTGTTCGGGTTGATCAGCATCGCGCTCAGGTAGCCGGCGACGGCCGCCGGGTGGGGCGGCTTGAGCATCTGCCCGGCGTAGCGGGGGTGGAAGAACGGGTAGTTGTCCCGCAGGCGCCGGTGCAGCTCCGCCGTCGCCTCCCGGAACCGCTCGAGCGGCACGTCCTGGGAGGGGTGCGGGTCGTAGCCGCCGTACTCCGACATCCAGGCCCCGACGTCGCGGACGGCGTCGGCGAGCACCGCGGCGAGCTCCGCGAAACCGGCCGGCCCCGCACGCAGGACCCCATCGTCTCGGTTCATCGGCGTCGGCACCCCCTGGACGAGCGAAAGGCTATCGATACATAATTATCGTCACATAACTATGAGGTAGCGTAAAGGGGTGCCGCTCCCCCAGCCTCCGGATCCGTACGCCGACCTGGCCGACCTGGTGCTCAACGTCGCGCGGCTGATCCGCCTGCGCACCCCGGCCGAGCCGGACGTCGTGCCGCTCACCGCCACCGAACGCCAGGTCATGCGCATCGTCGACCTGCACCCCGGGTGCGCCCCGAGCCGGATCGCGGAGCGCACCGGGCTGCAGCGCACGAACGTCAGCACCGCCCTCCGCGGCCTCGAAGCCAAGGGCATGCTGACCCGCGCCGGCCAAGGCCGCACCGTCACCGTCCACCCCACCGAGCTGGCCAGGACCAACCTCGAAGTCCTCCGCGGCGCCTGGTCGGAACTGCTGGCGGACCTGCTCGACGACATCGACCCCGGCACGATCACGCGGTGCAACCGGACCCTCGCCCACCTCGAGCGGCGCTTCGCCGGCGACGATCGCCACCTGGGTGGCAGCGCGACTTAGGGGGCGTTCAGAGCCGTGCGCCCGCGCGTGGCCGGCTTGCCCCGGGACAGGCCGGCCAGCCCGCCGGTGACCACCGCCAGTTCCGCGGCCACGATCGCGGCGAAGGCGTAAGCGCCGGGCGGGCCCGCGGCGAAGTCTCCGCGCCGGACGAGGGCCGCGATCGCGACCAGGGTCAGCATGACCGCCTGCACCTCGAGCTGGAGGCGTACCCGCGACGCCCGGCCGTCCGCCGCGACGAGCACGTTGGCCAGGCCGAGGGCGTACACCGCCGCCAGGGTGCGTGCGGTCAGCGGGGTGACCGCCCACGGCCACAGGCCGCCCACCTGGTCCGGCCGGACGAACAAGCCGGCCGCCACGAGCAGCTCGGCCAGGCCGGTCACGCCCAGCACGATCCGGACGGCCGGCGCCAGCCGGGGATCCGGCGCCACCACCGCGCGGCGGGCCGTGCGGGTGTTCGTCGCGGCGATCGCGACCACGAAGACGGGGGCGGCGAAGTACAGCGCGGCCCACGCGACGAACGAGATGTGGCCGTGGGTGAACCGGTCCCAGTGCAGCACCGTCGTGACGCCCAGCAGCGACGCGAACAGCGCCACCGGCGGGAACCCGAGCGCGACCTCCGACCACCGCCTCGCCGTCGCCACGCGGACGAAGAAGAACGCTCCTCCGATGTAGACCGCCGCCAGCAGCATCGCCGTCAGCGGCGGCTTGATCCCCCAGGCGAACAGTTCCCGCGTCCGCGTCGGCATCAGGTAGCAGATGACGAAGGCCGCCACGAGGAACGGCACGATCACGAGGGCGAGCACCCGGGTCGCGGGCAGGACGCGGTCGGCGGCGGAGTCCATTGAGGACGGTTGTGGTGTGCTCATCGGGCGTGCCAATCACGGAAAGCTTCGAGTACGGTGTCTCGGACGTCGGGCGACAGCGTCTCGGCCGGCAGCGCGCCGAGTTCCGCGATCGTGGTGCGGAACTGGCCGAGGTAGGTTTCGCAGCCCTCGCACAGCGCCAGGTGTTCGACGAAACGGGCTTCGGTCTCCGGGTCGAGGGCTCCGTCGAGGAAGGCGGTGACGAGTTCGACGAACTCTTCGCACGTCATGCCGGTTCCCCCTCGGCGCCCAGGTATGCCGCGAGCCGTTCGCGCACCGCGGCCCGCGCGCGGTGCAGGAGCACCCGCTGGTTGGCCGCCGTGATCTCGAGCAGCTCGCAGACTTCGTCGGCGCTGTGGTCGGCGACGTCGCGGAGGCTGATGACGGCGCGCTGCCGGGCGGGCAGCTCGTCGAGCGCGCCGGCGATCACCTGCCGGACTTCCAGCGCCAGCGCGGTTCCTTCCGGGGACGGCCACGCGGCGGGGAACTCGCGCCACCCACCCGGGTAGCGGTCGCCGGGGCCGCGGAACCGGGCCGGGTCGACGGTGGGGCCGTGGTCCTCGCCGTCGGGCGCCAAGCTGGCCCAGGGAATGCTGCGGTGCTCGGCGGCGCCGCGTTTCTTGGCGGTGTTGACCAGGATCCGGTACACCCAGGTCTTCAACGCCGAACGGCCTTCGAACGCGTCGAGGCTCTTGACCACCGCGAGCCACGTGTCCTGGACGACTTCCTCGGCGGAGGCGTGGGTGGACACGAACGAGCGGGCCAGCCGCAGCATCGGTGCCGACCACGCGTCGAGGACGGCGGCGAAGGTGGCGTCGTCCCCGCCGCGCAGCGCGGCGACGAGTTCGGTGTCCGGCGGCAGCGGGCTCACCGGACGAATATAAGCGCCGGAACCGGCGAAACAGGTGACAGTCATCTTACGGCCGCCCGGTCCCGCGACCGCAGCAGCGACAGCGCGCCGGCCGGGAACAGCAGCACCGACAGCAGCCCGGCGCACACGAGCGCGGCCGCGGTCACGGGAGTCATCAGTCCGGTGAGGACCCCGATCTGGGTGGCGGTCACCAGGAACGGCAGCGACGTCGCCTGCAGCAGGCCGGCCGCGGTCGACTGCCGGACACCGAACTCCCGCGCGAACAGCAGCGCCGGAACTCCGCGGGCGAACAGCAACGCGGCCAGGAAGAGCGGCACGCGGGCGAGCGCGGCCGTGTCGGCGAGCAGCCCGGACAGGTCGAGCCGCAGGCCGCTGGTGACGAAGAAGACCGGGACCAGGAAGCCGTACCCGATCGCGTCGAGCTTGACCCGGAACCGCGGGTGCGACGCCGAGTCGCGGTCGAGCAGGCCGGCGACCGCGCCCGCGAGGAACGCGCCGAGAATGCTTTCCAGCCCGAAAGTTTCGGCCAGCGCGACGAACGCGACGAGCAGCACCACCGCGGCGCGAACCCGGATCTCGGCCGTCGTGTCCTGCAGGCGGACGAGCGTCGCGCCGAGCCGGCGCGACCGGCCGGCCAGCGCGACCACGACGGCCGTCACCACGACCAGGCCCGCGAACGCGGCGAGCAGCACGAGCCGGGCGCCCGTGCTGCCGCCGGCCGCCGAGAACAGCAGCGACACCAGCAGCACGGCCGCGAAGTCGGCCACCGAGCAGGCGGCGATGACCGCCTGCCCGAGCCCGCCCTCGGCCTGCCCGGCGTCCTTGAGCACCGGCACGACCAGGCCGAGCGACGTCGCCGACAGCGCCACCGCCACCAGCAACGGGCTCTGCACCCAGCCCGCGGCGGCGAACCCCGCGCCGGCCGCGAGCCCGAGCGCCAGCGTCAGGACGTAGCCCAGCAGCGCCACCCGCAGGGCCCGGCCGCGCAGCCGGTGGACGTCGATCTCCAGCCCGGCCAGGAAGAGCAGGAACGCCAGCCCGAGCAGCGCGACGATCCGCACCGGCAGGTCCGGGGTGATCCAGCCGAGCCCGGACGGCCCGAGCGCGATGCCGGCCACGATCTCCAGCACCACGGCCGGCACGCGCAGCTTCGGCGCGAGCCCGAGCAGCAGCGGCGCGACGAGGGCGATCGCCGCGACCGCGAACAGGTTCACGAAGCCGACGCCGGGCATGGCTCAGCGGTATTCGGGGTTGGTGAAGTCGAAGCGGCAGCCGGCGTCCCATTCGCTGCGCTGGTTGCCGTGCGCCGGGATGCCGCCGGCGTCCTTGAGCATGCGGGCCAGGTGCAGCAGGTTCCACGTCATGAACGTGGTGTTGCGGTTGGTGAAGTCGTTCTCCGGGCCGCCGGACCCGGGGTCCAGGTAGGACGGTCCCGGGCCCGCCTCGCCGATCCAGCCGGCGTCGGCCTGCGGCGGGATGGTGTAGCCGAGGTGCTGCAGGCTGTAGAGGACGTTCATGGCGCAGTGCTTGACGCCGTCTTCGTTGCCGGTGATCAGGCAGCCACCGACCCGGCCGTAGTAGGCGTACTGTCCCGCGTCGTTGAGCAGGTGCGAACACGCGTAGAGACGCTCGATGACCTGCTTCATGACGGAACTGTTGTCGCCCAGCCAGATCGGCCCGGCGAGCACGAGGATGTCGGCCGCCATCACCTTTTCGTAGATGCCCGGCCACGCGTCGGTGGCCCAGCCGTGCTCGGTCATGTCCGGCCAGACCCCGGTGGCGATGTCGTGGTCGATCGCGCGCAGCACCTCGACCCGGACGCCGTTCTTCTCCATGATCCCGCGGCTGACGTCGATCAGGCCGTCGGTGTTGCTGGGGTCCGGCGAGCGCTTCAGGGTGCCGTTGATGAACAGGGCGCGCAGGTCGTCGTAGTCCGGCATGGGTCAGGCTCCTTCGGGGCGAATCGGTTTTCCGGGGCGGTGAGTTGGCGTCCTGTGGCCAGGACTCGGCACACTGCGATGACGGCGCTCAGTGCCCGGAACCCGCCCGGGCGTTACACGAGGAGTTCGAATGGACTGGGAACCCACCAGGCGGTCCCTGCACGGAGTGGCCGAGCTGCTGCTCGCCGGCCCGCAGCACCGCGCGACCGGCCGCATCGACCTGTCGGTGGCCGACGGCGGCTTCGCGACGGCCGTCGCGCCCGCACTGCGCGTCCGGGGTGCCGAACTGCTGACCGAATCCAGCCGGGTGCGCCTCGGCGGGCGCACCTACGCCGACGTGGCCGCGGAGGCGGGGATCGAGGCCGGCGCCCCCGCGGACGTCTACGCCGGCGGGCCCGGCCTCCGGCCGGACGAGACGATCGTCTTCGCCGCCGGCGCGCTCGAAGCACTCCTCCAGGCCTTCGCCGACGGCGACCGCGCCCTCCGCGACTTCGCGCCCGGCTCCGTCCCGATCCTGTGGCCCGAGCACTTCGACGTCGCCATCACCCTCGACGACGTCAACTACGGCGTCTCCCCCGGCGACGGCCACCTCCGCGAGCCCTACGCCTACGTCGGCCCGTTCGTCCCACGGACGGGTGACTTCTGGAACGCGCCCTTCGGCGCCGCCCGCACGGTCGCCGACCTCGGTGACGCCCCCGCCATCACCGCGTTCTTCGAACAGGGGCGAGCGGCCCTTGGGGTGACGGCCGACGTCCTGGCCGTGGACGACCTGACCCTGCACCCCGCCGCTCACGATGAGGCGGTCGGCCTCCGGGACAGCTCCATGGGCCGGTCCCCGCGCAGGAGCGGGCGCAGCCGGTAGGTGTAGTGGTAGTCCCGGTCGGCGAACAGCTTGTACTCGTCGTGGGTGTGCGCGCCCCAGCTGTCGTCGCCGCCGACGCCCATCTGGCGGTGGTTCAGCCGGAGCACGACCTCCCGGCGCGGCGTGAGCTGGTAGTCGTGCAGCGCCCCGCTCGACAGGTCCTCCGGGGTGAAGTGCGACGCGTTGACCTCCAGCAGCGGCTCCCCGCTCGCGAGGAGCCCGGTCCCGCGCTTGTCGGTCAGCGCGATCCACCGCACGTCGGTCTTGTTGCCGTTCTCCTGGGGACGGATGTAGCCCGTCCACTGCCCGGCGACCGTCGAGGAGTACACGCCCACGTCCGAACCCGTGTTGCGGTCCCAGTGGTTCTCCTCGGGCCCGCGGCCGTAGTAGGCGATCGTGTCGAACTCGCCCGGCAGGAACAGGATCGTCCCGACTTCGGGCAGGTACGGCAGGTCGGGCGAGCCGGGGTGCACGGTCTGGTCCACTTTGATCTCACCGTTGCCGAACACCGTGTAGGTGGTGGTGTAGGTGGAGACGACCGAGGTCGGCAGGGTGCCGCCGACCGTCACGACCACCGCTCGGCCGGCTTGGACCGAGACGTCGGTGACGTGCCGGTCGGCGCCCGCGTACCGCCAGGTCGCGTTGCGGCTCGGCTGGCCGTTGCCGATGTCGTTGTCGGTCGGTGCGCGCCAGAAGTTCGGCACCGGCCCGGACGTCAGCAGCCGGACGCCACGGGCCTCGTAGGACGTGATCAGCCCGGTGTCCTTGGCGATCGACACGGTGAACCCCGCGCCCGCGATCTCGACGCTCCGCCCCGTGTCGTGCGCGGTGGCCGCCGGTACCCGGGCGAGCGGCACCTGCGCGACGGCGGGGCTGCCGAAGTCCACCGGCAGCTGCTGCTTCGCCACCTCGAACCCGCGTTCGGCCCAGATCGTGGGTGTCCTGGTGGTGAAGGAGAACTGGAGGAAGTACTCCCCCGCCGGGCGGGGAGGCCGGCGCACCGGCACCGTGATCGTCCGGCTCGATCGCGGCGGCACGTCGAGCTGCGCGCCGGTGAGCCGCCCGCGCTGCACCACCTCGCCGTCGTTGACCAGTGCCCAGGCGCCGTCGTACGAATCCACGTTGGTGAACAGGTTTTCGTTGGTGATCGTCACCCGGCCGGCCGCCAAGCCGGCGCCCGCGGAGACGTTGATCGCCTGGTAGACCTGCTTGACCTCGACGGCCTTCCCGCTGATCCGGCGGTCGGCGGTGACGATGCCGTTGGCGCAGAAGTTGCCGTCGTTGGGGTTGTCGCCCCAGTCGCCGCCGTAGGAAAGGTAGGTCCGCTCGGCCGGCTGCTTTTCGGCGTAGCCGGCGGTCGCGGCGTCGAACCAGAACCGGACGGCCGGGTCGTGCGGGTCGCGATCGGCGGCGAGCTCGGCGGCGGTGAGCGCCCGCGCGTACACCCGGGCGACCCGGATGTGCCCGCCGAACACGCGCTCGGGGTTCTCGGAGTCGGTGCCGAGCGCGAGCTGGGCGGTGGTGCTGTCCGGGACGCGGTCGGTGTCCGTGTGCGCCACGGCCTTGCCGTCGAGGTAGAGCGTCAACGTCTTCGCGTCGTGGTCGAGGACGCCGGCGACGTGGTGCTCCTGCCCCACCCAGTCCGCGGGCAGGGGTGCGGTGGCCGAAATCCAGGTGCCGGCGTACACGAAGAACTCGAGGTTGTTCTCGCTCTGCTTGAGCGAGTACTGGTGGTCGCCCTTGGCGATGATCGGCTGGTGGCCGCCGACCGCGGTGGCGGTGACCCGGGCTTCGAGCGTCAGCGAACCCGTCAGGTCGGCGCTCCGCGCCGGCGGGAAGACCGCGCCGCCGGCCAGGCCGTGCCCGGGGTCGAACGTGGCCGCCGGCGCGAGTTCCGCGACCAGGGCGGCGGGCCCGGTCTCGGTGAGCAGCTTGCGCTTCGGGGTCGGCCAGTACAGCCCCTGGTCCACGAAGTCCCAGATGAACCCGCCCTGCAGCACCGGATGGGCCCGGATGACATCCCAGAACTGCTTGAAGTTCCCGGTGGAGTTCCCCATCGAGTGCGCGTACTCGATCATGACGTACGGCCGGGTGTCGGACGTGTCGAGCGCACGCTTCTCCAGCGCGACCGGCGTCGGATACATCTGCGAGCGGATGTCGCTGATCCCCGGCCGGTCGTCACCCTCGTACTGGATGACGCGCGTCGCGTCGTACGAACGGATCCAGTCGTACATCGCGGTGAAGTTGCTGCCCGAGCCCGCCTCGTTGCCGAGCGACCAGATGACGACGCTCGGGTGGTTCTTGTCGCGGTGCACCATCGCCTTGGCCCGGGCCAGCACCGCGTCCGTCCAGTCCGGGTTCGAAGCCGGGTAGCGGTCACGGACGCCGTGGGTCTCCAGGTTCGCCTCGTCCACGAGGTAGATCCCGTACTCGTCGGCCAGCTCGTACCAGGCCGGGTCGTTGGGGTAGTGCGACGTCCGGACGGCGTTGATGTTGAGCCGCTTGATCAGCCGGATGTCCTCGACGAGGTCGGCGCGGGTGAGCGCGCCGCCCCGGGCCGGGTGCTCTTCGTGCCGGTTGGTGCCGCGCAGGCTGACCGGCTGCCCGTTGATCCGCATCAGCCCGCCGGTGAGCGCGAACTCCCGGAACCCGACGCGGGCGGAGAGCGTTTCGATGACCTTCCCGGACGGATCGCGCAGGACGAGCACCGCGGTGTAGAGGTTCGGGTGTTCCGCCGACCAGAGGGCCGGCGCGCGCACGCCCCGGGTCGCCTGCACGGTGACGTCCTGCCCGGCGGGCGCCGAGCCGAGCGCGACCTGCTGCCGCAGCGGCTGCGCCCACACCGGTCGCCGGGAGGCGTCGAACAGCTGGGTTTCCACGGTGTAGCCCCGGTCGTCCGCGCCGCCGTAGTTGCGGACGCTCGCGGTGACGGCGAGGTCGGCGTTCGTGTAGCCGTCGCGCAGCCGCGGCTCGAGGCGGAAGTCGCGCAGGTGCACGACCGGGGTGGAGAACAGGTGGACGGACCGGAAGATGCCGGCCAGCCGGATCATGTCCTGGTCTTCCAGCCAGTCGCCGTCCGGGAAGCGGTAGACCTCCACGGCGAGCTGGTTGGTCCCGGGCCGCAGGTGGTCGGTGATGTCGAACTCCCCCGGCGTCCGCGAGTCCTCCCGGTACCCGAGCAGCGTGCCGTTGACCCAGACGTAGAACGCCGACTTCACGCCGGCGAAGTGCAGGAACGTGCGCCGGCCCGCCCACCCGGCAGGGACCTGGAAGGTCCGCCGGTACTGGCCGACCGGGTTGAACTTCGTCGGCGCGAACGGCGGCTGCGCGTTCTCGTTCTGCCCGTTGGCGCCCCACCAGGGGTAGGTGATGTTGACGTAGATCGGGAAGTCGTAGCCGTGCAGCTGCCAGTTGGACGGGACCGGAATGGTGGCCCAGGAACTGTCGTCGACATTTTCGCGGTAGAACTCCGGGTCCCGCGCGTCGGGCCGGTCGGCGTGCCGGAACTTCCAGTCCCCGTCCAGGCTCTGCCGGAACGGCGAGCGAGTGCGGTCGCCGTCCAGCGCCTGACCGAGGTCGGCGTACGGCATGAGGGTGGTGTGCGGCGGTTCGCTGCCGATGTCGAAGATCCCGATGTTGTTGTTCCACTCGGGGAACCCGTTGGGCGGAGGCGTCAGGGCCCGCGTGGCGGCCGCGGCCGGGCAAGCCAGCGACGAGAGCGTGGCCGGCAGGGCGAGCGTGCTCAGCAAGGCGGCCCCGGCGCCCAGGAAAGTGCGACGGCTTAGCGAGCGCTCGTGCTCGGGCGTCATTTGCGACATCGTGAACCACCCCGTTCTTCGACGGGCGAAACGTTACCTTTCCACCATGCGAAGTCAACACTCTTCCGCATAGTCAAACGGACAAGATGTTGAATGCTGTTTGCCAGTGGTGAATCACCGGAATGGCGGAGTGACGGCCAACCCCCCACGTGCTTCGTAGAACGTCAGGCGACGTCACGATGTCTGGCACCCCGCGCGGCGTCGCCCAGGGCTTGCCTTCAAAGCTGGAGAAGCAGGTGTGGCGAGGTCGATCATGCCTTGGCAGGAGGTGGCGGTCTTGTCGAATCGGGTGGTGATGACGCGACCGGAGTAGCCCTTGTCCGCCAACACCCGGCCCGGCAGGCGGGCCCCAGCCGGCGGATCTCGAGGCCCTGCCATGACCTGGGTGAACATGGTCCAGTCGTTGACGTTACCGCCAGTCGAGACCTCCGACAGGAGCCGTCCGTGGCCGCCGCCAGCGAAGTGATCTTGGTGGGGAGTCCACCGCGGACCGGCCGATGGCATGATCACCTGACTCGCTCCGCCCGCCGCACGCCGCTGCTTCCCCCTGCGTGCGGCGAGCGCCCACGGCGTGCTGATGCGCCCGCATGGAATCGACCGATACCTCGCGGTCGAGTTCGACGATCGCCTCGACGACCACCCGGGCCTGCGCCACCAGGGTGGACCGGTGCCGTGCGTGACCAGCGCCAGAACCAGCGGAGGCGGCCAGCAGCGAGGCCGCCGGCAATCCGGGCAAGGATCGGAACACGTGCCACTCCTCACGCAGCAGGAAGGGAGCGCCCGGCGGGTGAGCCGCCCGCCGGGCGTTCCCGGGGATCAGCCGTTCTGCACCAGGCTGAAGTCGTCGACGTTCACCCAGTTGCCTGCGTTCGCGTCGGAGAACACCCCCACCTCGATCGACCCGTTCGTCACGGTGATGCCGGAGACGCTGACCTTCGTCCAGCTCCCGAGCGACTGGCTGATCGACGAGCTCAGCTCACTCCCACCGAAGTTCTTCGCGAAGATGGTCGCCTTCTTCTGCCCGCCACTGCTCTTCACCCACGCCGACAGCGTGTAGGTCCCGTTCGGCACCGAGATGTTCTGGAACCGCGAAGCGTTGTAAGCCGATGACGAGCTCTGCGCGAACGCCCACCGTCCACTGTGGCCACCCTGCTTGTTGCTGTTCACCGCGCCCCCGGTCGTGGTCCAGCCGGCGAGGTCGTTCTGCGCCACCCGGTCGGCCTCCGCGCTCGGGTTCAGCACGTAGTTGTTGCCGCGTCCCACCGACCACGTCCCCGCGGCCGCGTCGACCGTCCACTGGTTCAGCGAGTGGAACACCGGCGTGGTCCCGGTGAAGGTGACCGGCAGCCACTGGTTGTAGCCGATGCCGTTGCCGGCGAAGTCGCTCCACCGGTCACCGCCGAACATCACGAACGAGCCGGACGAACCGGTCACCGTGAAGGCCAGGCCGGTCTGCGTCACGTGCGAGAAGTCCGCGTCCGTGCCCTGCAGCACGAACTCCCCGGAGTACGGGCCCATGATGTTCTTCGCGCTGATGCAGTACGTGTGGGACGCGTTCCAGCCGTGCAGGTCCGAGGAACAGAAGTAGTACGTCCCGTTGTACTTGAACATGATGTTGCCTTCACGGCCGCCCGCCGAGCTGTTGTAGACGTTCTTGGCCGCCTCCACCTGCAGGAAGTCCGAGGTACGCAACGCCGAGACGTACAGGTGCGAACGGCCGCTCTTGTTGCTGTAGATCAGGTACGCCTTGCCGTCGTCGTCGGTGAACACCGACTGGTCACCGGACATGCCGGTGGAGACACCCGCGATGCTCGACTGCGTCCCGGCCTTGGTGAACCGGCCATTGGGGGTGCTGCTCGTGGCGAACACCAATCCGCTGTCGAGCTGCGACACCAGCACGTACTTGCCGGTGTTCGGGTTGCGCGCGACGCCGATCCGGCCGACCCAGCCGCCGCCGAGGTCACTGCCGGTCAGCGCGTTGCCTTCGAACTTCCAGTTCGCCAGGTCGGTCGACGAGTAGATGGTGATCGCGCTCAGCGACGTGTCGCCGTTCTTGCCGCCGCCCGGGTTGTTGTAGTAGCTGACCGCGCCGTTGTACTTGGCTCCGTACCAGTAGTACGTACCACCGACCTTCAGCACACCCCCGCCCTGGGAGTAGATCGGGTTCCCCGAGGTGTCCTTCCAGAACACGTCGTTCTGGATCGTGGCGGCCGCCCGCGGTACCGGGGCGGCTGCCGCCGGCGCCCCGGTGGACACCAGCGCGACGGCCAGGGACAGGAAGCTCAAGGCAAGCCGGGTTTTCCTCTTCAGCACTTCACGACCTCCGTGTCGAATACCGGTTCATCCGGCTGTCCGCGCTCCCGGAGCCTGGCCGGTTCCCTCGGTGTTCGAACGCGCCTTCCACCCGGAGCGGCCCGAACCGGATCCGCACCGCGAACCCGTCCGGCCACCCGATCCCGACCCCCTCGCCGGCGACCGAGGCGGCCGGGCTGCCCGCCTCGGTGCCCAGTACGGCCAACGCGACGAAGACCGCCGTGCCGTGGACCTCCCCGCTCAGCCGCGGAAGCGACACCCACGGGACGAAGGCGGTGCCGTTCGGCGCGCGCACCTCGTCCTGGCCCGTCCAGCCCGCCAACGGCCGGAGGATGGATTCACCCGCCCAACCCGTCTGCTCGACGCGGGCGCCGGGCGGGGCGCCGAGCACGCGGTGCACCCGCAGCTCGTCACGCCCGCGGGCGACCGTGACGCTCTCGACGCGCAGGCCGGGCACCGTCGCCGGGCCGCGTCCGAACACCGGGCGGTGCCAGGACCCCGCCCAGGCCCAGCCGTCGCCCTGGCCCGCGCCGAGCGGGTGGATCCGGCGCCGGACGCTGCGGACGCCGGAGACGACGACCGCGAAGTGGTTGTCGGCCGGGTTGTCCCGCGCGGTCGGCCCGGTCCGGGTCGAGTAGGCGAACCGGCCGTAGTGCGGGTTGTCCTCGGCCGCCGACTCGGCCTCGTGCGGCCGGACGCCGTCGCTGCCGTGGTTGTGCAGCCGGACGACGCCGTCGTCGCGGGTCGACTGCAGCAGCAGGCCCATCGTCGGCAGCGCCAGCACCGTGTCGGCGGTCTCGCTCGGCGCCGGTTCCTCGGTCGCCGTCCACAGTGGATGCTTCGGTGGCGCGAGCAGGCACACGAACGCCTTCGACGCCCAATAGGGCGAGCCCGGTCCGGAGTAGTACTGCACGGTCGGCGCGTGGGGTCCGTGCCAGCCGAGGCTCAGCAGCCCGTGCTCGTCCACGGCGCCGCGGTCGAGGAAGTAGCGCAGTGCGCCGCTGATCAGCCGCCGCGACACACCCGGCCGCAGCGGGGTGTCGCCCGTCACCGCGCCGAGGCCGACGGCCGACGCGGCCGCGAAGCGGTAGGTCAGCGACCGTCCGAAGTGGAGCGGTGCGCCGTCCCCGCCGAACCACAGCCCGAAGCTCTCCAGGTGCTCCCGCAGGCGCGGGCCGTGGTGGCTCGGTTCACCGGCAAGGTGGGCATCCAGCACCGGGTACAGGTGCAGTGCCCAGCCGTTGTAGTGGTCGAAGGCGCGGCCGTCGCCGTCGGCGTACCAGCCGTCCCCGCGGTACCAGCCCTCCAGCAGTTCCAGCGCCCGGTCGCGGGCCCGCGACGTCTCGGCGTCGGCGCGCCCCACCGAGGCGAGGAACCCGGCCACGGTGAAGGGGAACAGGTACCAGTTGTTGGGCGCCGGGAGGTGCCGCAGCGCGCCGCGCAGCCACTCCTCTACCCGGTCCTGCACGGCGGGCGCGAGCTGGTCCCACAGCCACGGCCGGGTCAGCCGCAGGCCGAGGGCGATCGACGCCGATTCGACCATCGGCTGACTGCGGTCGGCGATCACCAGCCACGACTCCGCATCGTCGCGGCCCGGTGTGCGGGTGCCCGCGTCGAGTCCCCCGGCGTACCGTTCGAGCCAGCCGTGCGGGTCCTTCCCGTCCTCCCCGGCGACCCGGAAGGCGGCGGCGAGGAACGTCCGGGCGAACCCTTCCAGGCCGTCCGAGCGGACTCCGCTGCCCGACGGCGGCCCGGGCAGGTCGAGCCGGGCGCAGCCCGGGGTCGCCCAGCGCCACGCCGCCGTCAGCAGGCTGTCCGCCACGGCGGCCCAGTGGTCCCGGGTGTACCCGGTATGCGGGCTCAGCACGCGGTCCTCGTCGGGGAGTTTCACGCGATCATCCCCAGGCGTTCGCGGCGGACGGGGTGGGCGAACGGCTGCCCGGCCGCCCAGCGGGTGACCTCCGTGACGGCCAGTTCGGCCAGCCGCCGCAGCTCGTTGCCTTGTGAACCGGCCAGGTGCGGGGTGATCAGCACGCTGTCGTCCGTCCACAGCGGATGGTCCGGTCGAAGGACCTCCGGGTCGGTGACGTCGAGGATCGCCCGGATTCGGCCGGCCTCGGTCGCCTCGGCCAGCGCGTCCTGGTCGAGGACCGCCCCGCGGGCGGTGTTGATCAGCACGGCGTCCGGCCGCATCGCCGCGATCAGCTCGCGCCCGACCAGCCCCCGGGTTTCCGGCAGCAGCGGGGTGTGCACGCTGACGACGTCGCCGCGGGCGAACAGCTCGGCCAGGCTCACCGCTTCCACGCCCAGCTCCGCCGCCTCCGCCGCGGTCAGGTGGGGGTCGTGCACGAGGACGCGGAGGTCGTGCGGGCGCAGCAGGCCGATCACCCGCCGGCCGATCATCGACGCCGACAGGATGCCGACGGTCCGGCCGTAGTTGCCCAGGTGCGGCGGCACGCCCAGCGGGTCGTCGCCGCGGCGGGCCGTCCGATGGTCCCGGGCTCGTTCCAGGACGCGTTTGCCGGAAAGCAGGATCATCGCGACGGTGTATTCGGCGACCGGCACGGCGTTCGCCGCCGCGGCCGACGTCACCGCGATCCCCCGGTCCCAGCACGCCTCGGTGACGTGCGCGCGGACCGAGCCGGCGGTGTGCACGACTGCCCGCAGCCGCGGCGCGCCGGCGAGCACGGCCGCGTCCAGCGGCCGGCAGCCCCAGCCGGTGACCAGCAGCTCGACGTCGCGCAGGACGGCGTGAGCGGCTGCACTCGTGAAGTCGGCGAGCACTC
>NZ_JBFACT010000095.1:0-26756 GCF_040640995.1 Amycolatopsis sp. NPDC021455 | reverse complement strand
AGGCCCTTTCTTCATATCCAGACCCCCCCGTGTCGACCCTCCAATCACGTGAGTCGACCGTTCAATCACGCGTGTCGGCTTCCGGATCACACGAGTTCCGGCCTGAGACACGCGAATCCCGCCCCAGGGCCGACGCCGTGATGCCTCCCCGATCACGGGTGATGCCCCTCCGGACACGCGTGATGCCTCAAACCGACCCCGGCCGGGCCAGCGGACGCCGGCGCAACGGCGACGACAACACCAGCGACGTCGTCGTCTCCCCGTACCGCTGGACCTTCTCGACCAACGCCTCCAGCTCCGCCGTGTCCCGGCACAGCACCCGCAGGATCCAGCACTCCTCACCGGTGACGTGGTCCGCGGCGATGACCTGCGGCAGCGGCAGCACCGCCGTCCGGAACCGCGGTGTGTCCAGGCTCCGCACCCGGGCCCGCACCAACGCCTCGATCGGCAACCCGAGTTTCGTCGTGTCGATGCTGGCCGCGTAGCCGGTGATCACGCCACGCTCCTCGAGACGGCGGACGCGCTCGGTCACCGCCGAACCCGACAGCGACACCCGGCGGCCCAGTTCCGTGAAGCTCAGGCGGCCGTCGGCCTGGAGGAGCTCCAGCAGGTGCCAGTCGACGTCGTCGAGGGGGTCCACCGCAACTCTCCCGGATTCGCTCGGCCAGAACAGGGAAATCCCCGGCCGGGCCGGGCTCCCACCCCGATTCTGCCCTGTGCCGGAGGCGCCGCCGCCAGCAGGATTTACCGCATGACCACCGCACGCACGCTCGCCGTCCCCGCCCCGGCGCCGGACGCCGCCGTGAAGTACTTCGGAGCCGAACTCGGCTTCGAGGTCGATCCCGACGACCTCGTCCGGGACCTCGAGGCCGGCCGCACCGACGGCTACGCCGTCGTCGAGACCCGGGCGCCCGAGGCCTTCGCCCGGGCACGCATTCCCGGCGCGATCAACCTGCCCTACCGCGACCTGACGCCGGAAAGCACCGCGCACCTCGACAAGACCCTCGTCTACGTCTGCTACTGCGAAAGTACCCAGTGCAACGCCGCCACCAAGGGCGCGCTCAAGCTCGCCGAGCTCGGCTTCCAGGTGAAGCGGCTCTCCGGTGGCATCACCGCCTGGATCGCCGCGGGATACCCGACAGAAGGAGACAAAGCACCGGGAATTCGCTGTGCCTGCTGACCTACCCTGGAAGGCGTGACACGACTGCTGATCATCCAGCCGGACCCGTCGGACCCGATCGGCCCCCTTGGCGACTGGCTGACCGACGCCGGCGCGGAGCTTGACGTCCGCCTGCAGCCGGACGGCGGGCTGCCGGCCGACCTCGACGGCTACCAGGGCGTCCTCTGCCTCGGTGGTGGCATGGCCGCGGAAGACGACGCCAAGCACCCGTGGCTGGCCGACGTCCGGCGGCTGCTGGCCAAGGCGGCGGCGAAGAACCTGCCCACCCTCGGCATCTGCCTCGGGGGCCAGCTCCTGGCCGTCGCGACCGGCGGCCGCGTCGAGGAAGGCCCCGACGGGCCGGAGGTCGGTCCGCACCTCGTCAGCAAGAAGGACGCGGCGTGGACCGACCCGCTGTTCGCCGACCTGCCGCTCATGCAGGACGTCCTCCAGTTCCACACCGACGCGATCACCCGGCTCCCGCCCGGCGCCGAGTTGCTCGCGTCCTCACCGCGCTACGCGCACCAGGCCTACCGGCTCGGCCGTTGTGTCTACGGTGTCCAGTTCCACATCGAGACGACGCCCGCCGTCGTCGAGAGCTGGGCCGCCGAAGCCCCCGGGGAGGCGAAGTTCGCCCGCCCCGGCGCGCTCGAGCACGACGCCTTGGTCACCGTGCACGCGGACATCGAAGAGACCTGGCGTCCCTTCGCACAAAGGTTCGTCCGGCTGGCCGCGGGAGAACTCGAACCGGCCGCGGGAAGTCAACGCACTTTGCCGCTGGCTTAACGACAAGGGTCACAACCAGCAACGTCCTGTTAACGCCGGGCGCACCCGTCAGGTACCTTGCGGAAGAAGTCCCCACAAGGGTTCGGAGGTCGGGGTGGACCCCTCGTTGCTGGTCGTGGTCGTCGTCGTCACGGCCCTGGTTTTCGATTTCACGAACGGGTTCCACGACACCGCGAACTCGATGGCGACGTCGATCGCCACCGGGGCCCTCAAGCCCCGCGTGGCGGTCGCGATCTCGGCGATCCTGAACCTCGTCGGCGCGTTCCTCTCGGTGGAGGTCGCGAAGACGATCTCCAGCGGGCTGGTGGACGACACGAAGATCGGCCCGTCGATCGTCTTCGGCGGGCTCATCGGCGCGATCGTCTGGAACCTCGTGACGTGGTTCGTCGGGCTGCCTTCGAGTTCGTCGCACGCGCTCTTCGGCGGCCTGATCGGCGCGACCTGGATCTCGGCCGGCGCCGATTCGGTCCACTTCGGAAAGATCGTCGAGAAGGTCCTGATCCCGGCCGCGGCGAGCCCGGTCATCGCCGGCGTCGTCGCCATGGTCGCCACCTACCTGGTGTACCGCTTCCTGGTCCGGCGCCGCCCGGCCACCCGCGGGTTCAAGGTCGGCCAGATCGTCTCGGCGTCGCTCGTCTCGCTCGCCCACGGCACCAACGACGCGCAGAAGACGATGGGCGTCATCACGCTCACCCTCGTCACCGCCGGCAGCCTCCCGGCGGGCGCTTCGCCGCCCGTCTGGGTGATCGTCAGCGCCGCGTGCGCGCTCGCGCTCGGCACCTACCTCGGCGGCTGGCGCATCACCCACACCCTGGGCAGGGGCCTGACGGACATCGAGGGCCCGCAGGGCTTCGCCGCCCAGACGAGCTCGGCGCTGGTCATCCTGATCTCGTCACGGCTGGGCTTCCCGCTGTCGACGACGCACGTGTGCTCCGGCGGCATCGTCGGCTCCGGCGTCGGCCGCCGCGACGCGCCGGTCCGGTGGCGGATGGCGGGCCGGATGGTCGTCGCGTGGCTGTTCACGCTGCCCGCCGCCGCGATCGTCGGCGCGATCTCCGGCAAGGTCGCCTCCCTCGGCACCGCGGGCACCGTCGCCGTCGGCGTGGTCGGGATCGGCGTCGGTCTCGGCATCTGGCTGCTTTCGCGACGGCACCCCGTCACCGCGCACAGCTTCCACGTGCCCGAGCCGACCCCCGCCGGAACCGAGCCGGGCCGGCTCGCCGCCTGAGGCCTGTTCCCCGGCTACGGTGGTCGGTGATGGCAGACCGCGCGCGAACGACCGCTTCGGCGGCGAGGTACGGCTTCACCGACGCCCGTGCCGAGGGGCAGTTGCGCGCGGCCGGCTGGTGGGACGACGGCGGTCCGGTCGCGTCGGCCACCGACGTGCTTTCGGCGCTGTCCCGCACCGCCGACCCCGACCTCGCGCTGCGCGGCCTGGACCGGATCCGCGAGGCGAGCGACGCCGAGTGGGCGCCGCTCGCGGAACAGCTCTGCGCGAACCGCACCTTCCGCGGCCGCTTGCTCGGCGTGCTCGGGACGTCCAGCGCGCTGGCCGACTTCCTCGGCGCGAACCCGGAGCACTGGCGCTCGCTCACCGGCGACAAGTGCACCGACGCCGCCTGTTACCGGGAAGCCCTGCGCGCGGCTCTCGTGAACGACGACGGTTCGGTGCTCACCGGGCTCAAGGCCGAGCAGGCGCTCAAGGTCGCCTACCGCGGCCAGCTGCTCGGCATCGCCGCCGCCGACCTCGGGCACGTCGTCGAGGCCGGGCTCGAGCACCCGCGCTACGCCGAGGTCGCCGCGCAGCTGACCGAGCTGGCCGAGGCCGCGCTGGCCGCCGGGCTGGTGGTCGCCGAAGCCGAGGTCCGCGCTTCGGCGGAGGGCACCCTCGCGATCATCGCCATGGGCAAGTGCGGTGGCCGGGAACTGAACTACGTCAGCGACGTCGACGTCATCTTCGTCGGCGGGGACGACCTCGGCGCCGCCACGCGGCTGGCGAGCACGATGATGCGGGTCGTCGGGAAAGCGTGCTTCGAGGTCGACGCGGCGCTGCGTCCCGAGGGCAAGGCCGGCGCGCTGGTCCGCACCGTCGAAAGCCACCACGGCTACTACCAGAAGTGGGCCAAGACCTGGGAGTTCCAGGCGCTGCTCAAGGCGCGTCCGGTGGCGGGCGACGCCGAGCTCGGCCGCCAGTACGCCGAGATGGTGGCGCCGCTGGTGTGGTCGGCGGCCGACCGGGAGAACTTCGTCGGCGAGGTGCAGCAGATGCGCCGCCGCGTCGAGGGGCACGTGCCGTCCGAGCACGCCGAGCGCGAGCTGAAGCTGGGCCGCGGCGGCCTGCGTGACGTCGAGTTCGCCGTGCAGCTGCTGCAGCTCGTGCACGGCCGGATCGACGCGAACCTGCGCTCGCCGTCCACGATGGACGCGCTCGCGGCCCTCGGTGAAGGCGGGTACGTCGGTCGTCAGGACGCCGCCGAGCTGGGCGCGTCGTACGAGTTCCTGCGGCTGATCGAGCACCGGCTGCAGCTGCGGCGGCTGCGCCGGACGCACCTCTTCCCGGCGGCGTCCGATACCGGCGAGCTGCGGATCCTCGCTCGCGCAAGCGGAATCAAGGCGAGCGGCGGCAAGAGCCAGGGCGAGACGCTGCTCGCGGAGTTCCGGCGGCACGGCAAGGGCATCCGCCGTCTGCACGAGAAGATCTTCTACCGGCCGCTGCTGCAGTCCGTGGCGAACGTGCCGACCGAGGCCCTGCGGCTGACCACCAAGCAGGCGGCCAGCCGGCTGGCCGCACTCGGCTACACCGCGCCCGACGGCGCGCTCCAGCACATCAAGGCCCTCACGTCGGGCGTCTCGCGCCGCGCCGCGATCCAGCAGGCGCTGCTGCCGGTGCTGCTCGACCTCTTCGCCGACACGCCCGACCCCGACGGCGGCCTGCTGTCGTACCGGAAGGTGTCCGAGGCGCTCGAAGACACGCCGTGGTACCTGCGGGTGCTGCGCGACGAAGGCACGGTCGTCGAGAACCTGGCCCTTCTGCTGGGGACGTCGCGGCTGGTGCCGGACCTGCTGGTCCGCGCGCCCGAGGTGCTGCAGCTGCTCGGGGACCCGGCCCGGCTGCTGGGCCGCACGCCCGGTGAGGTGGCGAGGTCGTTGCGTGCCGCCGTCCGGCGTCAGCCCGGGTTGAACGCCGCCATCGCCGCGGCGCGTTCGCTGCGGCGGCACGAACTGCTGCGCGTCGCCTGTGCCGATCTGCTCGGGCTCCTCGACGTGCCCGCGGTGTGCGAAGCCCTGTCGAGCGTCTGGGTGGCGGTGCTGCAGGGCGCGCTGGCCGCGGCGTTCCGCCAGCGGCAGGCCGAACTCGGCCGGACGCCGGCGCGCATCGCCGTGATCGGGATGGGCCGGCTCGGCGGCGCCGAACTCGGCTACGGCTCCGACGCCGACGTGCTCTTCGTGTGCGAGCCGTCCGAAGGGGTTTCGGACGCCGACGCCGTGAAGTTCGCTTCGTCGGTCGCGGAGACCGTCCGGAAGATGCTGGGCGCGCCGAGCTCGGACCCGGCGCTCGTCGTCGACGCCGACTTGCGGCCGGAGGGGCGGAGCGGGCCGCTGGTCCGGACGCTGGAGTCGTACCGCGCGTACTACGCGCGGTGGGGCGAGGTGTGGGAGGCGCAGGCGCTGCTGCGGGCGCGGTTCATCGCCGGCGACGACGAGCTCGGCGGCCGGTTCCTCGCGATGATCGACCCGATCCGCTACCCGGAAGGCGGCTTGGACGCGACGAAGGCGCGCGAGATCCGCCGCATCAAGGCCCGGGTGGAGACCGAGCGGATGCCCCGCGGCGCGGACCCGACGCGGCACACGAAGCTCGGCCGCGGCGGCCTCGCCGACGTCGAGTGGACGGTCCAGCTGTTGCAGCTGCAGCATGCGCACGAGATCCCGGCGCTGCGGACGACGTCGACGCTGAACGCGCTGGCGTGCCTGCCGGAAGCCGGCTTGGCCGAGCAGGCGCAGGCTGACTCGCTGCGGGAGGCGTGGCTGCTGGCGACGCGGGTGCGCAACGCCGGGATGCTGGTGCGCGGCAAGGCCGTCGACGAGGTCCCCGGTTCGGGCCGCGACCTGGCGGCGGTGGCCCGCGTGCTCGGCCAGTCGGCGGTGGACGACCCGGGCGAGTTCCTCGACACGTACCGGCGCATCACGCGGCGGGCGCACACCGTGGTGGAGCACCTCTTCTACGAAGCCTGACCTACAGTGGGCGGGTGACCGATCGCGAGCCGTTCCGGACCCGGATCAAGGTCCGGCACTACGAGCTGGACACCCTGGGCCACCTCAACCACGCCGTGTACCACTCCTACGGCGAGGTTTCGAGGCTTGAGCTGTTCGAAGCGGCCGGCGGCCTCGAAGGGCTCAGGCAGGAGCGGCTTGCTTCGGTTCTGCTGGAAACCCACGTGGTGTTCCGCCGCGAGCTGCGCGCGGGCGACGTGGTCGACGTGACGTGCGACGTCAAGTTCGGCGGCGGCAAGACGTTCAAGATGGACTCGGACATCGTGAAGCTCGACGGGACCCTGGCCGCGGAGATCACCTGCACGCTGGGGCTGATGGATTTGGAGCGCCGCAAGCTGGTCGCCGATCCGCGGGGCAGGTTCGAGGCGGCGGGCGCGGACCTGAAGGTCATGTCGACCGCGGAAGGCGACTGATCCCGCGAAACGGTGGCCGGTAAAAGAATCGAACGCCGGTTGAATAAGCGAATTTCGACCGATTTGTGAGTTTGGTCCGTCGTCGATACATCGATATAGTTGACGCCCGGAGCGGCGATGCCGTAGGTGTGGAACAACGCGCATCGTCGCGTCGAGACCATTGTGACCGGTATCTGCCGGTCGGGTCGCTTTGGGGGGATCGATGAACGACATCCGATCGGACTTCGGCAGGCGACACGCCGGCGAACGCCCGGCGCACGTGCTGTCGATGAACGAAAGTCCTTACGCACCACTGCCTTCCGTCCTGCGCACTTTGAACTCGGCATTGGGCCGCGTCAACCGCTATCCCGATCCGACCTGCACCGAACTGGCGCTGGAGCTCGCCCGTCGCCACCAGGTGCCGGACGAGCACGTGGTGGTCGGGCCCGGCAGCCTCGGCGTGGCCCGGCAGCTGGTCCGCGCCGTCGCGGCCCGTGGCCCCGGCGAAGAGATGATCTACCCCTGGCGGTCGTTCGAAGGATTCGCCGCGCTGAGCCGGATGACCCGGATGACCGGCGTGCGGATTCCGCTCGACACCGCCTATCGCCAAGACCTCGAGGCCATGGCCGATCGCGTGACCGAGCAAACGCGGCTGGTTTTCCTGTGCAATCCCAACAACCCCACCGGAACCGCGATTGCCGACGGAGAATTGCGCCGGTTCCTCGATCGCGTACCGGAAAGAGTCGTGGTCGTCGTCGACGAGGCTTATCACGACTACGCGACCGATCCGGCCGTCGCCAGTGGTGTCGACCTCTGCCACGAGTACGAAAACCTCGTGGTGCTGAAGACGTTTTCGGTGGCGCACGGGCTCGCCGACCTGCGCGTGGGGTACGCGATCGCCGCCGTCCCGCTGGTGGACCTCATGCACGAGCAGGCCTCGCCGTTCGCGGTCAGTACGCTCGGCCAGCAGGCCGCGCTCGCGTCCCTGGCGGCCGAGACCGAGCTGCGTGCCCGGATCCGGCGGGTCGTCGACGAACGCGGCCGGATCACCGAGGGACTGCGCACCATGGGCTACGACGTCCCGGAAAGCCAGGGCAACTTCGTCTGGCTCCCGCTCGGCGGGTGCAGCGTCGACTTCGCTCTCGCCTGCCGTCAGGCGGGGGTCGACGTGAAGCTGTACCCGGAAGGCGGGGTGCGGATCTCGGTGGGGCTGCCCGAGGCGAACGACGCGTTGCTCGACGTAGTGGCGCGGACGACCGCGATGTGCGCGACACCCGCCGAGTCGGTGCCGGGAGAGCCGGGTTCCTGCCGGATGTGCGTGCGGACGGTATGACGCGTTCCGCCATGGGTGTGGACGTCTTGACCACGGTGGGTATGACACAAGTAAAATTACTCCTCGCCATCAGTCAACCTTGTAAACGTCCCGGCCCGGCGGGAGGGACCACCGTGATGCCGCAGGACAACTTCGGCCGCAAGCTGCGGTCGGTCCGCCTGCAGCGTGGGCTCACCCAGGCCGATCTCGCCGGCGAGGGGCTGTCCACGAGTTACATCAGCCTGCTGGAGAGCGGGAAGCGGCCGCCGACCTCGGAGGCCGTGCTCAAGCTCGCCGCCCGCTTGGACGTCGCGCCCGAACTGCTCGTCGACACCCGGAACGACGGGCCCGGCGGCTGGTTCGCCGGGGCGGACGCGCGGGACGCCGAGATCGAGCTGGAACTGCGTTACGCCGAAGCGGACCTGCTCGCCGGGGACACCACCGCCGCGCTGCGGGGGTTCGCCGCGGTGTGGGAGAGCTCGGCCGCGTCCGCCGGTGCGCGGCTGGACGCGCTCGCGGGAACGGCCGCGGCGCGGGAGCGCGCCGGGTACCTCGAGGACGCCGCGGATGCCTACGCGCAGTGGCTGGAGTTGCGCGACGAATCACCGGAAGGGTGCTACGGCCGGTGGCTCGCCGTCACGGCCGGGTTCTGCCGTTGCGCCCGTGAGCTGGGCCGGGTCGCCGAAGCCGTCGAGGTGGCGGAGAAGGTGCTCGCCGAGGCCGGACCGCCGGGCCTGGCCGGCACGCCGGCCGGCCTCGAGCTGGCGAGCCTGCTCGCCCAGATGCGGGACGACCTCGGTGACGCCGCGTCCGGCCCGCTGCCCCCGGTGCCCGCCGACCGGGCCGGGTGGCAGGCCGGATACCTCTCCGCGAGCCGTCAGGCCAAGGAGCTCGGCCGGATCGAGCTGGCCCTGTCGCTCGCGGAGCGAGCGGTGCTCAGCGCCACGGTCGAAGCCGAGCTGCGTGACCTCGCGCGCGTCCGTGCGTGCGAAGCGGTCACGCTCGCGAGGCGTGAGCCGGCGGAGCTGACCCGGGCGGTCGAAAACGCGGAGGCGGCCGTCGCGGGGCTCGCCGCGGAGGCGCATCCGCCGCACATCGCGCACGCGGAGATCGCGCTGGCGACGCTGGTCGCCGAGGCCGGTGACGAGGATCGCGCCTTCGCACTGGCCAAAGCCGCGCTGGGCCGGCTGGGCCCGCCGTGGCGGCTGAGCCGGGCCCGGGCCGAACTGCTGCTCGGCCGCTGTCACCGCGGACGGGAAGAGCTCGCCGAGGCCGACGCCTGCTACGAGCGGGCGGGACGCGGTTTCGCCGAGGCGGGGCTGCCGCGGTTGAGCGCCCAGGTGCACCTCGAGCTGGCGGGAGCGCGGGAGCGCGTCGGTGACGTCGCGGAGGCGCTCGCGGCCTACCGCCGGGCGGCGGCCGCGATGGGGCTGACCGTCGGCGAGGACATTTCCTGATTCTGCGGCGAGAATTCAGCGGAATTGGAGAAATTGACTCGCCGATACCGGCGTTGTTAGAATTCACGGCAGCGAATCCGCTCTTTCCTTTTCCGTCCTTCTCGGGGAGTGGTCATGTCCTCCGTCGTCGAAAGTGTCGCGCTTCGGCGTGTGCTCGGTAATTTCGCCACCGGCGTGACCGTGGTCGCCACGGACACCGCCACCGGCCCGGCCGGTCTGGTGGTCAACTCCTTCAGTTCCGTTTCGCTCGATCCGCCTCTGGTGTTGTTCTGCATCGCCCGGAACTCGCGGACCTGGCCGCGGATCGCCGAGTCCGGGCACTTCGCGATCAGCTTCCTCGGCGACGACCAGGAGCGGGTGGCGCGGCGGTTCTGCCTGCGCGACGTCGACCGGTTCGCCGGCGAGGACCTGCTCACCGTGGTCACGGGCGCTCCGGTGCTGGCGGCGGCCTGCGCGTACGTGGACTGCGTCCTCGACGAGGTGCACGACGCGGGAGACCACCACATCGTCGTCGGCGCGGTCGTCGCCGCGGCCGAGCTCCGGCGCCGCGGCCCGCTGCTGTTCGTGCGCGGCTCCTACCGCTGAAAACGCGAAGGGCCGCCGCCGGGAAATTCCGGCAACGGCCCTTCGGGTGTTTCACTTGACGAGGGGAAGAGATTTCTCGGCGAACAGCCGCAGGCTGCGTTCCATCACTTCGAAAGGCTGGCCGCCGAAATCGATCTGCCAGACGATGGTGTCCAGGGAAAGAGCGTCCCGCAGTTCGCCGACTTTGGCCGCGACGGTGGCCGGGGAACCGGTGATGGCGCCGTCGAGGACTTCCGAGTCGCCGCGGTTGAGGGTCTTGCTGATGACGGCACCGTAACCCTGGTAATCGGGGGAGTCGACGGTGAGGACCGATTCCGCCGCTTCGCCCCAGACCTCCCAGTGCGCCCGCAGCAGCGGGGTGGCGATCTCCGCGGCCTCCTCGTCCGTGTCGGCCACCACCAGCGGAATGCTCAGCCCGACCTCGGCCTCGGGGCCTCCTTCGCCGTGCGCGGCCGTGAACGCGTCGCGGTAGAGCTTGACCAGCTCGCCCGCCCTGGCCATGTCGTCCGGCTGCGGCGGCGAGGCCATCAGCAGCTTGAAGCCCTTTTCGCCGGCCCAGCTGAAGCTCCGCGGCGACATGATCGCGGCCACCCACACCGGCGGGTGCGGTGCCTGCACCGGGGCGGGGAACGACGTCGCGTCGTCGTAGGAGAAGAACGGCGTCCGCTCGCTGACCTTGGTCTCGGTCCACAGCCGCTGGACCGCGTCGAGCGTCGCCTGGAACTGCGCGCGGCTGGTGTCCATGTCGACCCCGAACGCGCGGAACTCGTACGGCAGGAACGCCCGCGCGAAACCGACGTCGAGCCGGCCGCCGCTGAGGACGTCCACCTGGGCGGTTTCGGCGGCGAGCTGGACGGGGTGGTGGAACGACGCCTGGATCCCGCCGGTCATCAGCCGGATCCGCTCGGTCCGCGCGGCGACCGCGGTGAGGAAGTTCAGCGGGCTAGGGCAGTAGCCGCCGTACTCGTGCAGGTAGTGCTCGGTCATCTTGACGTAGTGGAAGCCGAGGCGGTCCGCCAGCTCGGCCAGGCGGAGCACGTCGTCGTAGTACTGGGCGGCCGGGCGGATCGCGGCCCGGCTGTCGGGCAGCAGCGAGATGCCGTACTTCATCGGAAGCTCCAAACGTCGTGCGCGAGGGCGCCCCGGCCTGGGACGCGCCGGATTTGACAAGTTGTCACAGTATCGGGAATCCTTCTCTTGTCAAGTAATTTGACAACGGCATCGGGTTGTAACGCCGAGGCTCCCGAGGTTGACACGGGTGGTTCACAGTGGCGCGAGCGTCTGGTATACCTCTAATAGAGCTACCTCGATTCGAGGTACTAGACCGAGGAGGGATCCGCATGAGCGCGGAGGCGGATGTGCGAGGAACGGCGGCCGTCCCGGCCCGGCCACGACGGGCGCCCGGCTGGGCGGTGCTGACCCTGCTGTGCCTGGCGCAGTTCATGGTGCTGCTGGACGTGTCGATCGTGAACGTGGCGCTGCCCGCGATCCGTGACGACCTCGGCTTCACCCGCGCCGGCCTGCAGTGGGTGCCGAACGCCTACACGCTCGCGTACGCCGGGTTCCTGCTGTTCGGCGGGCGGCTCGCCGACCTGTTCGGCAGGCGGCGCGCGTTCATCGGCGGGCTCGTCGCGTTCACCGCCGCCAGCCTGGTGTGCGGGATCGCGCCGAACGCCGAGACCATGCTCGCCGCGCGGGCGGTGCAGGGACTCGGCGGTGCCGTGCTCTCCCCGGCGATCCTCACCGTCCTGGTCACGTCGTTTCCGGCCGGACCGCGCCGGACCCGGGCGATGGGCGCGTGGAGCGCCGTCGTGGGCAGCGGTGCCGCGGCCGGGTCGCTGCTCGGCGGCCTGCTCACCGGACTCGCCGGCTGGCGCTGGATCTTCTACGTGAACCTGCCGATCGGCGTGCTGGCGATCGTCGCCGCCTGGCTGATGATCGGCGACCTGCCGCGGGCGGGCGCTCGCCGCGCGGCCGACGCCTTCGGCGCGATCCTCGTGACGCTGGGCCTCACCGCGCTCGTCTACGGCACCATCGCGGTCGCCGACCACGGCTGGAGCGCCCCCGCGACCCTGGTGCCGCTCGCTCTCGCCGTCGTGCTGCTGGCCGGGTTCCTGCTGCACGAGGCCCGTGGCACGCGGGCACCCCTGCTGCCGTTGCGGCTGTTCCGTTCGCGGGCGGTGTCGGCGGGCAACCTGGCCATGTTCTTCCTCGGCCTGGCGGTGTTCCCGAGCTTCTTCTTCCAGTCCCTGTTCCTGCAGGGCGTGAAGGAGTTCTCCGCGGTGGACACCGGCCTGGCGTTCCTGCCCGAATGCCTGGCGCTGGCGCTGGGCGCGCAGCTGTCGACCCGGCTGCTGGCCCGGACCGGGCCGCGGCCGCTGATGCTCGGCGGCCCGGCGATCTCGGTGGCCGGCCTGGCGTGGATGGCGCTCGCGGCCACCGGCGGCTCCGTGCTGACCGGGTTGATCGTGCCCAGCGTGCTCGCCACCTTCGGGCTCGGGCTGGCGATGACGCCGGTCGCGCTCTCGTCGACGGCGGTCACCGACCCGGCCGACGCCGGGGTGGCGTCCGGGCTGGTGAACACCACCCGGCAGGTCGGGCTCGGCCTCGGCATCGCGGTGCTCGGCACCATCGCCGCGACCCGCACCGCCGCGGCGGGGACCGGGCCCGCGGCACTGGCGTCGGGCTACGCGCTGACCTTCGGCGTCGGGGCCGCGTTCGCCCTCGCCGCGGTGGTCGCCGCGCTCGCGATCCCGCGCAAGCCGTGACCGGGCCCTGGATGTGGGCCGCGGTCGCGCACGGTCCGGGCGGGCCGGACGTCCTGCGCGTCGAGCGGCGGCCGCGGCCGGCGGTCCGCGCGGGCTGGGTGCTGGTGCGGATCGCCGCGTTCGGCCTCAACCGGTCGGAGATCTACACCCGGCAAGGCCACTCGCCGGATGTGCGGTTCCCGCGGGTGCTCGGCATCGAGTGCGTCGGGACGGTCGAGGAGTCCGGGACCGCCCGGCTCGCGCCGGGCACCGTGGTCGCCGGGGTGGTCGGCGGCATGGGCCGCGAGTTCGACGGCGGCTACGCCGAATACGCGCTGCTGCCGCAGTCGCACGTCATCCCGCTGGAGACGGATCTGGACTGGCCGACCCTCGCGTCGCTGCCGGAGACCTACCTGACCGCGGCGGGCTCCTTGGACAACCTGCGCCTGCGCCCGGACGACCGGCTCGTCATCCGCGGCGCGACGTCGTCGGTCGGGGTCGCGGCGCTGGCACTGGCCAGGGCGGAGAACCTGCGGATCACCGCCACCACCCGGAACCCGGCCAAGGTCGCCGCGCTGCGGGCACTGGGCGCGGACCACGTCGTCGTCGAGGACGGCGACCTGCCGGCCGCGATCGCGCGGGTGTGGCCCGGCGGTGCCGACCGCGTGCTCGACCTGGTCGGCGGGGTCGCCGTGCTGGCCGCGCTGAAGCTGCTCGCCCCGGGCGGGATCCTGTGCCACAGCGGGATCCTGTCCGACACCTGGCGGATCCCGGAGTTCGAGCCGCTCGACGCGATCCTGCCCGGCACCTACCTCACCACGTTCTCGAGCCGGACGATTTCGGCGGCCGCCTGCGGCGAACGGCTGCAGGGCATCGTCGACGACGTCCGGCGCGGGCTGTACCGGCCGGTGATCGACCGGGTGTTCACCCTCGACCGGATCGCCGACGCGCACCGGCACATGGAGAGCAACCGGGCGGTGGGGAAGATCGTGGTGGTCACCGGGGCGGGCGACGGCGGCTAGCATGGCGTACCGGAAGGAGAAGATCGCTCTGCTCACCCTCGCCATCCTGGGCTTCCTCAACGAACGGCCCATGCACGCCTACGAGCTCAAAGGCCACATCGCCGGGCTGACCGGCCACGTCCGGCCGGTCAGCGACGGCGCGCTGTACCCCGCGATCAAGCGGCTGCGCACGGCCGGGCTGCTGACCAGCGAGACCGTTCCGGGGTCGGGCGCCGCGCCGAAGCACGTGCTGTCCCTCACCGACGCCGGGCGCGCCGAGCTGGCGCGGCGGCTGCGCGAGCCCCAGGAAGTCGAAATCACCGACCGCAACTCGTTCTACGTGCTGCTCACCTTCATCGGGGCGTTGCACGACCCGGCGGAAGAGGCGCGGCTGCTGCGGCGGCGGCTGGAGTTCCTCGACGGCGCGGCCAGCTACTTCTACCGCGACGGGAAACCGTTGCGCAGCAAGGACATCGAGGATCGGTACCGCCGCGGCATGCTGCGCATCGCGAGCGCCACGCGCAAGTCCGAACGCGAGTGGCTGCGCGAGACGCTGGACGACCTCGCCGCCGCGGAGTGACTCAGGCGGTCAGGTTCAGCACCGCGGTCGCCCGGCGGTAGGTCTGCAGCGCCGCCGCCGTGTCCCCCGCGCGTTCGTAGCCGTCGGCGAGTCCGAAGAGAACCTTCGCGGCGTCGTTCGGCCGCCCCTCTTCGACGTCGGATTCCGCGACTTCTTCCTGGATCCGGGCGGCTTCGGGGTGTTCGCCGAGCTCCCACAGGACCTCGGCGAGGGTCAGCCGGGCGTTCCGCGCCGTGAGGCCGGACAGCGGGCACAGGGCCCCGGCCACCCGGGCCGCTTCCTCCGCGGCTTCGAGCCGGCCGGCGGACAGCAGCATCCGTGAGTGCTTCGCGGTATACGCGGCGCGGACGGTTTCGGCGCCCGGAACGCCGAGGTCCGCCAAGGCGGACCGCATCAGCTCCAGGACCTCTTCACCCGCGCCTTCGACGCGGAAGCGCTCGTAAGCGTGCGCGGCCTGGACGACGGCCAGCCGGGCTTTCGTGCGTTCGTGGCCGTACTCGATGACCGCTTGCCGCGCCAGGGCCAGCGCCGAGGTGGTGCGGCCCTCGTCGCGGGCGGCCCGGCCGGCCTCCCGGTAACGGTCGCCGCGAGCGCGGGCGGTCGCGAGCTCGCGGGCGGCCTCGAAGGTCGCGGTCGGCGGCTCGGCGGGCCCGCCGAGCTCCTGCCGCAGTTCGGTGACGGTGGCGGCGAGTTCCAGGAACTCCGGGTCGGCCACGTCCGGGGCGGCGAGCCCGCGTTCCCCGGCCGCGAGGGCCTGATCCGGCCGGCCCAGCTCGCGCAGCACACGGCACAGCCCCAGTGAAGCCGGGACCCAGCCGTCCGGCCGCTGGTCCGGTTCGGCGGGCTCGCCCGCCTGCTCGAACCAGTCGGTGTAGTGCTTCTCGGCGGTGTCGAAGCTGCCGAGCGCCTCGGCCGCGGCGGCCATCCCGAGCAGCGCGGACCGCCGGTGGTGGCGGTCGACGGCTTCGGCGTGCACGGCGGAGAACCCGGCGAGCGCGGCGTCGGCGTCCCCGGCCAGCAGGTCGGCCGTGGCGAGCCGGAGCCGCAGTTCGGCCGCGGTGTCGCCGCGCGTGTCCTCGTCCGGCAGGTCGGCCTCGGCCCGCTGGCCGAGCAGGAACTCCGGTGCGACGTTCAGCTGCGCGGCGATCTTGACGACGACGTCCGCCGTCGGCGCGCGCTTCCCGCTTTCGAGCAGGCTCACGTAACTCGTGGATATTTCGCCGCCCGCGACCTCCTCCTGGGTGAGCCCCCGCTGCAGGCGCAGGGTCCGCAATCTGCGGCCGAAGGTGGCGTCGGTCATGATCCGGATGTTACACCGGCCCCCTCAACCGGCACGGTGTCGCGCGGCCCGTTGTCAAACCTCGCTCGACTGCCGGTCAAGTCCCGTGCCCGGGAATTGACCGCTCCCGGCGAAGACGGTCGCGACGCGCAGGAAGGCGTCGTTCGCCTCCGGGGTGCCGACGGTCACCCGGACGCCGCGCCTCGGGAACAACCGGACGTCGACGCCGCCGCGCTGGCAGGCGCTGGCGAACTCGGTGCTGCGCTCCGCCAGCGGGAGGAAGACGAAGTTGGCCTGGCTGGGCACCGCGGGCACGCCGGAGCGGTGCAGCCCGGTGACCAGGCGCGCCCGTTCCCCGACGATTTTCGAGATTCGCTGCCCGTGTTCGCCCTGGGCGCGGAGGGCGGCCCGCGCGGCGCACTGCGCGACGGTGCTGATCGGGAACGGCGCCGCGAACGGGTGCAGGCGGTCGGTCAGCTCGGCGCGCGCGATGAGGTAGCCGATGTTGAGCCCGGCGAGTCCGTAGGTCGCCGACAGGCTGCGCAGCACGGCGACGCCCGGACGGCCGGCGTAGAGGGGGATGCCGGATGCGACGTGGGCGTTCGTCGCGAAGTCCCGGTAGCTCTCGTCGAGCACGACCACCACGCCGGCGGGCAGCCCCTCGAGGAAGCGCTCGAGGCACTCCTGGGTGATGGTGGTCCCGCTCGGGGTGCTGGGGTTGCCCAGCAGGATGACCGCGGGGCCGCCGGCGGCGGCCTCGGTGAAGGCGGCGGGCAGATCGCCGGCCGGGTCGCCGAGCGGTACCGCCACCGGGACGACGGCGTCGGGCAGGCGGTGCCCCGCCGCGCTGTCGAGGGAGTCTTCGGCGTGGACGAGCCGCACCGGCTCACCGTCCACGAGGGACTGTGCCAGCTGGACGAGCAGCGCGTGCCGCCCGTGGCCGACCACGACGTGGTCCGCCGGCACCCGGTGCAGGCGGGCTATCTCGCCGACGAGCTGCTCGCACGTGGGGTCGGGGTGCCAGTTCAGCCGCCCGATCGAGCCCACGATGGCCGAGCGGACCGCGTCGGGTGGCGGGTACGGGTTCTCGTCGAGGGACAGGGTGTGCCGGATGCGCGGGGCGGGTGTGACCGGATCGACCAACTCGGGCCTCCGCTCGGGCGACGTCGTCGGACGTGTGGAGGCATGATGCGCGGGCGGTGCTGCCGTTTTCATGTGCTACCCCCAGGAACTGACGGACAGACTACCGGAAAATCCCGGCGGACATGACCCGTTTCATGACGGGTTTTTCGATCTATTGACAGGATGTGACAGCCCGCCGGCGGTAGGCTCCGACGGCTAACCGGAACGCTGCGTTTCGGTCGATGCTAAGCGGAACGCAGCGTTCGGGCAAGGGTGTGACGGTGGCCAACCGGAACGGAGCGTTCGGCTTGTGGCTTAGGGTGTGGCATGCGCAGTGACGCCCAGGCGAATCGCGACCTCGTCATCCGTGCCGCGCGAAGGGTCTTCTCGGCGCAGGGTGCCGGGGCGCCGATCGACGAGGTCGCCCGGCAGGCCGGCGTCGGCGCGGCGACCATCTACCGGCACTTCGCCGACAAGCGCGCGCTCATCGAGTACGTCTGCCTCGACGCGCTGAAGACGACGGCGAGGATGGCGCGGGAGGTCGCCGAGGCCGAGGCCGATCCCGCCGTGGCTCTCGAGTCCTACCTGGACCGGGTCCTCGACTGGGGAGCCGGCTCGACGTTGTCGGCGGTCCTGGGCGAGCTTTCGCTCACCGAGGAACTCGCCGCGGCGCACCGGGAACACGACGAAGCGGTCGGCGCGCTGCTGACCGCCGCCCAGCGTGCCGGGGCCGTCCGTCCGGAGCTCTCCACCGGCGACGTATCGCACCTGCTCGCCTGCCTCGCCCGGATCCCCGGCGAGGCGGCTCGGCTGCGGCCGCGGTACCTGCGCCTGGTCGTCGACGGCATGCGCCCGGCGCCGGACGGAGCCCGGCTGCCCGGCCCCGCGCCGTCGCACGAAGACATGGAACAGCTGCTCTTCAAGGCGCCCTGACGAGCGTCCCGACGCGTTGTCATACGGCTTGTAAAGTGAGTCATGTGACTCTGTTGACATCAGTCCCGCTTCTTGCTTACTGTTGTTGACGAGCCGGTATTTCGCGCACGCAAGGCGGGAGCAGACGATGGCGTACGAAGGTGAAGAGCTCAGCGCGGACGCGATCCTCAAGATCGCTTCGGGCTTCCGGACCGCGAAAGTGCTCGCTTCGGCGGTGGAGCTCGGTCTTTTCACCCTCCTCGACGACGGGCCGAAGACCGCCACCGAACTCTGCGCCACGCTGGGCCTGCACGAACGGGCGGGCCGGCACTTCCTGAGTGCCCTCAACGGCCTGGGCATGCTCCGGCTCACCGACGGCCGCTACGAGAACACCGCCCTCGCCGGGCGCTACCTCACGCCGCGGGCGGGCGCGGGGCTCGACGCGTTCGTCGGGTTCCTCGACCACGACCTGGCCCCCGCCTGGACCGGCCTGACCGAAGCGCTGCGGGCGGGCCGCCGCCCCGACCGGGCCGGGGACCCCTACCTGGAGCAGTACGACGACCCCGCCGGCCGGGAACGCTTCCTCGCGGCGATGGACTGGCTCAACGCGCCCATCTCGGCCGAGCTGGCCAAGCTCGACTGGCACGAGGTCACCTCGTTCGTCGACGTCGGCGGTGCCCGCGGCAACGCCGCCGCCCACCTGGTGCGCGAGCACCCGCACCTGCGCGGCATCGTGTTCGAACGGCCCGAGGTGTGGCCGGAGTTCGACGGTCACATGCGGCGGCTGGGCCTGGCGGGCACGGTCGAGTTCGAAGGCGGGGACTTCTTCGCCGACGCGCTGCCGAAGGCCGACGTCGTGGTGTTCGGGCACGTCCTGCACAACTGGGGCGACGAGGAACGGAACCTGTTGCTGGGCAAGGCGAACGACGCCCTTCCGCCGGGTGGCAAGGTGATCGTCTACGACCCCATGATCGACGAGGCCGACGGCCGGATCGCCGCGGCCATCGCCAGTCTCAACATGCTCGTCTGGTCGGCGGGCGGTTCCGAGTACAGCCGCGACGAATGCCGCGCCATGCTCACCGGGCACGGGTTCGACGTCGAGTCCGTGTTCGAGGCCGGCCCGGTCGACACCGTCGTCGTCGCCCGCAAGCGCGGCTGAGCGCTCCGCGCACCCACTCCCTTTTCACCCCACCGCGTCCGGGGCACGACCGGTGTTCCCCGAAACACGCGGCCCACTTCCGAAGTTGGGGGATCTTTGTCATGCTCGCACACGAAACACCGCTCGCCGTGGTCGGAATGGCGTGCCGGTTTCCCGGCGAAATCCATTCCCCGGAGGAGTTCTGGCGGTTCCTCGTCGAGGGGCGGAGTGCCGTTTCGAGAATTCCGGAAGGGCGCTGGGACGCCTACGCGACCGGTCCGGACAACGCCGCCGCGCTCGCCCGCACCACCCAGGCCGGGCACTTCCTGTCCGACATCGCCGGGTTTGACGCGGACTTCTTCGGGATTTCCCCGCGCGAGGCGATCGAAATGGACCCGCAGCAGCGGATCATGCTCGAAGTGGCGTGGGAAGCGCTGGAACGCGCCGGGATCCCGCCGCACACGCTCGCCGGCACGGACACCGGGGTGTTCGTCGGCGTGGGCACCGACGACTACGGCCGCCGCCTGCTGGAGGACCTCCCGAACATCCAGGCGTGGACCGGGATCGGGGCGTCGCTGTGCGCGGTGCCGAACCGGATCTCCTACACCCTCGACCTGCGTGGCCCCAGCATCGCCGTGGACACCGCCTGCTCGGCGTCGCTGGCCGCCTTCCACCTCGCCTGCGAAAGCCTGCGGCTCGGGGAGACACCGCTGGTGCTGGTCGGCGGCGTGATGCTGATGGCGGGGCCCGGGCTGACGATGGTGCTGGACGCGGCGGGCGCGATCTCGCCGGACGGCGAGTCCAAGGCGTTCGCCGAAGGCGCCGACGGCTACGGCCGCGGCGAAGGCTGCGGTGCGCTCGTGCTCAAGCGGCTGGCCGACGCCGAGCGCGACGGTGACCCGGTCCTGGCCGTCGTCCGCGGGAGCGGGGTCCACCAGGACGGGCGGACCAACGGCATCATGGCCCCCAGCCGCGAGGCGCAGGCGCACCTGCTGCGCCGGACGTGGGAACGGGCCGGGCTCGACCCGGCGACCGCGGACTTCGTCGAGGCGCACGGCACCGGGACGCGCATGGGCGACCCGATCGAGGCCGGGGCGATGGCGGAGGTCTTCGGCGCCGGCCGCCCGGCGGGCGCGGAATGCCTGATCGGCTCGGTGAAGACGAACATCGGCCACCTCGAAGCCGGTTCCGGCGTGGCGGGGCTGATCAAGGCCGTGCTGGCGCTGGGGCACGGCGTGGTCCCGCCCAGCCGGTACGCGGACCGGCCCAATCCGGCCATCCCGTGGGCCGAGTCCGGCCTGCGGCTGGTCGCGGAGCCGACGCCGCTGCCGGTGCCGCCGGGGCGACCCCGCCGCGCCGGGGTGTCCGGCTACGGCTACGGCGGCACCATCGCGCACGTCATCCTCGAAGCGGGGACGGCGCTGCCGCGGCCGTCGGCGCGGCGTGCCGAGGCGCCGGCGGCGAAGCTGTTCCCCGTCTCCGGCGCGTCCCCGGAAGCCGTGGCCGAGCAGGCGGACCGGCTGGCGACCTGGCTGTCCGGCGACGGCGCGGACGTGCCCCTCGCCGACGTCGGGCACACGCTCGCGCACCGCCGTGCGCACCTGCCGCACCGCCGGACCGTCGTCGCGGCGGACCGCGGCGAACTCGTCGCGGGGCTCCGGGCGATCGCCGCCGAGCCGCCCGAGGCCATTCCCGCGCGGCCCGGGGCGGTGTGGGTGTTCTCCGGGCACGGCTCGCAGTGGATCGGCATGGGCCGGCAGCTGCTGCGCGACGAACCCGTGTTCGCCGCCGCGCTCGACGACATCGCGGCGGTGCTCAAGGACGAGTTCGGCCGCACGCCGGAGGAGCTGGTCGAGGACGACGAGCTGACCGGCACCGGGGAGATCCAGGTCCTCATCTTCGCCATGCAGATCGGCCTCGCCGCGGTGCTCCGCTCGCACGGCCTCGAACCCGACGCGGTGATCGGCCATTCGGTCGGCGAGATCGCCGCCGCGGTGACCGCCGGCGTGCTGAGCCCCGCCGACGGCGCCCGGCTCGTCTGCCGCCGTTCCCGGCTGCTCGACCGGGTCGCCGGCCGCGGCGCGATGGTCATGGTGAGCCTGCCGTTCGCCGAGGTCGAAGCCGCGCTCGACGGGCACCCCGACGCCGTCGCGGCGATCTCCGCGGCGCCCTCGGGCACCGTCGTGTCGGGTACCCCCGAGGCGATCGCGGAACTGAAGGAGCGCTGGTCGGCGAGCGGGATCGGTGTCCGCGCGGTGAACAGCGACGTCGCCTTCCACGGACCCCAGATGGACGCGCTCACCCCCGCCATCGAGGCGGCGTGCGCCGAGCTGGAGATCTCCGCACCGGCGCTGCCGGTGTACTCGACCGCGATGGCCGACCCGCGGACGGACGCGCCGCGCGACGGCGGCTACTGGGCCGCCAACCTCCGCCGGGCCGTCCGGTTCACCGACGCGGTGCGCGCCGCCGTCGAAGACGGCCACCGGCACTTCGTCGAGATCTCGGCGCACCCGGTCGTCACGCACTCGCTCGCCGAGACGCTGCTGGCCGACGGGGTCGAGGACGCGTCGGCGTCGTTCCTGCTGCGCCGGGGGAAGCCGGAGCTGACGATGCTGCTCGAAGGCGTCGCCGAGCTGTACCGGCGCGGCCTGGACGTCGGCTGGCGGCGCCTGCAGCCGGCGGGCGGGCTCGCCGGGCTGCCGGTCACCGCCTGGCGGCACCGGCACCTGTGGCGGGCGCGGCCCGCGTCGGCGGGTGGCCCGTCGGTCGTGCACGACCCGGCGAGCGCCACGCTGCTCGGCGGCCGGCTCACCGTCCCGGCCGGGACGCCGGTGGACGTCTGGCACACCCGGCTGGACGTGGACAACCGGCCCTACCCCGGCGACCACCCGGTGCGCGGCACCGAGATCATCCCCGCGGCCGTGCTGCTGAGCACGTTCCTGCGCGCGGCGGCGGAAGCGGCGGGCGGCCACCGGCGTGCCGCGCTGACCGACGTCGGGCTGCGGGTGCCGGTCGCCGTCACCGCGCCGCGGGACGTCCAGGTCGTCGTCCAGGCCGGTTCGCTGCGCCTGGTCAGCAGGCTGTGCGACACCGACGATCCCGACGCCTGGCTGACGCACACCGTCGCCTCCTCGGCCGGACCCGGCCGGAGCGAGCCCGCCGCGTTGACCGACGTCGTCGCGCGGTGCGCGACCGAGCTGGACCCGGGCTCGCCGATCGAGCGGCTGGCGACCGTCGGCGTCGCGGCGATGGGCTTTCCCTGGGTGGTCGGGGAACTGCGCGAGGGCGACGGCGAACTGCTGGCCAGGGTCGGCGCGGACACCTGGGCCGGGCTGCTCGACGCGGCGCTTTCCGTCGCCTCGACGGCGTTCCCGGGGCCGCAGGTGCTGCGGATGCCCGCCCGCGTCGGACGGGTGGAGATCTTCGGCGAAGACGTCCCGGCGGAGGCGTGGATCCACACCCGGGTGAGCGCCGATCCGGACACCGTCGACGTCGCGGTCCTCGCCGCCGACGGCACCACGCTCGCGGTGCTCGAGCGGCTCGCCTACGGCAGGCTCGACACCGAGGCGGCGCCGGACACCCCGCCCGCGCACCTGGTGCACGAGCCGGTGTGGCGGCCGGCCCCGGCCGTCGTCGCGCGCACCGCCGACTCGATCGTCGTGGTGGATCCGCACCACCGGCTCGCGGCGGTGCCGGCCGGGATGGGCGACGGCGTGTCCTGCCGGTTCGCCACCGACCCGGCCGCGGCGACCGCCGCCGACGCGGTCGTCTTCGTGCCACCGCGTGGCTCGGCGGAGGAAGTGGCCTGGGCGTTCACCGAGACCGTGCGCGCACTGGGCGACGGCCCGGCCCGGCTGTGGTGTGTCACGGAAGGCGTGCGCGCGGCGGAGGACCCGGGCGCGGTCGCGGAAGCCGCGCTCTGGGGCCTCGGCCGGATCGTCGCCACCGAGTACCCGGACCTGTGGGGCGGGGTGATCGACGTCGAACCGGGCGGGCTCGCCGGCGCCGCGAGCTCGTTGCCGCGCCTGCTGCGCACCGCGCCACTCGGCGAGGTCATCGGCCTGCTCGGCGGCGAATCCCTGGTCGAGCGCCTGGAACGGGTGGACCGCCCGGCCGGGCACGACGTCCTGCGCTGCACGAACGGCGGGACCTACCTGGTCACCGGCGGGCTCGGCGCGCTCGGCCTGGAGGTCGCGCGGCACCTGGCGGACCGCGGCGCCCGGCGGCTGGTGCTGGCCGGGCGGACGGCGTTGCCGCCGCGGGCGGACTGGGCCGCCGTCACCGACCCCGGGACCCGGCGGCGGATCGACGCGGTGCTGGAACTCGAAGGCCGCGGGGTCACCGTGCGCACCGTCGCGGTGGACGTCGCGGACGCCGGGGCGTTGCGGGTGGCGTTGGGCCCCGACGCACTCGGGCTGCCGCCGATCCGCGGGATCGTGCACGCGGCGGGCGTGGTGGACAGCCGGATGCTCGCCGACCTCGACCGGGAGTCGCTGGCCGCGGTGCTCGCGCCGAAGGCCGGGGGAGCGCTGGCCCTGCACGAGCTGTTCCCCGTGGGCAGCCTGGACTTCTTCGTGCTGTTCTCCTCGGCGGGGTTCCAGCTGGGCCTGCCCGGGCAGGCGAGCTACGCGGCGGCCAACGCGGTCCTCGACGGGCTCGCCCGGCACCGCGGTGACGGCACCGCCAGTCTCGCTTGGACGTCGTGGCGCGGGCTCGGCATGTCGACGTCGTCGGCGGTGATCGACCTGGAGCTCGGGGCGCGCGGAACCGGTGACATCACGGCGAGCGAGGCCTTCGCGGCGTGGGACCACGCCTGGCGCCGCGGCTGCGCGCACGCCGTCGTCCTGCGGATCCTGCCGGAGGAACCGGGGCAGTCGCGCCCGGCGATCCTCGCCGGGATCCCCGCCGGCCCGTCGGTCCACAGTGGACAGGAAGCGGAAGTGCCCGAGTGGGACTGGCTGCCGGGGGACGAGCTGGAGGCGTACGTCACCGACGTCGTCCGGGAGCTGGTGGCCGAGCAGATCACCGTGGCACCGGAGGAGATCGGCTCGCAGCGCCCGCTCGTCGAAGCGGGGCTCGACTCGATCATGGCGGTGCTCGTCCGGCGCGGCCTGGAGCGCCGGTTCCGCGTCGAACTGCCCTCGACGCTGTTGTGGAACCACCCGACGGTCGCCGCGGTGGGCCGGTACGTCACCGGCCTGCTCACCGCGGACGAGGACACCATCGCCCAGCCGGACCTGGACCTGCCGGCGAGCGCCTGAGCCGCCGGCGAGCAGTCGTCGAGAGGAGACGCCGTGGCGCTGCCCGGATTCGTCCCGTGGCCCGAGGAGGCCGCCCGCCGGTACGCCGAGACCGGGTGCTGGCGGGGGCGCCCGCTCGGCGACCTGCTCGCCGAGGCCGCGGTCACGCACGGCACGCGGACCGCCCTGGTCGACGGCGACCTGCGGCTCGGGTACCGCGAGCTGGCCGGGCGGGCCGACCGGCTCGCCGGCCGGCTGGCGGCGCTCGGGCTGCGCCGCGGGGACGCGGTGCTGACCCAGCTGCCGAACTCGGCCGAGCACGTGACGTTCCTGTTCGCGTGCCTGCGGCTGGGGGTGCTCCCGGTGCAGGCGCTGCCCGCCCACCGCGAGCACGAGCTCGCGCACCTGGCCGAGCTCGCGGACGTCCGCGCCGTGGCGACGGTGGACCGGTTCCGGGGGTTCGACCACCAGGAGCTCGCGGCGCGGGTCGCGGGGAAGCGGCCGGACCCGTGTCCGGTGCTGGTGTTCGGCGACGACGTCGCACCGGAGCACGCCGACCTCCGGCGTGCTCCGGACGGCCCGCTGCCGACCGGCGGGCCACGGCCGGGCGACGTCGCCCTGTTCCTGCTCTCCGGCGGGAGCACGGGACTGCCGAAGCTGATCGCCCGCACGCATGACGACTACGCCTACAACGTGCTGCAGTCCGCCCGCGTCTGCGGGTTCGGCCCCGGCACGGTCTACCTCGCGGCCTTGCCGATGGCGCACAACTTCGCCCTGGGGTGTCCCGGTGTGCTGGGCACGCTGGCCGTCGGCGGGCGCGTCGTGCTGGCGCCCTCGCCGCAGCCGGAACGCGCCTTCGAGCTCATCGAGCGCGAGCGGGTCACGGTGACGGCGCTGGTCCCCGCGGTGCTGAGCCGGTGGCTCGACCACGCCGGGCCCGCTGGCCCACCGGCCTTGGACTGCGTCCAGGTGGGCGGTTCGGTGCTGCCGCCCGCGCTCGCCGAGGAGGCGATGGCCCGGCTGGGCCCGCTGCAGCAGGTCTTCGGCATGGCCGAAGGCCTGATCAACTGCACCCGGCCCGGCGACCCGCCCGAGGTCCTCACCCGCACCCAGGGCCGGCCGATCAGCCCGTACGACGAAACGAAGATCGTGGACGCGCGGGGGAACCCGGTCGCCGACGGGGACGCGGGGGAGCTGCTCACCCGCGGGCCCTACACGATCCGCGGCTACTTCAACGCGCCGGCGCACAACGCGCGGTCGTTCACCCGGGACGGCTGGTACCGCACCGGCGACCTGGTGCGGCGGCACCCGAGCGGCAACTTCGTCGTGGAGGGCCGGATCAAGGACGTGATCAACCGCGGCGGCGAGAAGATCGCCGCGGAGGAGGTCGAGTCCCTGGTCCGCGCCCTGCCGGCGGTGCGCGAGGTGAGCGCGATCGCGGTGCCGGATCCGGACCTCGGCGAGCGGGTGTGCGTCTGCGTCGTCCTCGAACCCGGCGCGACGCTGGACCTCGGCGACGTCCGCGCGGCGTTCGCCCGCCGGGACACCGCGCGGTTCAAGATGCCCGAACGGCTGGAGATCTTCGGCGCCTTCCCGCGCACGCCCGTCGGCAAGACCGACAAACCGGCCCTGCGCGCGCTGGTCGCCGCGCGGGCGCCCGCAACGGAAAAGGGAGAAGCGCATGCGGTTTGACGACGGCCTCTACGTCCTGGGCGTCGAAGCCGAGTACGGCACGCTGGTGCCCGCGGCGGAGGCCGTCGCGGACGGCCGCTACGACCCCGAGTGGGCCGCCCGGACCGGCTACGTCTCGGCGTCGGTCGCCGACCGGGCGGCGCCGGAACTGGCGCTGGCCGCGGCGCGGCGGGCCCTGAAAGCGTCCGGTTTGGACGGTCCGGAGCAGGTCCGCGACCGCGTCCGGCTGCACCTGCACGCGTGCGTGTACCACCAGGGCGTCGACCTCTGGCCGTCCTCGTGCTACGTGCTCGACCGGGTGGGCGGCGGCGGAAGCGCGCTGACCTGCCAGGTCGGCGCGATGTCGAACAGCGCGATGGCGGCCTTCGAACTGGCCGGGCGGTTCCTCGACGGGCGCGGCCGGGCGTCGGACGCCGTGCTGGTCACCTCGGGCGACCGGTTCTGCGAGCCCGGCTACCGGCGCTGGGCCTCGGAACGGAACACGATCTTCGGTGACGCGGGGACGGCCGTGGTGCTGGGACGGTCCCCCGGCATCGCGAAAGTCCTCGCCTGCGCGTCGCACTCGGATCCCGGGCTCGAGGGGATGATCCGCGGCGACGCGCCGTTCACCCCGGCCAGCACGCTGCTGACCGAGCCGGCCGCGCTCGGCGAGCGGATGCGGCAGTTCGCCGCGCGCAGCGGGGGTACCGAGGCCGTGGTGCGCCGCAAGACCGGCGGCACGGTGGCCGCCGTGGAGCAGGTGCTGCGCTTCGCCGGCGTGTCGATGGAGGACGTCCGCTGGGTGCTCACGCCGTTCTTCGGGCGCCCGCACGTGCGGGACAACTTCCTGACGCCCCTGGGTATCGCGGCCGGGCGGACGATGACGGAGTTCGGGCTGACGGTCGGGCACCTGGGCTCCAGCGACCCGGTCGCCGGGCTCGCGCACCTGGTGGCCGAGGGCCTCGGCACCGCGGGCGATCTCGTGCTGATGCTGGGGATGGGGGGCGGCTACACCTGGACACCGGCTCTGCTGCGGCTGCTCTGACCACGACGCGGTTCCGGCGGGGGGGGGCGGGGGGGCGCGGGGGCGGCCCGCGCCGGGC
>NZ_JBFACT010000094.1:0-27073 GCF_040640995.1 Amycolatopsis sp. NPDC021455 | reverse complement strand
TGCCGCCAGTGCAGCGGGTCGTTGCCCTGGCTCAACGCGAAGTAGACCTGCTCGCCGTCGGGCGTGCCTTCGCCGGTGAAGTAGGCGAACAGGTATCCGGCATACCCCGGGTGAGCGCTCGCCGGTCCAGTCGGAACGAGCAGTCCGGCGGCGATCAGCACCACCGCGGCAAGGCTGCGAAAACCGCGCACGCAATGTTCCCCTCACTCGGCACGACGACCACGGAAAGGTATTCACCCGCTACCGGCGCTGTCAATAATTGTCGAATTCGACGTCGAATTCGAATTCGACAATGTCGAAGCGGACGATTGCGCGCCCCGGTCGAACCGCCTCAGGCTTTGGGCAGTGTGGTGAGAAGCCGCGCGGCACGGCGGATGGCCTGGGTGGCGGGCCGGTTGTCGTTTTCCCGGGTGGCGATGGCGATCTCGCAGGCCGGTCCTGCCAGGGGCACGAACCGGACGTCGGGGTGTGGGTAGAAGCGGGCAGCCGCCGCGGCGTGCACGGCGAGGTGCCCGGTCATCGAGACCGCGGTGGGGATGCCGGCGGGGTTTCGCAGCCCGGCAATACCGCGGGTGGCCTGAGCAGCCGGCCCCGCCCAAGTCGCCAGCCCGGGGTCGCCGGCGGCGACCGGGATCCACGGCGCGTCGGCGACATCCGCGGGGGTCAGGTGGTCCGCATCGGCGTAGGGAGAACGGGCCGGGACCACGGCCACCCTGGGCACGCTCAGCACCGGCTCGAACGCAAGCCCGTCGACGGGGCCGGTGTACTGGATGATGCCGGCATCGACGTGCTGGAGCCGGATGGCGTCGTACTGGTCGACGAGATCGAGATCCCGGTAGGCGAAGGTGCAGCCGGTCAGTCCGGCACCGAGGAGGTCGACGAACTCGGGCCACCGTTCGGCGAGCCCGAATCCGAGCACGCCGACGGTCACCACGCCGTCGTCCGCCCGCTGCGGGTGCGGTGTCTCCGGCAGCGCGTCCACGGCCGCGAGGATCGACCGGGCTTGGGCGATGACGCGCTCACCCGCGGGGGTGAGCACCACCCGGCGGCTGGTGCGTTCGAACAGAGTCAGGCCGAGTTCCTGCTCCAGGCGCTGGATACAGCGTCCGAACGGCTGGGCACTGATGTAGTGCCGTTGCGCGGCGCGGCCGAAATGCAGCTCCTCCGCGAGCGTGACCGCGTACCGGAGCGATCGAACGTCCATTTTGTCCTCCGCGAGCCCGCAACCTTACGCCCGGACAAGGGCGCTCACCAGCGCCGGTTCACAACCTTTTCCGTTGATGATGGCCGGCCTCGGGCCGTGTTGTGCTGGTGAGCGCCCCCGTCCTGCGACGTTACAAGGTGGTAATCGTCATGACCGCACACCGCATCCTGCTCCGCGGCGGCACCGTCCTCACGATGGACCGGCACCTGGGCTCCCTCGCCGGCGCGGATGTGCTGATCGAGGACGGGGTGATCACCGCGGTCGGCCCCGGACTGCCGGCCGACGACGCCGAGATCGTCGATGTCACCGGCCACATCGTCGCGCCGGGAATGATCGACACGCACCGGCACACCTGGCAGACGCAGCTGCGGGCCCTGTGCGCCGACTGGACCCTCGCGGACTACCTGTTCGGGGTCCGGTTCACCGTCTCCCCCGCCTACCGCGCCGAGGACGTCCACCTCGGCAACAAGCTGGGCGCTCTCGACGCCCTCAACGCCGGGGTCACGACCATCCTCGACTTCTCGCACTGCAACAACACCCCCGACCACGCCGACGCGGCAGTAACCGGGCTACACGACGCGGGGATCCGGGCGGTGTTCGGCTACGGGTTCTTCGAGTCCAGCCCGATGGCCCCGCCGCACTTCGCCACCCACGCCGACCGGCTCGCCGACTTCGCCCGCATCGCCGGCACCTGGTTCTCCAGCCGGGACGGGCTGCTGACGCTGGGGAGCGCGCTCACCGAACCGGGTGTCGTCCCGTTCGAGGCGACGCGCGCGGAGATCCAGGCGGCCCGCGAACGCGGCGCCGTGATCGTGACACACACCGGCTGCGTGTGGTCCCTGCCGAGTGGAGTCGTCGAGCTCGACGCCGCGGGCCTGCTGGGGCCGGATCAGGTGCACGTGCACTGCAACACCCTCACCGACGAGGAATGGCGCATGCTGGCGCGCAACGACGCCAAGGTGTCGATCTCGCCGGAGACCGAGCTCAACATGGGCATGGGCCGGCCCGCGTTCGCCGCCGCCCGCCGCCACGGCATCAAGCCGACCCTGTCCTGCGACGTGCTCTCCCTCAACACCGGCGACCTGTTCAGCCAGCTGCGCCTGGGCATCGCGTTCCAGCGCTGGGCCGACACCGAACCGCTCAACCTCGCCGGCAGCGACCCCACGGCCGTCACGATCAGCGCGCACGACGCCCTGGAGTGGACCACGATCAACGCCGCCGAAGCCGTCGGGCTCGGCGACCGCATCGGCAGCCTCACCCCCGGCAAGCAGGCCGACATCATCGTCGTCGGTGGCCCCGGCCTCTCCCAGCACCCCCACCTCGACCCCGCCGGCACGCTGCTGTTCCAGACCACGCCGCAGGACGTCCGGCACGTGCTGGTGGCCGGGCGCTTCCGCAAGCGCGACGGTGACCTGGTCGACGTCGACGTGACACGACTGCTCACCGACGCCGACACCAGCGCGGAAGGCGTGCTCGGCCGGATCACCGACGCCGGACGTCCGCTGCCCGGGACCCCGCCGGAAGGCTGGGGCGTCATCGCCGCGCTGGCCGCCGGCGCGACGTCCTGAAGGAGGCCGGATGCGATTCGTGACCTACGCCGGCGACGACGGCGACCGGGTGGGCGTCCTCGACGGCGACCACGTGTACGCGCTGGCCCCGGGCACCCGGCTGATCGACCTGCTGGACGACCAGGAGCGCCTGCTGGACACCGGTGACCGTGCGCTGCGTGATCCGCACGCGGTGCACGCGGCCGGCTCTGTCCGACTGCGAGCGCCGATACCGTCCCCGCCGACAATCCGCGATTTCATGACCTTCGAACGCCACGTCGAAGGGGTGGCCAAGCTCCGGTCACGGGACGCGCAAGTCCCCGACCAGTGGTACACAGTGCCCCTTCCTACTTCACCAACCCCTACGCGGTCCACGGACCGCACGACGACGCGCAGCTTCCGCCCGGCTGCACCCTGTTCGACTTCGAACTCGAAGTCGCCGTGATCGGCCGCGACATCGCCGTCGCCCACGCCGAAGCGCACATCGCCGGTTACGTGCTGATGAACGACTGGTCGGCCCGCGACCTGCAGTTCGCCGAGATGCAGGTCCAGCTCGGACCCGCCAAAGGCAAGGACAGCGCGACCACCCTCGGCCCCGTCCTGGTCACCCCGGACGAACTGGCCCCCCGGGCGGGAAACTCCCTTCGCCCTGCGGATGACCGCAGAGGTCAACGGGACCGTCGTCGGCGAGGACACCTGGAGCACCATGGCGTTCAGCTACGCCCGGATGATCGCCTACGCCTCCCGGGGAACCGAGGTCCGCACCGGCGACATCCTCGGATCCGGCACCTGCGGCGGCGGCTGCCTGGCCGAACTCTGGGGTCGCCAAGGCTTCGACAACCACCCGCCCCTGTCCCCCGGAGACACCGTCACACTCAGCGTCGAGCATCTGGGCAGCCAGACCAGCCGCATCCTGCCCGCCGCCTCCTCCCCGCACGAGGACGTCAGCGCCACCGCCGCAGACCGGAGGGACCCGTGAACCACCAGGACCAGCCCGCCCTCACGACCGTGGCCGACGGCGTCTTCGCCTGGGTCCAGCCCGACGGCTCGTGGTGGATCAACAACGCCGGCGTCATCGACACCGCCGACGGGGCCATCCTCATCGACACGTGCGCCACCGAGCCACGCACACGTGCGCTGCTCGACGCCACCGCCCACGCCACCGACAGCGCACCGATCACCTTCGCGGTCAACACCCACCAGCACGGCGACCACACCTACGGCAACAGCCTGCTCCCGGACTCCACCGTCATCATCGGGCACGACAACACCCGCGCAGGGTTGCTGCACGACCCGGTCATCGACGGCTGCCCGCCCTTCTGGGATCCCGTACCCGACTGGGGAAGCGTCACCCGCCGGCCACCCGTGCTGACCACCCGAACCAGCCTGACACTCCACTGTGGACAGCAACGGATCGAACTCCATCACCCCGGCTACGCCGCGCACACCAGCGGAGACCTCGTCGCGTGGCTACCCGGGCAGCGCGTCCTGTTCACCGGAGACCTGCTGTTCCACCAGGTGACTCCCCTGGTGTTCATGGGCTCGCTCGACGGCGCCCTCCGCGCACTGGACTGGATCGCCCGATTCGAACCCGCCCACGTCATCCCCGGCCACGGCCCGCTCATCGACGCCGGCACCCTGCCCGACGTACTGGACAGCCACCGCCGCTACTACCGTCTCGTCCTCGACTCCGCCGAGGCCGGTCTGCGCGAAGGACTCACCCCGCTGGCCGCCGCCCGCCGCTGCCGGCTCGACACTTTCGCAAACCTGCCCGACGCCGAACGGATCGCCCTCAACATCCACCGCGCCTACGCCGACCACACCGGCATCGACCTCGACCTCAACCAGGCATTCAGCGACACCATCACCCTCAACGGCGGCCCCATGCACACCGCCGTCTGAATGGAACGCTCGTCCCCACAGCTTCCGGTCCACCGCGCCGGCTGCAGGTCAACTGTCGGCGGACTCTTACAGCAGGCCAGCAGCTCAGGGCACCAACCCTCGCACTTCCACCGCGACCAGCCGGCGACGGGGCGGCGCGGGCGGCCCACCCCCGGAGTGGACCCGTGGCGATCGGGCAAACACGCCAACCACGGCGAGAACATCCAGGTCATCACCGCCCCCGACGGAGGGCCACTGTGGACCTTCCGAAGTCGATCAGCCGCGCCGCTTTGCCGTGGCGAGCGAGATCACCGCCAGCAGGGTGTTGACCGCGGAAATCGCGACGGTGAACTTCGCGGCCTTGCCCTGAAGCTCGCCCCGCGCAGCGGCATGGGCCGCAGCCGCGGTGTCCGTCGCGTGGATGAGGACGGCCTGGCCCAGGATCCGCCGGGCCGACGGATCGTCCACCTTCAACAGCAGCAGATCCCCGCCGAGGACGAGGGTGCGAATCCCGAACATGCGCGCGGGATAGCCGAACCGCTTGTCCTCCCCCGGTTCACTGCCGAGGCTGCGCGCCATCCGGCCGGGGGCGAACAGCCCCAACGCACCGTTGAAGATCCGCACACAAGCCAGCGCTTTGCGCGCGACGTCACCCGATCCCATCAAACCACCTTCCGCACCGCCGTCGATTCCGTCAATCCGCCACGCCCACGTTCCGCAAAACGCGGAAAACCCCCGCCGCCCGACCTGTGTCACAGCGAGGCAGCCAACGACCGGCCGACGGTACGGCCGGTGAAGATGCAGCCGCCGAGGAACGTCCCTTCGAGCGCGTTGTAGCCGTGGGCGCCGCCGCCACCGAAACCGGCCGCTTCACCGGCGGCGAAAAGGCCGTCGATCGGCTCGCCGCCGACGCCGAGGGCACGCCCGCGCAGATCGGTCTGGATCCCGCCGAGCGTCTTGCGGGTGACGATCCAGAGCCGCACGGCGATCAGCGGACCGTGGGCCGGGTCGAGGATCCGGTGCGGTTTCGCCACCCGGAACAGCTTGTCGCCGAGAAAGCGGCGGCTGTTGCGCAGCCCCATCGTCTGCAGGTCCTTGGAGTAGGGATTCACGACCTCGTTGTCACGGGCGCGAATCAGCTTCTCGATGTCGTCGAGGACAAGGAGATCGTCGCCGGTGAGCTTGTTCATGCCCGCGACGAGTTCGGGAAGGGTGTCGGCGACCACGAAGTCGGCGCCGTGTTCCTTGAAGGCTTCGACCGGACCCGGCGCCGAGCGGCCGAGCCGGCTCCGCAGCAGCAGGGCCAGGTCGCGGTTGGTGATGTCCGGGTTCTGCTCGGAGCCCGACAACGCGAACTCCTTCTTGATGATCGACTGGTCGAGGATGAACCACGAGTAGTCGTAATCGGCGATGTCCGGGGTGGTGCGGAGGATTTTCAGGGTTCCCATCGTGTCGTAGCCGGGAAGCCCTGGGGCGGGCAGCTGCCGGCCCCGCGCGTCGAGCCACAGGGAGGACGGGCCGGGCAGGATCCGGATCGCGTGGTCGGGCCAGATCGGGTTCCAGTTCTGCAAACCTTCGGTGTAGTGCCACATCCGATCGCGGTTGACCAGCCGGACACCCTGCTCGGTCGCGATGTCGAGCATCCGCCCGTCGACGTGCTCGGGAACACCGGTGATCATCTTGCGCGGGGGCGTGCCGAGGCGTTCCGGCCACCACTTCCGGACCTGCTCGTGGTTTCCGCCGATGCCGCCACTGGCGATCACGACGGCCTGGGCGTGGAATTCGAACGCACCGGCCGCCTCCCGGTTCGACGGCGCTCCCCGGCGGGCGGTGTCCGGCGCGAGAACCGTGCCGCGGACGCCCGTGACCCGGCCGCCTTCGAAGACGAGCGCGTCGACCTGGTGGCGGAACTTGAAGGTGAGCAGCCCCGCACCCGCGGCCGCCCGCGCCTTGTCGGCGAACGGCTCCGAGATGCCGGTGCCCGTGCCCCACGGGACGTGGAACCGCGGCACGGAGTTGCCGTGCCCGCGCGCGGTCAGGGCACCGCGCTCCGCCCAGCCGACGAGCGGGGTGAACTTCACGCCCTGTTCCTCCAACCACGACCGCTTCTCCCCGGCCGCGAACTCCACATAGGCCCGCCCCCACTTCGCGGCCCACTCGTCTTCCGGGTGCTCCCCCTCCAGGCGGTCCCAGCCCGCCGAACCACGCCAGTCCTGCCACGCCAGCTCGAACGAGTCCCGGACGCCGAGGCGGCGCTGCATCGGGGAGTCGACCAGGAAGATCCCGCCGAAGGACCAGAACGCCTGGCCGCCCAGATTCGCCTCGTTCTCCTGCTCGACGATCAGCACCCGCTTCCCGGCCCGGGTCAGTTCCCCGCTCGCCACGAGGCCGGCGAGGCCCCCGCCGATGACGATGACGTCCGCGTCCACTTCGTTCCTTCTTTCCGGTCGAGCTACCCTCTGATCTCGATTCATCGTATACTGAGTTCATCATGAACTGAGTGCAAGACGCATCACAGGAACGGGTGAACCATGGCTTCGACGCGCGTGCCCCGGCGACGCAGCGAGACCCGCGCACGGCTCTTGGCAGCCGGCCGCCAACTCCTCCTCGAGCAAGGACTCGCCCAGGTGAGCATCGACGCGGTCACCGAGCGCGCGGGCTACACCCGAGGCGCGTTCTACTCCAACTTCGCCTCGATGGACGAGCTGATCTTCGCCGTCTACGGCCAGCACATGGCGGGAGTGCTGGCCACCCTGGACTCGGTCGGCGAACGCCTGACGGGTGCGGCGGCCCCCGCGACGCTCGAGCAAGCCGTCGCCGCGGTACTCGAAGCCCTGCCGTTCGACGTCAACTGGCTCGACATCCGCGTGGGATTCGCCGCACAGTCCGGCCGCGACCCCGAGCTGTCGGACTTGCTCGCCGCCCAGGACCGGCAGCTGCGCGACGGCCTGGAGCCGGCCCTCCTGCGGATCGTGACCGCCACGGGACGCCGGCTCACCGTCGACGGCAGCGAATTCACCCAAGCCATGCTCGCCGCCCACGACGGCGCGTTGGCCCACAGCGCCACCACACCGGACCCGCAACGACTCCGCGCGACGCTGTGCGCTGCCGTCTTCTCCACAATGACAGTTCAGGCAAGGTCCTGAGACGCCGAACCACTCGCCGCCGGTGCGGCGGTACACGTGGGTCGCCTGGATGACCATCTCCCCGGGATTTCCGTTGTCGATCGAAGTGAGGCCTCGCCCGAAGCCGATCGTCGTCACACCGACGTCGCCGGAGCAGTGTGCGGCGACGTAGACGGGCTCGACCTCACCGCCGGTGAACCGGGTGCCAACCCACTGGAATGTCCTGGTGAGACAGTTAAATCCCGCGTTCGATCGACCGGTTCCAAGAGTCGGTGGCCGCGGCGGCCCAGAACCCCGTTCCCGAGCGAGGCGGTCATCCAATGCCGCCACGCCCAGCGGCAGACGGCCCGTCTCGGCCTGCCTCCCTTCATCGCGGCCGGCTACGGCCTCGCCAACCAGGAGCACACCGCGATCCTCGCTGCGATCCAGGCCGGAGACGTGGACCGCGCGGGGCAGGCCGCCCGCAACCACATCGACCGGACCGAAGCCGAGAACCGGCAAGAGATCATGACGCGGCTGTGCCGGCAGGCGAAAACACCCGAAATGGCCTGACCTGGCTGCCCAGCCCGCCGGCTACTATGAGCTGTGACCTGCGCCACACAGCCTGTCGTGTGACCGAACCGGCCCGCTGCGGCCTACGTCATCCAGAACATGAAGACCGGATCATCGGTGACGCTGCTGATGCTCACCGCGACACTCCTCTCGGCGTGCACCACCGGACAGCCGGTGCCGGGCACGCCGGCTGCCGCCGGTCCCCCGCCGACACCGAGCCACCCGCACGAGATCCGCACGGTCGCCCCGACCTGGATCAGGGGGCTGCGGATCGTCAGCGACAACAGCGACTCCGCGTCCTGCCCGTGGGCGGTCAGTTATCCGGCAGTGCCCGGCGCCGACGCGCTCACCACCGCACTGCGGGAGAAAACGGAAAACCGGGTCAAAACTCTGCGCGAGAGCCAGAACGGTGTGCAAGACGCCGAATGCCCGACGGACGACGCCCCGGAGCTCAACGTCAGCTTCCGTTTCCTCGCCGCGGCCGGCGACGTCGTAGGCGTCGAACTGACCACAGTGGACCGCACCGCGGCAGGGGACGGAACCAGTGTCGCCACGTACTGGTACGACACCCGGACCCGGAAATCGGTCTCCACGAGTGCCCTCATCGCCGACGCTGCCTCCGGCGAGTTCGACGCGGCACTGACGAAGGCCCTCTCCAGCCGCGAAGGTGCTGACCCCGACACGCTGAAGGCCGCACTCGCACCGGAATATCGCACATCGACCATCAGCAACCTCGCCTTCACCGAAGGCGGCGACCTCGTCGCCGAATTCGACCAGGGAACGGTCGCGGTCGTCCCGGCCGGCCGGCAGAAAGTCGTCATCCCGAAGGTGCAGGCGGAGCCCCTCCTCTCCGACTTCGGCCGCCGCGCCGAACAACAGGCGCTCCAACCGGGCAACAGGCTCGACCTCGGCGGCGCCCCGGCCCCGGCACCACCCACGACGAACACAGCTGCCCCTCCCCCGGCCGGGCCCGCCGTCGACTGCCTGCAGGTGAAGTGCGTCGCCCTCACCTTTGACGACGGCCCCGGCCCCGACACCGCCAAACTGCTCGACACTCTCGCCCGGTTCGACGCTCACGCCACCTTCTTCGTCGTCGGGCAGAACGCCACCTACAACGCCGACCTGATCCGCAAAGAAGCCGCCGCCGGCCACGAAATCGGCAACCACAGCTGGAACCACCCCGACCTCCGGCAACTCTCCCCCGACCAGATCCACGACCAGATCGGCCGCACCGACCGGGCCGTCACCGACGCCGTCGGCCACCCACCCACCGTCATCCGGCCGCCCTACGGAGCCATCAACGACGACGTCCGCGCCGCCGCCGACCGGCCGATGATCCTCTGGAGCGTCGACACCCTCGACTGGAAATTCCACGACAGCGCCAAAGTCGCCCAGACCGTCCTCGACAAAACCAAACCCGGCGACATCGTGCTCCTCCACGACATCCACCCGACCTCGGTCGACGCCGTACCGGACATCCTCACCGGACTCAAGGAACAGGGCTACACGTTCGTCACCGTCAGCCAGCTCTTCGGCAGCAGCCACCTGACCCCGGGCAAGGCCTACGGCGACAACGACAAAGCCTTCGGTCGCTCATGAAGACCGCGCGTCAGCGCGCCGGGGCGCTGAAGCGGGCAATCTCGATCCGGTCGAGCACCGGAGCATACGACGACCGGAGCAGGATGCCGGGCCAGGTGTCCGACGCGTACGTCTTGCCGTCGAACTCCGGCAGCTCCTCGGACCGGAACGAAAGGGTGTTGTCCCCGGCCTTCAGCTGCACGGGCACGGTCAGCTCCCAGAAGTTGTTCTGGTGGAAGCTGTGCGGGAACAGCACCCGCTGGACCGCTCCGCCGTTGACCGAGATGTCGGCGTGCCGGGCCAGCGGATCCGGGTTGTAGTGCGTGGCCTCCGCCTGCTCCGGATTGGCGTAGCGAATCCGCATCGCGTACGTGCCCGGCCGGTCGGCGGTGACGTGGAAGGTCACGGTGTTGCCGTTGCCGGGCGCGACGCCCACGCCGGTGACCGCCTTGCCACCGTCCGCATTGGACAATGTCGTAACCTGGGCCGTCCCAGCGAGCTGGGCGTTCTCCGCCTGGTAGGTCTTCGCCGGCAGTGCGCCATCGGTCCGGCGCACGTCGAGCCGGTCGATCCACGACAGTGCCGCGACCCCGGTGAGGGTGACCTTGTTGATCCCGCCGGACAGCGACACCGCGGCCGAGCCGGTGCCGGCCACCTTCCGGACATCCTGCCCGTTGACCGCCAGGTCCGTGAGCCCGAAGCCGCGCACGGCGTCTTGCGCGCCCACGGCGGCAGGATCGCCGAGGAGAACCGCTGCCGCTCGCCGGTGCCGGGGTCGATCCGCTTGTCGTTGACCCGCGGTGCGCTCACCTCCACCGCGCCCGCGCTGGTCAGCACCTCGCGGGTTTCGCGGTGACCGTAGCGGACCACCAGGCGGTGCCCGTGCTCATCACGCCCGCCGGCGAACCGGGCGATACAGGCATCCACCTCGGCCTGCAACGCCTCGGCCAGCATCCGGCGCGCGCCTTCACGCACCAGCTCATCGATCACCGACGACGCGGATGAGCCGCCCGCCGCACCATCATCGCCAGCAGCAGGATCAGGGACTGCGCTCAACATCGGGTCGTACCTTCCCGGCCGACGTTGGCGCGTCGGCCATGCTTGGAAACCTCAACCGATCACCGGGAAGGAAGCCGGTACAGGTGGCGAAGTCTCACCTGATGTGGCGGACAGGGGATGCAGCCAAGGTACGGCGGAAACAAGCAATGCGGAAACAAGCAATAGAGCTGTCGGCGCTTGCTATCGCTCGGGATAGTCGCGGTAGGGATGATCTTGCCGCGCGCCGGCTAGCCGACCGCGGCGCCGGGAGAGGGTCGCTGCCTTGGCGGAGTGTGGGCTCGACCGGCAGGGCGACGTCCCGGACCTGTCCTGCGGCACGGCCCGTCGGCGGTCTGTCGTTTGCCACCGTTGCCGCTGGCAGGCGACATTCGTGGTCCGCCTCCGGTACCCGGCGGACAGCGCAATGGAGCCGGATCGCGTGGACCTGATCGAGACCGTGACCGATGGCCTCTGGCAGTGGTCCGGTGCGGCGACGTTCGCGCAATTCCGGTACGACGGACACGCCTGGATCAAACTGCCCACCGGAGGCGAGGCGGACGTCGTGGTCTCGTGCGTGCGATCGATCAGCAGCGCCGATCACACGTTGCAGCTTCCCGTGGCCGAGGCGCTGACCTGAGGCGTGGTCGTGTGTTGTTGATCTCGTGGAACCAGCTGAACGGACACATTTCTGAAACCTGTTCAAGGATAAGATCGCGACTGGAGCCCGCGTCGTAGTCACGCGGGCCCGCACGCGAGGGGGCGAACTGGTGCGAACGGCCGCACCGGACGGAGGAGACATGTCCACTGACCTCGGCGTGACCAGTCTTGAGCCACCGGCACTACCCGGAGGGCTGCCGGTTCTCGGCCACACCGTGGCGTTCGGTCGTGATCCGGTTGCCTTCCTGGTCGGGGCGCAGGAGAAGGTCGGCGACGTGTTCACGGTGCGGATCGCCGGCCGGAAGTTCACGGTCCTGTGCGGCCCGGCTGCCAACGACGCCGTCTTCCGCGCCACGGACCGCACCCTTGGGCGGCGGCGCGCCTACGAGTCGATGACCCCGCTCTTCGGCGAGAACATCTTGTTCGACGCTCCGCCCGAGGTTTTCGACGAGCACATGACGATGATGCTGCCCGCGCTGTCGGGCAACGCGGTCAGCGGGTACGTCGAGGCGATGGTCCAGGAGATCGACCGGTTTCTCGACGGCTGGGGCGATGCCGGGACGGTGGACCTCCCCGCGGCCATGAGCGAGCTGTCCGTGAACATCGCCGCCGGGTGCCTGATCGGGCCGGAGTTCGGCCGACTCGTGGGGCGTGATCTGGTCCGGCTGTTCGATGACCTGAAGGCTGCCGGAAGGCTGGCCTGGCTGGTCGGGCCGAACCTGCCCATTCCCGCCTTCCGCAGACGGGACCGGGCACGTCGCGAGTTGGTGGAGGTGATCCTGTCCGCGGCCAGGACGATCCGCCAGGAGAATCCGAGCGGTGAGCGCTTCATCGTGTCGCTGATGGAATCCCGGTACAGCGACGGCCGCCCGTTGCCTGAGGAGGTCGCCGCGTCCTTGCTGCTGGCCATCATCGTCGCGGGCGAGCACAACACCGCGGCGTTGGCCGGCTGGACGGGAACGCTGATCCTGCAGCACCCGGAAGTGGCGTCCGCGGTTGTCCGGGAGCAGGACGCGCTGGCGGCGCAAGGCGCCGGGCCGGACGTGCACGAGATGAGCGCGTTGCGCAAGTGCGTCACCGAGGCGGAACGCTTGTACCCGCCGACGACTGTGCTGCTGCGTGACGCGGAAGAGGAGTTCCACTACGGCGGATACCGGATTGCCCGTGGCAGCAGGCTGATGATCTCACCGGCCGCCTCGCACCGGTTGCCCGGGACGTTCACCGAGCCCGGCCGCTACGACCCCGACCGCTTTTCCCCGGAACGTGCCGAGCACCGCGGCACACCCAGCCCGTTGGCCGCCTTCGGCGGCGGCAAGCATCGCTGCACCGGAAAAGCCTTCGCCTACCAGGAAATCATGCTCATCTGGAGCCGGATGCTGCGCCGCTTCGACATCGAGCTCGTCGACACCGTCGTGCGGCCCGACTACGCGGCGCCCGTGGCGGTGCCACTGTCGCCCTGCCGTATCCGCTACCGCCGGCGGACCGGGCCGGCCGGCGGCTGAGTTCTCCGCGGCCGACCTCAGCGATGACCGGCGGTGCGCGACAGCGGGGAGCGCACCCCGGTCAGCCGCTCTGATTCCGCCCAGAGCCGGCGGCCCACCTGGTCGTCGCGGGCCCAGGGGGCACGCCACGCCGATGTCGACACGCCCCGGCCGACGAGCCGGGGACCGACATAGGTGTCCGGCGCGAGTCCGGGCGCGCAGGCGGCGTACAGCACCGCAAGCGCGCCCTTCTCCGGTGAACCGGCCACCAAACGGTTGCCGGCCACCAGCATCCGGTCGATCAGGGTGGGGCCGTCGGGGCCCACGGCCTTGGCTTGCAGGTCGGTCGCCACATAGCCCGGATGTGCGGCGACGGCGATCGTCGTCGCCTTCGCCGCGGAAAGACGACGGGCCAGTTCTCGGGTGAACAGCAACCCGGCGGTCTTGGACCTGCCGTAGGCGATCCACCGGTTGTACCGCCCTGGCTCGGAGAGCCGGCTCGGGTCGACCCCGGCCATGCCGTGCGCGACGCTGGAGACGCCCACCACGCGCGAACCGGGGGTGGCCAGCAGCCGGGGCAGCAACAGGCAGGTCAGTGCGAAGGTGCCCAGGTGGTTGATCCCGATGTGGGTTTCGAAGCCGTCCCTGGTGCTGCCGCGAGGCACGCCCATCACACCCGCGTTGTTGATCAGCAGGTCCAGTCGTTCGACGTCGAGATCCTCGGCGAAGGACCGCACGGACGTCAGATCGGCGAGGTCGACCAGTCGACAGTGGACATCCGCCCACGGCATCTCGGCACGGATCTTGCGAACGGCTTCCGCACCGCGCTCCGCGTTACGGCAGGCCAGCACCACTCGAGCAGCGCGGCGGGCTAGTTCTCGCACCGTGTGGTAGCCCAGGCCGCTGTTGGCGCCGGTGACAACCACTGTGCGTCCACTTTGGTCGGATATGTCGCGCACGGTCCACGCCGGCATGGCCTAGTTCCCTTCCTTGGTCGCGTTGTCCGCTGAGCGACGTTTCCTTACAGGGCAAAACCGTCGATCGCACGCGTGTGCGGGCGCGCGGCGATCCGCTGTCAGGCCAGAGATTCGGTTGGAATACCGAAATGGTCCTGGTAATCCTGGAAACGATCTCGTAGCGCGGCGAGGTCAAGACCGGTGTCGGCGAAGCGGTAGCGGGCCTCGCTGCCCGGCCGGTGGCAGGACGCGGTGATCCGCTCCCGACGGTCGGGGCATCAGGGTATCGAGGAAGGTGTTGGAGAAGATCCGGCCGGGGTCGTAGCGATCCAATGTGACCAGTGCGGCGTCCCAGTTGGCGTCGTCGTCCTGCCCGATCCGCAGCGAGTCGGGAATAGCGGAGCCCAGCACCGCGGGCTCGGCCCATGCTGCCGAACCCGAATAGGCCCACCCCTTCGACCACTCCGCACGCACAGCTGCATAGCTGCCGGTGTAGTGGGACAGCATCCATTGCTCGGTTTCGCGGTAGAACCTCTGCGACTCGGGGGTGTCTGGGAAGGTGAGCAGGTCCATCCACACTGCGGTGTCCCACTGCGGTTGGTCCGGGCGCGGGCGCACCGGGCTCAGCACGGGTTGGACCGCGTCCGCGACGCCGCAGTCGGCGGCGTCGTCCAGCCCGGTGCAGCGGACCTCCCAGGGGCCGTTCATCGGGTACTGGCCGGCGTTCCGGTAGGCGGTGAGCTTCGTGCTGAGGTAGGTGTAGAAGTCGCTGACGACCCGTTGCACGTCAGCTCGCGCACACAGGATGGCGTAGCCGTTCGCAGTCACCCGTAAAGTGGTCGGGCGGACGTAGAGTTGGGTGTTCTTGGCCCATCCCCAGATGTCAGAGGTGTCGGTCGTGAACAGACCGGCCCGGGTGATAGCCATTTCCAGGAATTGGAAGGTGGGGGTCGCCGCGCCGAAGCCGCTGACGATATCCTTGATCAGCCGGGAGACCGGCCCAGGCACCGAGTCGGCGAACGTGTAGTTGAAGGGCGTGTCGACTTCCTTGGCCGACGATGGCTTCTCGGGTGCGACCGACCAGACTTTCAGCCATGGCGCAGTGGTGAACGGGAACCAGATGGTCTCGACCCGCCCGCTGCGGTCCAGGAGCGCGGTGAAGGAGTTCGCTCCGGCCGACTCCGGCGACGCGAACAAGGCCGCAGCCGGTGTGGCGCAACTGCTCTGGCAGCGCAACCGGACATTGGTTCCCAGGCGGAGTGTTGCCTCGGTGATGAACGCTCGTCCCAGGTGGACCAGGAACGCGCCGATGTCCGGGTCGTTGCGCTGAAAGGTCTTAAGAACATAGGCGTTCACGGTGGTGTCCCAGGCCACTGCGGTAAGGGACACCACCAGATTGCTGATAGAGCCGTAGGTGTGGCCCGGTTGAGAACGCTCGCCGACCGCCGGAATCGAGGTGCCGTGGCCGCCGATGGCGAGCACGCCACCGAGGGTGACGTCGCCGGGCGCGGGGGTGTTGGTCAATCCGTAGCCGGCCTGCTCCACTGCGGTCAGCAGGCCGAGCATGGTCACGCCGCCCTGGGCGGTGACGCTGGCCGGTGTTCCCGAATCGATGCTTATCGCGGTGAGGTGCTGGGTGGTGTCGACGATGAGAATCCTGCCGTCGGCGCCTTCCGGCTCCAGCAGGGGTGACCAGCCGTGGCCCATACCGCGGGCACGTAGTCTCCAGCCGTTGGTATGGGCCCAGTTGGCCAGTGTGACCACTTCCTCCGAATTCTTCGGAGCGCACGTCCACTGCGGGCTGAGCACGATCTCGCCAGACCAGTTGGTGAAGGCCTGCCGGTAGACCGGAATGGACGCCGGGAAGTCCGCGGGCGCCGGGACGGTCGCCGCCGCGGGAGTGACGGCGAACGCGGGTGCCGACTGGGCGAAGCCAAGAGTGACGCCGACCGCGGCCGCACTCAGCACGGCACGCCGGGACAGCAGGCTTGGCACCTGATCACTCAATGGTCTGTTCCTCTGCTCGGCGCCGGAAGGTGCGGAAGATCGATTCGTTGGTCCATCGCGAGGTAGGCCGCGGCCTTGCGGAGGGACCTCGTTCTCCTGCTCCAGCAGCCGGTCGCGCTTACGCACCTCGCGTAGCTCGGCGGACTCCTCCCGGGTCACGCGGCCCGGGTGCCGTCCTCGACATCGGCGGCGCGCAGCCAGTTGGCCAGGCATGACTCGGAGATCCCGAAGTCTTTGGCGACCTGCTTCAACGGAGCCTCACCACGACGGGCCACCGCGATCACGTCGTCACGGAACTCACGAGGGTAGGGCTTGGGCACGGTGACATCCTGATGAGAGGCCGAAGCCTCACAGCCGAGGTGCCGGCCAGACCCTGGGCAGACCCCACGACCGCAAACCGACTAACGACGCGCGACTGAGTCATTGTCGTACTGAGTCAGTGGTAGTTGACTCCAGTTCTGCTCGGCAACGGCGGCCTGCACGCGGTCCCGGTTCTGCGCCGCCCAGGTGGCGAAGGTCATCAGCTCAGGGTGAAGCTCCCGAGTGGCGGACACGTCACGCGGGCCCACAATCACGTCTTCGTACTCGGTGAAGAACTGGAACATGTTCGCCACGTCGTCGGCAAGGTAGAAGCCGGCCTCCCGGATCGACTGTACGGAGAGCGGGCGGTACGTGACCGTCTGTCCCAGCACGTCCGAGAACTGCGCCGCCATCTGCGTTCCGGTCAGGTGTTCGCCGGCGATGCTGACGGTGCGGCCGAGGAACTCCTCGCGGCGCTTGAGGATGCTGAGCACCACTTTGCCGACGTCGGCGGCGGCGATACCCGACAGCCTGCTGTCGCCTATCGCCAGCGCCAGGGTCAGGGTGCCGTCCTCGTTGCGCCGCAACGGCATCACGCTGGCGAGGTTGTCCCAGAAGAAGGACGTCCGAAGGAACGTCGTGGGCACACCGATCTCGGTGAAGTAGGCGTCCGCCGACGCCTTGGCATCCATGTGCGGGACCTTGAACCCCAGAACGTCCGGGTAGCGCTCGTCATCCGCCGGGATCGTCTGGCGGGTGTCGTCGTTGGTCGACCAGATCGCGTGTCCCACGCCGGCCGCCTTTGCCGCGCGCGCCATTGCGTGAGCCTGGTCGATCTCGGCCTTCGGGTCCATCAGCTCCGCCCAGTTCGTAACGAGATACGCGGCGTCAGCACCCTCGAAGGCCGCCCGCAGGCTCGCCTCATCCGACGAGTCCGCCTTCACGACCTCCGCCCCACGCTCCCGCAACGCCTGCGCGGCCTCGGAGTCGGGGTTACGGGTAATCGCCCGCAGCGCGAACTCGCCCGCCGGGTCAGCGAGAATCGCCCGGGCGAGCCCCCCGCCCTGTTGGCCCGTGGCGCCCACCACAGCAACGACCTTCTTAGCCGTCATCGACTTCTCCTTAGTTCCGTCGCAAGACGGAGACAACTCTCCGTTTCCGTGAACATACGGAGATAGCTCTCCGCTTGTCAATGGAGGCACTGACATGACAGCCACCACACCGCGACCGCTGAGGGCCGACGCCGCGGCGGATCCGCGAGCTGGCCCGCGAGGGCAGGGAACTGCTGGACCTCAGCGGGCCGCGCGAAGCCCTCTTCATGCTGCTGCGCAAAGTCGTCCTGGAATGGGGACCCACCGACCGCGGCCTGGTCGAGTCGCTGGCCAGCACCGTCGGACAAGAAGAATGCGTCCCTCGCAGCGCACGCGAAGACTTCACCTCCAGCGACGAGGGGGAAACCCTCATCGTCGGCTGCCAGGCGATGCAGCAATACCGCCCTGACCGCGGCGGAATAGTGGATCCCGCGGCCGGCCAGCTCGGCGTTCAGAGCCGGCGCGTAGTTGCGCAGCGCGGCCGCAGCGATGGCCGCTGCTGCCGAACGGTCCGCCGCGGCCGGACCGACGAAGCGCCGCTGGACGGCAGGAGCGTCCCGCTGCCCCGGTCGAGCATCGCCGGAAGCACCTCCCGCACCGCGGCGACGGCGCCGTACCTGGAGTGGTCGATCTGCGGCTGGAGATCCTCGGCTGTCGCTTCCGCGGCGGCGACACCGGCTAGGCCCCGATCTGCCGGCGAGTACTCCACCACGCCGATAGTCCCGAAGCGGTTCGCCGCGGCAGCGAGCGCGGAACGTACGGTGTCCAGATGCATCACGTCGGCTGGAAAACCGCGGCCTCGATGCCTTCAGCCGTGAGCTGGGCGACGAGACCGTCGAGCTTCTCGCGGTTCCGGGCGACGAGGGCGACCTGGCATCTCTCGTTTCCGGACCGGCGCGCGATGGCGAGCCCCAGCCCGGGACCTGCGCGGCGATGGCGATGACGGGCATCTGCCGAGCCCTGTTCGAGTGGTCACTTCACCAGGTGACGGGCAGCGACTTCAGGCCGAACACGACCGTGAAGTGGCGGAACTCGACCGGCTCGGCCACCGCCAGCCGCGGGAATCGCTTCAGCAGGGCGGGAAAGGCGATGCGCATCTCCATCCGGGCCAGCGGCGCCCCGAGGCAGTGGTGCAGACCGTGGCCGAACGCGACGTGGCCGGCGGCTCCGCGGGTGATGTCCAGCGTGTCAGCCTCGCCGATGAACGCGCCGTCCCGGTTGGCCGCAGGCAAGGACAGCAACACGAGGGAGCCGGCGGGGATCTTCTGCCCGGCCAGTTCGACGTCGGTCGTGGTCGTCCGCGGCGGCAGCGAGTGCACAATGGACAGCCACCGCAGCAGCTCCTCGACGGCCGGCTCGACCCGGGACGGGTCCTCGCGGATCATCGCCAGCTGATCCGGGTGCTGCAGCAGCGCCAAGGTCCCGAGGCTCAGCATGTTCGAGGTCGTCTCGTGCCCGGCCAGCAGGAGCAGGCTTGCGATGCCGATCAGCTCGTCGGTCGTCAGGTCGTCGCCGTGCTCGCGGACCAGCATGCCCAGCATGTCCTCGCCCGGCTCGGCCCGCGCCCGGGCGACCAGGCTCGCCATGTAGGCCCGGTCCTCCCGCCGCGCCGTGATCCGGTCTTCCATGGGCAGCGAGATGTCCAGCAGGCGGCTGGAGCGGTCCTGGAACTCGGCCCGGTCGGCATACGGGACGCCCAGCAGTTCGCAGATCACCAGGGACGGCACCGGCAACGCGAAGTGCGCCACCAGATCCGCCGGTTTCCCGGCCCGCTCCAGATCGTCCAATGCGGACTCGACGATCTCGGTGATCCGCGGCTCCAGCCGGCGCATCCGCCGCACCGTGAACTCCGGCGTCAGCATCCGGCGCAGCCGGGTGTGCTCGGGCGGGTCGAGCCCGATCAGGTTCCCGGCCCGCAACGACGCCTGCTCGTCCTCACTCCCCTGCGCCGCGCCCGGCAGGCCCGCAACAGCGCTGCTGAACCGAGCCGCATCCGACAGCACCTCCCGGACGTCCTCGTAGCGGAGAACGAGATACGCGGGCACCCCGAAGGGCGTCACCACGCGCAGCACGCCCTCACCATCGCGGGCCCGCGCCAGCTCCTCGACCGGGCCGAACCCATCACGCCGCATCTGCAGCGGCAACTCCGGCGCTTCCGTCATCGCCTGTCCACCCTTCCCCGCATCTCCGTGAGATCCATCGCCCAGGCTGCCACCGGTGGCACAGTGTGTCAACCAAGGCCCTATGTGCCGAAAGGAGCGCGAGGTAACATCCAGGCGTGGACACGACGATCGCCGAGCGCAAACGCCGGCTCGTGCGCGACGAGCTGACCGAAGCCGCGGTGCGGCTGCTGGCCGATCAGGGTTTCGAGGAGACGACCGTCGACCAGATCGTGACGGCCGTCGGCATGTCGCGCCGCACGTTCTCCCGTTACTTCGAGTCCAAAGAGGACGTTGTCGTGCACATGCTGGCCGGAGCGGGAGCCCGCCTGTGCGCGCAACTGCGGGGCCGGCCCGCCGACGAGCCCCCCGCGCAGGCCCTCCGGCACGCGCTGTCCGTCTTCACCGCGATGAGCGTCGCCAACCCCGCCAAGACCCTGCTCGTGAGCAGGCTGATCCTCGGCACCCCGGCCCTGCTGGCCCGATTCCTGGAACGGCAGACCGTCTGGCAGGACGACGTGACGGCGATCCTCGCCGAACGCACCGGACTCGACTCGAACACCGACCTGCGCCCGACGCTCGCGGCCGGAGTCGCCCTCACGGCGTTCAACGTGGCGCTCCGCCGTTGGGTGGCCGGCGACGGTGCGGCCGACCTGGACGCACTGGTCGACCAGGCATTCACAACTGTCGCGCCGGCGCTGGACCTGACCACCGACGCGAGCTAACGCCGGAATTGCCGCCGAAGGCGCGCAGTCCCGGCTGCCGGGAAAGCCACGGATGATCGTCGCCGTCGACAGCCAGGCTGCCGGCGCGGCGCGGGGGCCGGCATCCCGCACCAGCAGGTGACCTCCACTCCGATACCCGTCGTCCGGGAGCCGGCCTTTCCGCGCCGGTGAACGTGAGCTGTCCGGAGGCTTCAAGTGATGCGCGGCGGGCTTCGGCCTGGGTGCGGGCGTGGCGGTCCTGGCCGTAGTGGAGGTGGCAGCCCTGGCACATGGCGCGGAGGTTGGCGGAGTCACAGTTCTCCGGCGTGTGGTCGAGGTGCGCGGTGGCCGGGACGACCTTGGAGCCGGTGCCGTACGCGGGCTGTCCGTCGAGGTTGGGGCAGCGGCCGGTGTGGGTGCCGAATCGGTGAACGAACCCTGCTCGTGGTGTAGCTCCGGCCGATTCGAGCGGTAGCGGCGCTTCAGCGGCGTCCGGTGCGACATTCTCAACTGCCTCGCTGGCTGTGTGCGGCGTCGAGCCTCGGGGTTGATGGCTGAGGGGCCGGTCCGGGCAGCAGCCGGTGCAGCAATGACTGTTCCAATTCGGTCAGGATGTCTTCACTGCTGGTGTGGTGACCGGGCAGGGTGTGCCACAGGACCAGTTGGCCGTGCAAGGCGGTCCACAGGTGGATGCCGACAATCTCCGCTTCCGATCGACGGGCGGGCGCGATCGCCGCGAGGTAGGTGTCCACGGCGTGAGTCCATGCCTGGAGCACGGTGCCGAGGGGGGTGTCGGCGGAGGGCCGGCGCTCGGGTTCGTATTCCAGGCTGAACATCAGCCGGTACCGGCGGGGCTTGTCGATGGCGAACCTGCGGTAGGCGGTGACGATCGCCCGCACGCGCTCCCACGGGTCCGCGCCTACCGCGGTGGCCGACTCGCCGGCCTCGCTCATCGCGACGGCCAGTGCTCGGTAGGTCACGTCGAGGACAGTGGTCACGAGGTCGGCCTTGCTCTTGAAGTGCCGGTAGACGCTGGGTGCGGCAATGCCGACCTCGCGGGCGACCCCGCGAAGGGAGAGCGCGTCCTCGCGCCCCGTCTCCTCAAGGATGCGGGTCGCCGCGCCGAGGATCTCCTGCCGCAACCGCTCGCCTTCGCCCCGCACGTTGGGAACTCGCTTGATCTGCGACGTCATCGCCTCCTCGCCACCCGCGGCAGCTTACGGCTCTCGGTGCACCCCCCGCCTTCAACGGTCGGCGCTTCGTCCCAGCCGACGAAGGGTCTTCCCGCACTTAGGGTAACACTGTTAGTCTAACTTCTGCTCGACTAACAATGTTAGTCGATGATGGAAGGGCGCACTCATGACCTCGTCTCCAGCTGTTCCGAAGGAGATCCTCTCCGGCACCTGGAGCCCCGACCGGCTACCCCTGCGCACTCCGGCCGATCTCGACGCACTCGACCTGGACGCCCGCTACCCCCTGGCCGACGCCGGGGCCGCGCACCACCACGCCGAGCAGCGCGGCCGGATCGGCCGGGTCGTGATGGTGCCCTGACGTTCTCGGCGAGCACCAGCCGAACCAACCCGTGCCGGCGATGGCCCGCACTGCAACAGACGATCAGAAGAGAGAAGGAGAAATATCATGACCGTGCTCATGGAAGTTCGCTACGAAGAAGCCGGCATCAGCTCGGTGACGGTCGATGTCGTCGTCGAAGCCAGCGCGGAGTTCACCTGGGATGCCGTGCGCGATGTCTATGCGTTGGACACCCGGCTCATCCCGGCATTCGCGACCCACGTGGAAAAGGGACCGGACAGCAGGACCTTGACGCTCGCCAATGACATGAAGATCACCGAGCGCATCATCGAAGTCAATGATGACGCCCGAATGCTCACCTACCAAACGACCGAAGGCGGGCCGCTGACAAACCACCTGGGGTCACAGACCGTGCGGGAGGACGAAGAGGGAGTCCATCTCGTCTGGACGGCCGAGTTCACGTCCGCGTCGGTCATCGACTACGTCACCAGCACCATGCGGACCGGCGTGGAACTCATGAAGAAGACGATCGACACGGCGTTCGCCGACCGGCGAGACCCCTCATGACCACCTCCGGGCAGGGCATGGCCGCCGCCGCAGCCTCCTGGGCGCCCAACGGCCGTTCGCACCCGTCGCCCTGCGTGCCCGCTGGCAAGACGCCGTACCCGCAACTTCCATCGGAGTGACAGCATGAGCAAGGAATTCGAAGGACGAGGCGTGATCGTCACCGGCGCCGGGTCCGGTATCGGACGCGCCGCCGCGCTGCAGTTCACGAGCCGGGGAGCCGGGGTTCTCATCACGGACATCAACCCGGTCGGCGCCGAGGCCGTCACCAAGCAGATCGAGGCGAGCGGCGGTACCGCCCGCACGGTCATCGGCGATCTGAGCGACCAGCGCACGGTCGACGAAGTGATCACCACCGCGGTCGAGTCCTTCGGCCACCTCGTCAACAACGCCGGGATCATGGACAGCATGACCGCCACCGCCGACGTGAGCGACGCCGAATGGGAACGGGTCATCCGGATCAACCTCACCGCCCCGTTCCTGCTCACCCGCGCCGCCCTGCCCCACCTGCTCGCCCACGGCAACGGCGCCATCGTCAACACCGCTTCGGAGGCAGCCCTGCGCGGCAGTACCGCCGGCACCGCATACACCGCCTCCAAGCACGGCATCATCGGACTGACGAAGTCGACCGCGGTCATGTACCGGGATCGCGGTGTCCGGGTCAACGCCATCGCCCCGGTAGCACCGACAACCCCATCAAGGACACGCTCACCCTCGATGACGACGGCGCCTCCATCGTCGGCCGCTGCCGGGAGAACGTGGGCCGCCTGGCCGCGGCGGAGGAAGTCGCCGCGGCCATCGTGTTCCTCGCCTCTGACGCGGCGAGCAACATCACCGGCGCCGTGCTCCCGGTCTACAACGGGTGGTCGGCCGTCTGATCCAGCCACTCATCCGGCGTCCGGCGCCGGGCACGTCCGGCTCACGATGTCCGGCACCGGGATCTACCAGCACCTGTCGGTTCAAACACCCGCCTTCCAGCTAACCGATTCATGCGTACGGCAGTGAGCCGAGGCCCAGGTGAGCCGTCGCCTGGTGGCCACGTTCTGCGGCAGCGTCTGCGGGTGGCCGTTCGATGGGGCCGACGCACCGTGGCCGCCACGCCTGCCACCTGCCACGGGTTGGCTACTTCGACTGGCGAAATACGGGACGGCCTCGCCGTCACCGGAGCTTTCGAACCGCACCTTGACACAGGCAGCGGTGAGGTCGTCGTCGGGCAGCCGGGTGTGGGGAACCGACCACGTCACGACGGTCCCCTCCCCCGAAGCCGGGGCGTGCTCGAAGCGCGCCCGGTCGAAGGAAGTGTCGGTGCGCGGGTTGAGCAGCTCGCCGGTCACGGTGTCGCGCACCAGCAGGAACTCGCCGCGCGCTGTGCCGTCGAAGAACGCCGGCGTCTCCGCGTCGCGGCGGACGGGGAACAGAGCCATCTTCCGCAGTCCTTTCTAGACCGTGCCGAGCACGAGTGTCGCGTGGTGGTCGAGAGTGCCACCGTTGCCGGAGACAAACACCCGGTCGTGCCGCTCGACTTGCCGCTCCCCCGCCTGCCCCCGGGCCTGGATCACGGCTTCCGACAGCGGGGTCATGCCCCACAGGTAGTACGACGACAGCTCCCCGCCGCCGGTGTTCACCTTCAGCTTCCCCGCAGGCCCCAGCGTCCCCGGCTGCGCGAGGAACGGCCCGCCTTCACCCTTTTCGCAGAAGCCGTAGTCCTCCAACGTGATCAGCGCGGTGAAGGTGTAGCAGTCATACACCTGCCGGGTGGGCCGGCGAGTTCGTCGCCCCGGATGCGCTGGTGATCGATGACACCGGGTTTCCGAAGGACGGCAAGGACTCCCCGGGTGTGGCGCGGATGTACTGCGGTGCATTGGGCAAGACCGGGAACTGTCAGATCGGGATGAGCGTGCACGCGGTCCTGGGACGAGACCAAAGCCGCAGACGACAAGGCCAGGCCGAGATCAAGGCGCGGCGGGCCCGCAGCGCGATCCCGGACGAGCTGCGGCATCGGGAGAAGTGGCGGCTGGCGCTGGACATGCTCGACGACGTCACCACCGAGTGGGGGCTGCCACGGCGGCCGGTGGTGGCCGACGCCGGCTACGGCGACGCCACCGAATTCCGGCTCGGCCTGACCGAACGTGGCCTGACCTACGCCCTCGCCGTCAGCCCGACCGCGACCGCCCAGCCCGCCGAAGCAGTGCCCGTGACACCGGCCTATCGCGGCACCGGACGACCGCCACAGCCGCGCTACCCCGACCCGCCGCAGGACCTGAAGAGCCTCGTCATGGCAGCCGGGCGGTCGGCGGGCCGGTACGTCCTCTGGCGGCACGGGTCGAAGAAGTCTCCGGGCAATCCCACGGCGAGGATGCGCTCGCGGTTCCTCGCGCTGCGGGTCCGCCCGGCCAACCGCAACATCCCCCGCGGCAGCGACGGCTGCCTGCCCGAATGCTGGCTGCTGGCCGAATGGCCGCCCGGCGAACCCGAGCCCACCGACTACTGGCTCTCGACCCTGCCCGCCGACACGAAGCTGCGGGACCTGGTGCGGCTGGCCAAAATCCGCTGGCGCATCGAACACGACTACCGCGAACTCAAAGACGGCCTCGGCCTCGACCACTTCGAAGGCCGCTCCTGGCTCGGCTGGCACCGCCACGTCACCCTCGCCGCCGTCGCCCAAGCCATCTGCACCCAGCTCCGCCGCACCCCAAAAGCCCCTGCGCAGGCCTGACCCTCTACGCAGTCCTGCGCCAACTCCAAACTCTGCTCGCGGTCTGGACAGGTGTCTGCCACACCTGCCGACAACCCATCCAGACCCGAACCCCGCAACAGAAACCCCAGCTCAACAGCACGTGACAAAGCACTACTAGCCCGTACCCTGATCTGTGGAACCCCGGCGATACCACTGTACGCTGACAAAATGGCAGGTACCGGCAAAAAAGTAAGCTCACCGCACGACGCGGCCTGTGTGGTCGATCACGTCCAAGCCGGCTTTCGGGTACTTGAGGGACGCTGGAAACTGGTGATCGTCTATCAGCTCTTCCGGCACACTTCCCTGAGGTTTTCCGAACTCGAGAAGCTTATCCCGGCCGTGACACAGAAAATGCTGATCCAGCAACTGCGCGCCCTGGAGGCCGACGGCGTGGTCGCACGCACCGCCCATCCGGTCGTCCCGCCCCGTGTCGAATACCGGCTCACCGAGGAAGGCCTCGGCCTGCGGGAGGCCCTCAACGCCCTCAACCGATGGGCACGCGCTCACCATCGTGCGTGACCTTACTTTTTTGTCAGTACTTCCCATAAATGGGAGCGTGCGCTTACGGTCGAGGAATAGTCAGTTCAGCGGCTTTCTGCCGCAATGCCCCATGAGGAGGAACAGGTCATGCTCGAGGGGAAGGTCGTCGTGGTGTCCGGTGTCGGAGACGGGCTCGGTCACCAGGTCGCCGCCGCTGTCGTCCGGGACGGCGGCTATGCGGTGCTCGGAGCCCGCACGGAGGCGAACCTCGCCAAGACCGCCGCCGCCATCGACCCGGACGGAACCCGGACGGCCTACCGGGTTACCGACATCACCCGGGACGACGACGTCGCCGCTCTGGCGGAACTGGCGAGCGAGCGGTTCGGCGCCGTGGACGCGCTGGTCAATGTCGCGGCCATGTACATGCAAACCGGTGACCTGGAGGAGGCCGACTTCGAGATCTGGAGCCAGGTCGTCGACGTCAACCTGATGGGCACCCTGCGGATGACCCGCGCGTTTCTCCCCGCCCTCAAGGCGCGCGGAGGCTCGGTCGTCCTGATCGGCACCCAGGCCGAGATCGATCCAAATCCATACGCGTCCCTGACCGCCTACTCAGCCTCCAAAGGCGCGCTGACGTCCGCCATGTACTCCCTCGCGCGGGAGTTGGGTCCCCACCGGATCCGGGTCAATTCCGTGCTGCCCGGCTGGATGTGGGGTCCGGTAGCGAAGTCGTACGTACGCGAGTCGGAAGGGGATCTGCTCGCCCAGCTGACCGAGCGGATGGCACTGCCCGAAATGGCCACCGACGGAGACGTCGCGGAGGCCGTGGTTTTCCTGGCGTCCGACCGCGCCCGCGCCATCACCGGGCAGACCCTCCTGGTGAACGCGGGTGAGGTGATGCGGTAGCCCCGGTGAGCAACTGCTCCGTTCACGGGCGGAAGGCCGCAAGCATGAAGCTGTCCATTCTCGACATCACCACACCCCGATCGGCGGCAGTCCCGTCGAAGCGTTCGCGAACAGCGTCGACCTCGCGAGGCACGCGGAACGCCTTGGCTACCAGCGGATCTGGTTCGCCGAGCACCACGGGGTGAGCGCGAGCACCGCCTCCAGCACCCCCGAGGTGCTGGTGGCGCGGGCGGCGGCGTTGACCGACCGGATCCGTGTGGGATCCGGTGTGGTGCAACTGAACCACTACAGCCCCTTCAAGGTCGCGGAGACCTTCGCCGTCCTCGACGCGATGAGCCCGGGACGCATCGACCTCGGGATCGGCCGGGCCAGCAGCGCGCCCGCACTCGATTTCGCACTCCGCCGCGTCCGCTCCGCCGCCCCGGTCGACGATTACGCCGAGCAGGTCGCGGAGGTGAGACGCGACGCGACACCCGCGAAGGGGGTTTCTTGATGCGTCAGAACCGCCCTCGCACGCTATCCCGGCGCTTCGCCCGCGCAGCGCTGGCCGGCGCCACACTCCTCGCGATCATCGGC
>NZ_JBFACT010000093.1:0-27520 GCF_040640995.1 Amycolatopsis sp. NPDC021455 | reverse complement strand
ACCAGCCGCCGCCGGGCACGGTGATCGAGGTCGCCCCCCGACCCGCCGGCGTGAAACTCCACGTCCCGGCCAGGTCGACCGAGGCGATCGCGGCGGCGCCGGCAGCTGCGGCCGCGGGGGCCGGCTGTGTTGCGACGGCCGGCTGTCCTGCGGCGGCGGGTTGTACCGTGCCGATGATCGCGAGGAGTGTGGCGCCGGCCAGCGCTGCGCGGGCGAAGCGCCGGGATAGCGTGCGAGGGCGGTTCTGACGCATCAAGAAACCCCTTTCGCGGGTGTCGCGTCTACGGTGATACACCGATCATCGGACCCATCGTCACTACCTGCCGGGGGGCGCCAAAATGGAGAGGTCCACTATGGACTCGTCTACCGGCTCCATGCCCGTGGAGCAGGGCATCGGTCGGTAAGCAATCGTGTTCGAACCGGTTCGACAGAACGATAAGCGGGGTCGACTCGTGGTGTCAAACATGTCTACGGCTTGCGACGAAAGAAGAGCGCGATCCCGTGAAACTTTCAAAGAAGAGCGCAATCCCGGGAAATTTTCAGGCTGCAGCTGGGCGCCCCCCGTCGGGCCGGTACCGGGCATGCGCAGCGACCCGATCGGACCGACCTTCACCGTGACCAAGGACGAGCCAGCCACACTCCGCTTCGACGTGTCCGCCTGCAAGGCGAACTACCAATGGAGCATCGAGATCACCTACTCCGCCGAAGGCGATCACGACAAACGCACCTACGTGAGCGGTCCATACCGCACCATGACTTTCGCCGACAAGACCAAGATGTACACCTACGGAGGGAACAACACGTACGCCGAGGCCGGCACCGTTGACGGACCGAGCAACGGCGGATGGAGCTGTAGTAGATGACAGCAACGGCCAACCCGGCCCGGCCTCGTCACTCAATGACGGCCGATCCTCTCACCAATTTCACTGGGGCACAGCTGGGGCAAACCCCCTGTCACAACTGCACTCAACAACACAGAGTTGCCAACAACGGCACCGAAGCGCATGATCTGACTAGGCAATTCTCCATCGCCGCAGGTCAGGACCATGATCGACCCTCACTGGCAGTGAGGGCGTCAGGGGTTCGAGTCCCCTTAGCTCCACATCTCAGTGAACCCCTCCGCTTCAGCTTTCCTGGCTGGCCGGAGGGGTTTTCTGCGTTCCGGGCTCGATCTTCGGTGATCGGCTTACGGCGTGATCTTGTGCTCCCGGTGGGGCAGAACTGGAGCACCGCCCCAGCCCGGCCGACCGTCGGCGCGGTCCTCCGGCTGCTCCTGGGCCCGCCCGGCGGGTGACCCCCACCGTGCGCCACCGCCCACACTCGGTAAGGGTGTCGGTGGTGGCGGGGCCGCCGCGTGCCAGCGCCGCTCGAGATCGTCCAACAGCCGCTGCTCGACCTCCGGAGCGACGTGGGAGTAGGTCTCGATGACCCGGTTGCCCAGATGATGACCAAGCCTCCGAGCCTGGGCGATCTCCGGTGCACCGCCCGCGATCAGCCAGGTCTGTGACTGTGCCGCAGCCCATGGAAGGTCAACCCCGATCGGACCGTTGGGCAGCCCGCCTTTGTCCCGGACGCCTCGCTGCCGTCGACCGCGGGGCGGAAGACTCGCCGCAGGAACGTCGAACGCCACAAGCACGTCCCGCTCGGCGTCGTGAACACGAACCCGTACCGGTGCCGTGCGAGATGCTCACGTAGCAGCGTCGATGATCATTGTGCGGCGGCGTGTTCCACAGTGGGAGGCGCCGAGTTGTCGCTGCCCGTGGCCGGCCGGGTCCGCCACAGTGAGATGCCCAAGCCGATCAACGCTACTCCGGTCGGAACGGCCAACGGCCGGTTGAACGACTCCGGGAGCACCGCGAGCGCGACTGTGGCGACGGTGCCCGCGGCAAGCAGCGCCGACGCCCACCGGGCGAGGACGCGTGCCCGGAACAACGCGATGCCGAACAGGCATCCACCCGCGAGATAGCCGACGGAGCTGATCGCGATGACGGTCTGCATGGCGCCGATGCCATGGGTTGCGGTGCCGCCGAAGGCAACGGCGAGGATGTCGGCGACATAGCCGGGCGCCGTGGGTGCCAGCGCGGGCAGAACGGCGGCGGCGAGCACCTCGATGCTGAACATCAGCAGGTAGCCGGCGGCGAACAAGACGTAGCCGAGGAAGCCGAGGATTCCCGTCTGCCGGACTTGACGCAGGTACATGCCGGTGATGCCGGCGAGCGCCAGCGCGGCCATGACCGCCTTCGCCGTGCTGCGCACGGCCCAGTCGGTGGTGGTGACCAGCGAAACGTCCATGGCCGGGTGGCCGACCTGGACCGCGATGAACAGTGCCCCCGCGATCGCGGCAGCGATTCCGGCGGCCCGCGAAAGGCTCCTTGCGCTGGGCGCCATGGAGAACTGCTTCGTCTGGCCCGGTCTTGGCGTGGCACTCATGTCTTGCTCCTCCGAGAGGGATTCGACCGAGGTGTACAGCGTACACCTCTACTGGGATCAAGCTAGGCGTACGATGTACACCTGTCAAGGCCGGGCCACCGGTCAGAAGGTGGAGGACCCCGATGCAGGACACTGCGGCGGCCGGCGGCCGGGAGCGGCTCAACCGCGCCAAAGTGCTGGACGCTGCCGTCGAGCTGGCGGATGAAGGCGGCTTCGAGGCCCTGACCATGCGCAGGCTCGCGGCCCAGTTGAGCGTCGTACCCATGGCGCTCTACAAGCACGTTGCGGACAAGCGCGAGCTCCTCGACGGCATGGTCGACCTGGTCTTCGCCGAGGTCGAGATACCCGTCGACGTCGACTGGCGGACCGCCATGCACCGCCGCGCGGCATCGATGCGGCTGGCTTTGCTCCGTCATCCGTGGGCGGTCGGCCGGATGGAGACAGGTACCCCAGGACCGGCGAACCTGCACCACCACAACGCCGTGATGCGGTGCCTCCGCCGTGACGCGGGCTTTCCCTTCCGCGTGGCCGTACACGCGTACAACCTGATGGACGCCTACGTCTACGGGTTCGCCCTCCAGGAAAAAACCCTCGCCGGCGACATCCCGGCGGAAGCCGCGCGGCGGCAAAAAGCCGTCGTCGACCGGAAGCCGTCGGGACTCGAGGACTACCCCTATCTCGCCGAGGTGGTCACCGAACTGGCGAAGACCGGGTTCGCCTTCGCCGACGAGTTCGAGTTCGGGCTCGACCTCATCCTCGACGGCCTCAGCCGAATGCCTCAGCAAGCCTCCCGCGCAGCGGGCAGCGGGTCGAACTCACCGCTACGGCCGTCAGCCCGGTAGGCCAAATCCCGAATGTCTTGCCGGCGCCGCACCCCGACCACATCGACCCCACGTCAACGTCCGGTCGGCACGGTGCTCCACTTCGTCGCGAACGCCGGCATTCGCAGGCCGGCGGCTATCCGCTCAACGTCGTGGAGCGGATTTGTCCTTGCTCATGCGCAAGAGCAACGCGACCGCGTCCTCCGAGTGGACTGTCGGCGTGAGAACTTCCTGCAACAGCAAGCCGCGCATCGCGGCGATGGTGACGGTGGCCAAAGTCAGCGCTTCCTTCGCGTCGCGCCCTTCGCGTTCCGCGAGCGAGGCCAGCACCTTGGTCAGGTCGTCGAGCGAGTCGATGAACTCGCGGAAGTCCTCCGGGCGGTACGCGGCGAGTCCCACGACGTGGAAGAAGCCGCGTACTCGCGACAGCTGCTGCGGCTGCGTGTAGGCGCGCCAGATCGCGACCACGAGGTCGTCGAAAGCACCCTGCCGAGCGGCCTCGACGAGGATCGCGTTGTCCCGGGAGCGCTGCTCCTTGAGCATCGCCACCAAGACGCCCGGAAGCGACCCGAAGTGGTATCGCAGGAGAGCGTGGCTGGTCTCGGCTCTGGCGGCGATCTCCCGCAGCGACACCTCCGGTGCGGGAAGGTCCTCGCCGAAGGCGTCGAGGAGCCGGGCGAGGAGACGCTCGCGGGCGTCGCCGGTGCGTTCCGTGCTTGACAGGACCACTCCCGCAGTTTATCCATTGGAAAAGAACCGCGCCGGCCAGAGGGGGCGACTCGTGGGGCAGTGCCAAGTGGTCGGCGCGACGGTCGTCGACGGATCGGGGCGCGACCCCCATCAACGTCGACGTCAGCATCGAAGACGGGCACATCACCCAGATCGGTACCGTCGGCGAGCGCCTCGATGCCGACGGCCTGACGATGACACCAGGCCTGATCGACGCGCACGTCCACTTGGGATTGTCGAGCCCGATCCAGCCGCAGTTCTCGTTCCGGCTCAGCGCCGCCGAACTCGCGGCAAACATCTTCGCCGCGGCCGGCGCGACGCTCGACGCCGGTTTCACCACCGTCCGGGACACCGGCGGGGTCGACGGCGGCCTCGTCACCGCGATCGCGAAGGGCAAGGTCAGGGGGCCGCGCGTGCTGTCGTGCGGGCCGGTGCAGTGCCAGATCGGCGGGCACGGCTACTACGGAGCCGACTGGGAACCGACCGAGCTGTGGAGCAGCCATCACCTGCCTGGTCTGTGCGCCCTGTCCATGCTGTCCGGCAACGCGGACGAGCTGCGGTGCAACGTGCGCGAGGCCTTCCGGCGCGGAGCCTCGTTCCTGAAGCTCTGCGTGACCGGCGGCGTGGTCGGCGCGCACGACCGGCTGACCGACACCCAGTTCACCGTCGGGGAGATCGCCGTCGCGGTCCAGGAAGCCGCGGCGCGGGGCACCTACGTGAGGGTGCACGCCCACAACAACGACGGCATCCGGAACGCGGTCGAGGCCGGGGCGCGCTGCATCGAGCACGGCACCGACCTCGACGAAGCCACGGCCACCCTGATGGCCGCTCGCGGGGTGGCCCTCGTGCCCACGTTCGCCGTCGTCGAGCAACTGCTGCACGACACCGCGGGCGCAGGTCTCGACGAATCGACTCGTGATCGGGTGCTGGGTGTTCGTGAGCGGATGACCAAGGCGCTCGCGGTCGCGAAGGCGGCCGGAGTGCGGATCGGGCTGGATTCCGATCTCGTCGGCCCGGCCCAGCAGCGCCGGGGCGAGGAGCTCAGACTGCGCGCGAACCTCGAAACACCGATGGCAGCTCTCGTGGCGGCCACCACGGCAACCCGGTCGAAGACCCGGAGCTGTTCGCCGATCCCGCCAATGCCGTCCTCGTTCTCCAGGCCGGCCGAATCGTGAAGGACCTTCGATGACCACCATGTGGCAAGGCTGCCTCGCCGACACCGACTACTTCGAGCTGCGGTCCAGCGGAGGGCACCACTACGGCGTCTGGGTCACCACGCCACCGAGCTACGACCCCGCCACGACGCAAGCGCCTGCCGTGTACGTGCTCGACGGCAACTGGGCCGTGGGCATGACGGCTCCGCTCATCGTCACCCAGAAAGACCCCATGCAGCAGATCCAGCCCTACATCCAAGTCAGCGTCGGCTACGCGGGCGAAGACGCGCAGCACTGGGCACGGCTGCGCAACCGGGACCTCGTCCCACCTGGGGAGCCCATCGCTCAGGAGTTCGTCGACGCCGTGGAGACCGGAATCCGGACGGGCGCCATGACCCGCGAGGAAGCCGACGCCTACCTCGCCGAATTGCAAGACACCCACGCCGACGCCTTCCTGAGCTTCCTCACCGCGGAACTACACCCGCGGATCGAACGCGACTACGGCACCGCCGCGAGCGGTCACGGCCTCTTCGGCTACTCCTACGGCGGCCTCTTCAGCCTCTACACCTGGCTCACCGGCAACCCGCTCTTCGAGACCATCGGCGCCGGCAGTCCCGGCGTCGTCGGTGAAGACAGCCAGATCTTCGCGATGCTCGAAAAACTGGGCGACAGCCTGCCTGCCGCCCAGCTCCACTTGACCGTCAACGACCAAGAGCTCCTCGGAGACCTGGCCGTCTACCAGAACCTCGCGAAGAACGCAGCCACCGTCCTGCACCATCTGACCGCCCGCGGCGGAGCCGTCACCAGCACGGTCCTGCGCGAAACGCACGTGACCGGCCTGCAGGCCTCGTTCCTCAGCTACCTCAGGACCTGCCGTGCCCGGTGAGCGCCCGAGCGCCGACGTGGTCGTGATCGGGGCGGGCGTGATCGGTTCTTCGATCGCCCTCGAGCTCGCGCGGGAGGGGCACCGCGTTGTCGTGCTCGACCGGGCCGCCGGAGCCGGACAGGGGTCGACCTCGGCATCGAGTGCCATCGTCCGGTTCAACTTCTCCACGACCGCCGGGGTGGCGACGGCGTGGGAGGCGCACTTCGGCTGGCTCGACTGGGCCGGCCACCTCGGGCACGACGTCGGCGACCTCGCGGTGTTCCGCAAGAGCGGGCTGGTCATGCTGGACGTCGAGGCGGCTCCGCGTGCGTCCTGGCTTCCGTTGTTCGACGAGATCGGCGTTCCCTACGAGGAATGGGACAGCGCGACCTTGGCCGAGCGCGTTCCGGGCATCGACGTCGGCCGCTACTGGCCGCCGAAGCGGCTCGACGATTGGACGCCGATCTACGACCGCACCGAACTCGACGGCTTCTACGTCGCGATCGGAACCAGCGGCAACCAGTTCAAGAACGCGCCGGTCGTCGGGCAACTGATGACGGAGCTGATCAACCAGGTCGAGAACGGCCTCGACCACGACGCGGTGCCCATCCGGTTCCGGGCGCCGCGCACCGGACTGGAGATCAACCTGGGTGCGTTCTCCCGTAGGCGCAACCGAAACAGCGCGAACTCAGGCACGGTGATGGGCTGACCCGGCACTCGGACGGAATCGAGGACCGGCGCCGTCCGCATTCGGTGCCAAGGTGGGCAACGTCAGCCCGATGACAACCCACGGAGAACCCCGATGAGCCGACACGTCCAGGTCACGTTCGACGCCCACGACCCGCGAGCGCTTTCGGCGTTCTGGCGCGAGGTGCTGGGCTACGTCCACCCGGCACCGCCCGGCGTCGAGCTGCCCGAGGGTGCCGACCCGTTCGCCGCGTGGGACGAGTTCCTCGAGCGGGCCGGGGTGCCTGAAGACCAGCGCAACAGCAGCTCCGCCGTCGAAGACCCCGACGGGCAGGGGCCACGCCTGTTCTTCCAGCAGGTGCCGGAGGGCAAGACCGCGAAGAACCGGGTCCACCTCGACGTCCGGGCCGCACCGGGCCTGCAGGGCGCCGAGCGGATGGCGGCACTCGAAACGGAGTGCCAACGGCTGATCGCCCTCGGCGCGACCCGGGTGCGCCGCTTCGAGCCCGAACCACCGCTCAGCGCCGGGTTCATCGTCATGACCGACCCCGAAGGCAACGAGTTCTGCCTGGACTGATGGCAAAGCGTGGATGGCCGAACGGGCCGCCGCGCTGCGCCAGGCGGACGGTGGTGTGCACGAGCCCTCCCGCCGTTCGTGGCCGACCGGCTACAGCCAGTCGTACCCGTCCAGCTCGCGGTCGGTCAGCGGGCAGTCGTCGACGACGGCGAGGGCCGAGACGTCCGGGTCGATCCAGCGCTTGCCCGCGCGCAGGGTCTTGATCACCGAGGTGCTGTGGGCCGGTTCCGCGGCCTTGCTGACGAAGCCCTGGACGCCGAGCTTCAGCGCCTTGCGGAGCACGCCGGGGAGCGTGGCGGGTCAGCATCAGGATCACCTGCTCCGGCCGGGCCCGGCGGATCTGCTCGACCGCGCCGAGCCCGTCCACGCGGGGGCATCTCGAGGTCGATGACCAGCACTTCCGGCCGGTGTTCGAGGGTGGCCGCGATCGCCGTCTCGCCGTCGCCGTCGTCCTCGGCCGGCACCGTGATCTCGCCTTCCAGCGGCAGCAGCGCGGCCAGTGCCTTGCGGAGCCGGGGAAGGCCGCCGCGGTGCGGAAGCGGCTGCCGGAGTGCGAAACTTCCAGCTCGGCGCCGAACGAGCCGGTGTCCGGGGCGCCGTCGTTGACGATCGCGATCCCGCGCCGGTGAGCGGGAAGCGGCCGGACGACACCTTCCGCGCTGCGGGAAGCTGACCAGGCGATTCTCCATCGTCGCAGTTCAGGGCCATGATCGGCCCTTCTCAGCTTGCGTTTTCCGCCGCCTTCTTCAGGTGGTTGAGCCAGGCGGCGAGGGATTGGTCGAGGGCGGCCCGCATGAACGGGATGTCAGCGCGAACCGGGTCTCCGTCCCAGGATTCCTCGGTGCGTACGCGCACCGCGGAACCGGTCACGTCGAAGGTCCACAGGTGGATTCCGGTGATTCCGCAGGCGGGGCCGCCCCAGACGATCCGGCGTGGCTCCTCCACTTCGTACACGGTGGACTCGATGTCCAGGCCCCCGGTGCTCCAGCGGAACGTGGTATCCGTCGTCAGTGGACAGTCAGCCTGCGTGGCGGTGATGTCCGGCTGCCACTGTGGCCAAGACGGCACGTCGGTGTGCAGTTGCCAGACACGGTGCAGCGGTGCGTCGATGACGGTTTCGCGACGGACGATGACCGGCGCGCTCAGGTCGATTTCGGTGCTCACGTGCTCGCCTTCCCTGTCCCGGCGGCCGGTCCTTCGATCGGCTTCGCAGTGACACAAGGGTGCCTGGCGGGCCCGCTGTTCGCGTCGGTGGGAATTGCCTACCCGCGTTCGCGGCCAAGCGAGTACTCGGCGAGGTCAGGCAGGTCTTTGAGCTGCCTGCGGGAGGTGACGCCGAGTTTGCGGAAGATGTTGCGCAGGTGGGCGTCGATGGTGCGGGGGCTGAGGTACAGGTTCGCGGCGACTTCCTTCGAGGTCGCGCCCGCGGCGACCTGTCGCGCGATGTGCGTCTCCTGCATGGTCAGCTGGTCATAGGTGTGCTCGGTGCGGCGGCGGGCCACCTCGCCGGTCGCGCGCAGCTCGTTCGCCGCGCGTTCGGCGAACGCCTCCATGCCCATCTCCGACAGCTGTTCGTGTGCGGTGTGCAGGTGTTCACGTGCGTCGCGGCGGCGGCCCTCGCGGCGTAGCCATTCTCCGTAGCGCAGGTGCGCCCGTGCGCGGTGTGGCGCCAGTGGGCTGTCGGCCAGTCGCTCGATGGCCTCTCGGTGGTCGTCCTCGGCGTCGGTGACGAGCGCTGTGGCGCCGGCGGCGATGCCGCGTGCCGTGCTGGTGCCGGCGGGTTCGGTGCGTTCGATGAGCGAGGCCAGCGCGGAGGTCGCGACGGCCTTCTCCCCGCAGCGGACCGCCGCCTCCACCAGTTCGGGCAGCGCGAAGCCGGAGACGAAGAGATCGCCGGCCTCCGTGGCCTTGGTGGCTGCCTGCAGCGCGTCGGGGTAGTCACCGGTTCCGTTGCCCAGCACGGCGGTGGCCCACTGGACGTTGGTGAGCAGTTGACCGGTGCCACGGCTCTTCGCGTCAGCGAACTCCTCCCGCGCCTCCCGGCGCCTGCCGCGCATCGCCGCCAGGTACACCCTCGGGTACATCTGAGGTACGTCGCCGGCGGCGTCGGCGATCGCTTCCTCTTCGGCGATCGCGGCCATGGCCTTCCCGAAGTCACCGGTGAGCACCGCGGCCAACGCCACTTGCGAAAGGCCGAGACGGATGGTGATCGGCGAGCCGGTGTTCCGCCCGGTCCGCACCAGCCAGTCGACGACCGCGGCATGCAGGTCGAAGTCCCACAGCTCGCCCGCGAGCACGGTGGTCAACCCCGGCGCGTGCGTCCAGTCGGCACCCTTGCCGGTGAGGACCCGCCTGAGCACGGGCACGCCTTCGCGGTGTCCCTTGGTGCGCAGCAGGATCAGCCCGTCGAGGAGGTCCGGTTGCTCCGCTGCCGGCGGGGCCGTGCGCGCCGCGTCGAGCACCCGGTCCATGACACCGCTGATCCGGCTGACGGCCATCGCCATCTCCGCCGCGGCCACGAAATACCCGCGCGACCGGGCCGGATCGTGTTCGGCGAGCCGCCGGGCCGCGCGCAAGATCAGGTCCGGTCCGCTGCCGGCCCCGTCCGCACCGCCGACCAACGCGATCTTCCCGCGCAACAGGTCGACGGACACGTGCCGGAGATCGTCGAGCGACCCGGTGTCGATGCTGGAGAGCAGGTCCGCCGCCGCGTCCGCCGCACCGGCGTCGAGCGTTGCCCGCGCGGCCGCGAGCGTGCGGTCGGTCCGCTTGTCCGGGTCGAGCGAGAGCGCCGCGGCACGTTCGAGGAACGCGGCGGCGGCGCCGACACCACCGCGCGCCTGCGCACGCGAGGCCGATGACTCCAACTCGGCGGCGACGTCTTCGTCCGGGCCGGCGGTGGCCTGGGCGCGGTGCCATGCCCGCCGGTCCGGTGCGGTGACCGGATCAGTGACCTCGGCCAAGGCCCGATGCGCCGGGTGCCGCTGGGCGGGTTCGGCCGCCCGGTACACCGCCGAGCGCGCCAGCGGGTGGCAGAACCGTACCCGCGCGTCGAACTCCACCAGCCCGGAGGCCGCCGAGTCCCGGCTCGCGGCGGGCACGTCGATGTCCAGCAGCTTCGCTGCTGTCCACAATAGACTCGCGTCTCCGGTCGGTTCCACGCTCGCTAGGATCAGCAGCAGCCGTGCGTCCGCGGGCAGGTCCGCCAGCCTGGTCCGGAAGCTCCACTCGATCCGGCTCACGACCGGCGACGGCGTAGGCAGCGCGAAGCCGCCGGCCTTCGGTAACTCGATCAGCGCCAGTGGGTTACCGCGTGCCTCGGCGAGAAGGCGTTCGCGCACCCGCTCGTCGAGCGTCCGGGTCTTCCCCTCGGCCAGCAACGCGCGGGCGTGCGTGTCGTCCAGGCCCTCGACGGTCAACCCGGGAAGCTCGTCGAACCCGGGGACGGCTTCCTGGTCGCGAGCGGCGAACACCATCGCGATCGGCTCGGCGGCGATGCGCCTCGCCAGGAAAGTCAACGCCTTCGCCGACGCGGTGTCCAACCAGTGCGCGTCGTCGACGAGGCACAGCAGCGGACGTTCCCTGGCCGCCGTGGCCAGCAGTTCGAGCGCGGCGAGGCCGACGCGGAACACCTCCGGCGTGCCGTCGGCCAACCCGAACGCGATCCGGAGCGCGTCGCGGTAGGAGGTGGCCAGATCATCCACCCGTGCCAGCACGGGAAGGCACAGCTGGTGCAGTGCCGCGAACGGGAGCTCGCCCTCGAATTCCGACCCGGACGCACGGATGATCCGGACCTTCCCCGCGGCCGCGTGTTCGAGGTGGTCCAGCAGGGCGCTCTTGCCGATCCCGGGTTCCCCGCGGACGACGAGCGCGCCGCCCTGCCCCCGTTCCGCGGCGGCGATCAACGCCCCGAGGCGACCGGTCTCGTCGTGCCTGCCGACCAGCGAACGAGCGGACTGCGTGGGCATGGTGCCAACGATAGGCGTGATGCCACCACTACGGCATCAGCTCTCCGGCGATAGGTGAGGGGATCTAGGCAACCGTCACCGACGCGAGCGCGGGCGTACTCACGCGACCGTTGGCTCAGCACCTCCTCAGCCAGCCGAAACGATGAATTCACGGGGAAGGACGAAATGATGAGCAGCCTTGTCATGGACCCCGGGGCGGTCACTCGCCCACGGATGTCGCGTGGGGTCGCGATGGCCGGCCTGGCGACCGCCATGTTCCTGGTCGTCCTCGACAGCGCGATGGTGAACCTCGCCGGGCCCACGATCCGTGCGGGCCTCGCGCTCACGGACCTCCAGCTGACGCTCGTGATCGACAGCTATCTGGTGCCACTCGCCGGCCTGTTGCTGCTGGGTGGCCGCCTCGCGGACCTGCTCGGCGGCCGGAAGGTGTTCCTGACCGGAATGGGCGCCTACCTGCTGGCCTCGGTCGTGTGCGCCGTCGCGACGAGCGGCGGGATGGTGATCGCCGCCCGGATCGGGCAGGGGATCAGTGCCGCGTTGGTCATGCCTGCCGCGCTCTCGCTGGTGCTCGCTCTGTATCCGTCCCGCGGCGAACGTACTCGCGCGATGGGCATCTGGGGCGCCGTCGCCGGTGCCGGCAGTCTGGTCGGCGTCTTCCTCGGTGGCTCACTGACCGAGACGCTGGGCTGGGAGTCGGTCTTCTGGACCCCGGTGCCGTTCGGCGCCCTCGGAGCCGTCATCGTGTGGCGCTCGGTGCCGTCCGTTCCGGTCCGGTCCGGGCACTTCGACGCGTTCGGCGCGGTCACGATCACGGCCGGGATCTCCGCTCTCGCGCTCGGCATGATCTCGGCCCCGGAAGCCGGCTGGGGCTCGCCGCTCGTCCTCGGCGGTATCGCGGCCGGTGTCGCGTTCCTGGTCGCGTTCGTGATCGTCGAGCGACGCTCAGCGCACCCCCTGGTGCCGCTCGGTGTCTTCGGCCGGAAGCCGGTGGTCCTGGCGAACCTCGTGATGCTGCTGGTCGGCGGCACTCTGACGAGCTTGTTCTTCCTCCTGCCGCCGTACCAGCAGGAGGTGCTCGGGATGAGCCCGCTGGAGACCGGGATGAGCCAGCTTCCCCTCGCCGCCATGATCATCGTGGGCAGCGTGCTCGCGCCGCTGGTCGCGAAGCTGATCGGTCTGACCCGCGCGCTACCGGTCTCCCTCGCCGTGCTGCTGGCCGGCCTGCTGTGGCTGGCGTTCGACCTGACGAGCAGTGGGTTCTCCGCGTCGTTGCTGGGCGCGTTCGTGCTGATCGGCGGCGGCTTGGGGCTCAGCGCGGTCAACGCCACCGCGATGTCGGTGCGCGACGCGACCGAAGGTGAGGCCGGCCTGCTCAGCGGACTGATCAGCGCCGCACAGCAGTTGGGCGGCGCCGTCGGGCTCGCCGGTCTCGTCGGGCTCGCCGCCATCAGCACCACGACGGCAACAGGCCAAGGCATCGACTTCACGACCGCGTTCCTGGGTGCGGCCTCGGGCATCGTCGTCGCCCTCGCGCTGTCGCTCTTCCCCTCCGCACGAACCCGCCGGTGACCGCCTCCGGCGAAACAGAGAACGGACAACACGATGAACTCGCCGAAACCCCCCACCGTGCTCGTGACCGGTGCGACCGGAACGGTCGGCTCCGCACTGGTACCCGCCCTGCAGGCCCGCGGCGCCACCGTCCGCGCGATGACCCGCAACCCCGGCCGGCCGGCCGCCCATGGGGAGAACACCGAAACCGTCACGGCCGACCTGAACGACCCGGAATCCGTCGCCGCCGCGTTGAAGGGCGTGGACGCGGTCTTCCTCAACAGTCCGTCGGCAGAGGATGCGGCAACGCTGCAAATCCGGTTCGCCGACCTCGCCCGGCAGGCCGGGGTGAGCCGGCTCGTGCTGCTGTCGCAGTACGCGGCGCGCGCGGACTCCCCGGTGCGGTTCCTGCGCTGGCACGCCGAGGTCGAAGCCCACGTGCACGAACTGGGCCTGGACCACACGGTGCTGCGCCCCAATCTCTTCATGCAGGGGCTGTTCGGCTTCGCCGGAATGATCGCCGCACAAGGTTTCTTCGCCGCACCGATCGGCGATGCCGCCGTGAGCCTCGTCGACGCGAGGGACATCGCCGAATCCGCCGCTGCCGTGCTGACCGGCACGGGGCACGCCGGCCGCACCTACACGTTGACCGGACCCCGCGCGGTGACGCACGACCAGATCGCCCGCGAACTCTCGATCGCCGCCGAGCGGGACATCACGTTCGTCGACGTCTCCGCGGAGCAGTTCGCCGCCGCGCTGGCGGGGATCGTCCCGCCGTGGCAGCTCGACGGCCTCGTCGAGGACTACGCCCACTACGCCCGAGGTGAAGCCGCCGAGGTGCACACCGCCGTCACGGACCTGACCGGACAGCCCGCACGTGATCTCGCCGATTTCGCACGCGACCACGCGGCGACCTTCGCTTCGACCCGACCCTGACCCACAGAAAGGACAGCTTCGATGATCTACCACGGCATTCGTTTCACCCTCAAGCCCGATGTCACGGAGGACGAGGTGGCGGCCGGTCTGGAGGGCATGCGCAAGGCAAGCCGAGCCATACCGTCCATCAAGTCGTTCGTCGTCGGCCGGGTCTTCGGCGGCGAGCACGATTACGGCGCGATTTCCATGCTCGAGGACGTTGAAGGCTACGAAGAAATGATGAACCACCCGGCCCACCTCGAAATCGACCGGATCGGACTGCCGTTGGTCGACAGGTTCGAGTCGTTCGACATCTCCGACGACCCGGACCCGGAGCTGGGCGAGAAGCTCGCCGAGATTCACCAGCGCCGATTCGACAACCTGCCCGACATCGCCGAACTGGTCTCCGGCATCGGCGAATACACCGGCACCGCCGCACCCGGGCAGCCGCCGGAGCAGGGTGGTGAGCGCCACGTCGAGTTCCAGTCGGGTGAGGTAGTCGGCCACCACCAGGGTGCTTCGATCCCCGCCCGGCAAAGCTGCTGATTTCCGACATCGTGTCCGAACTTTCCGGCGTGGTCCGCTCCGGGGCACCGAACCCCGACCGGTCCGGTGCGCCGGAGGCACTCGGCCGCACATCGGTACCAACTGCCACAACGAAAGCCGTGCAGGCTCATTCCGAGCGCAGCGTGTCCAATCGGGTCACTTGCCGCAGCAACGGCATCGTCAGACCGGTCACCAGCAGGACCGCCGCCACCGTGGCGCCCGCCAGTGCGAGCAGCACCGGGAGGTCGATGATCATCGGCCGGTCCGCGAGCCGCAGGATCGGCGCGGTCAGCCCCAGCCCCGCCGCGACCGCCAGCACCACGCCGACCACCACCGGAATTCCGGTCTGCCACAGCGCTCCGCGAGCCAGCACCCCGATCGGCACGCCGGCCGCCGACAGTGCCGCGAGCGGCCGCCGCCGTTCGCTGATCTGCTCGATCGACAGCATCAGCAGGCTCATCGCGGCCACCGCGAGCACGAACAGCGACGCGGTGATCAGCACCGAGCGGAAGCTCTCCACCATCTGCCGGTCGCGGGCGCGGAAATCGTCGAGGTAGTCGCTCTTGCCCGCCGAGGCGTTCCACGCGAGCGGGTTGACCGCCCTCGCGACGTCGTCGGTCAGCGCCTGCACGTCGCCGGTGCCCGACACGTAGACCGCGACCGACGAGTCCGGGAGGGCGAGGCCGCCGAGCGCGCCGGGCGTGACCAGCAGGCTGTCGCCCGCCGCGTCGGTCGCCTGCACGACCTTGACACCGGCCGGGACCGTCCACTCCGGACCGTTCACTTCCCCGCCGCGGGAGTAGCCCTGCAGCTGCAGCTTGCCGGCCGGCGCCGCGCCGCCCCGGTCCGACACCAGCGAGAACACGTCGCCGTCGGAGCAGGCGCCGATGTTCGCCCGCGCCCTGAGCGCCACGCAATCGCCGACCATGAGGTAGTCCCGCTCCTCCCCGGACCGGAACGCCAGGTTCCTGGCCGGGTGCACGCCGGTCACCCCGGGCACGGCGGACACCAGCTTGCCGACCTCGGCCTCGTGCGCGGCGGTGGTGTCGACCCGTACCGGGACAGCGGCCAGGCCGTCCGGTGTGGCCTGCCGGTCGGTACCGCTGCCGAGCGAGGTGATCACGCCCTGGATCAGGATCGTGCCGGCCAGCACGACGACCAGGCCGGACACCACGCGGCTGGCGGTCCCGCTGTCCAGCTGCAGCCGCCGGATCGCGAGCTGCCACGACGGCGGACCGCCGTTCAGTCGCTCCACGAGCCGCTCGACCAGCCACGGAAGCAGGGCCGCGACGCCCACCAGCAGGAACACGCTGCCCGCCGAAAGCGCCACCCCGGTGGCTGTGCCGCCTTCGCCACGGTCGAAAGCCAGAGTGGTGGCCAGGAACAGCGCGCCGATCGTGGTGAGCGCCCAGCGCCACCACATCCGCCGCCGCACCGGCTTGCCCTGGCGGACCACACCGAGCGGTTCGACGATCGTGCGGCGCAGCCCGAACAACGCCGAGCCGACCGCCAGCCCGGGCACCAGGAGCACGATCACCACGACGAGCGGCCAGGACGGGACGAGGTCCTCCGGGAAGATCCGCAGGCCGAACGGCAGGATGTCGGCGACGAACGTGCGCAGCACGGCGAAGAACCCGATCCCGGCGGCGAGCCCGATCACGGCCCCGACCAGTGATTCGGCCGCCGCGACCCGTTTGACCTGCCGGGAGTCCAGGCCGACCAGCCGCAGCGCGGCGAGCCGCCGTTCCCGTTGCGCCGCACCCATCCGCGACGCGGTGGTCACGAAGATCAGCAACGGCAACAGCAGCACCGCCGCGATCGGCAGGATGACGCCCAGCATGAGCGCCGACACCCCGAGCCCGGTGTAAGGCACGCCGAACGCATAGACCTTGCGGCCGTCGGCCTCGGCCTCGATCTGCGCGGCCGGCACCCCGTAGTACGCGCTGAGGTCGCCCGCGCCGGCGACGCCTTCCCGCGAGATCCGGCCGGCCACGTGCCCCGGCAACTGCGCTTTCAGCGAACTGCCGCCCGGCGCGGCCAGCTTCGCGGCGAGCTCCGGCGACACGGCGAGCTCGCCCGGCGCGGGCAGCCGGCTGAGCCCCGGCGGCACCGGCGAGTTCGACCCGGTCGCCGCGACCGCGGCGACCCGCACGAAGTCGTCGCCTGCCGACGCGTACCAGTTGTAGACCAGTAGCGGGGCCACGCCCGCGCGAGGCTGGGTGACCTGCGCGATGGACGCCTTGCGCTCCGCCTGCGCGCCGACGAGGTGGTGGACCGCCGCCGCGGGCAGCAGCACGGCGACCGCGAGCGCGATCCCGAACGCGGTCATCGCGAGGCGCAGCAGCGCCGCGCCGGACATCCGGCCGCCCCCGACGGCCAGCCGGAGTCCCAGCGCCAGATCCCGCATCATGCGACCAGCTCCCGGTCGACCGTGTGCCCGTCGACCACCATGATCTCCCGGTCCGAATAGGCCGCCACGCGCGGCTCGTGGGTCACCAGCACCACCGCGGCGTGCGTTTCCCGTGCCGCCTGGGTGAGCATCCGCATGACCTTCTCGCCGTTGAGCGAGTCGAGCGCGCCGGTCGGCTCGTCCGCGAAGACCACCTTCGGCCCCGTCACCAGGGCCCGCGCCACCGCGACCCGCTGCGCCTGCCCGCCGGACACGTCACCGGGACGGCGCTTCGCCAGCCCGTCGACCTCCAGCCGGGCGAGCCATTCGGTCGCCTTGGCCTCGGCCTGCTTCCGCTTGGTCCCGATCAGCCGCAGCGGAAGCGCCACGTTCTCGAGGCAGGACAGCTCGGGGACGAGCTGGCCGAACTGGAACACGAACCCGAACTCGGTGCGCCGCAGCGCACTCCGTCCCCGGTCGTCCATCCCGACGAGGTCGGCGCCGTCGTAGGTGATGGTGCCCGAGTCCGGTCGGAGGATGCCGGCGAGGCAGTGCAGCAACGTCGATTTGCCCGACCCGGACGAGCCCATGATCGCGAGCACCTCCCCCGCCGAGACGGACAGCGCCGCCCCGTCGAGCGCCCGCGTCCGGCCGAACGACTTGTCCAGTCCTTTGCCGACGAGCAACGGCGTTCCCGGCCTGGTCATCAGCGCACCGCCTTCTCGAGTTCGCCGAGGCGCGCGGCGGTGAGCTCCAGCCACCGCAGGTCCGCCTCGAGGTGGAAGAGCGCGTGATCGCAGATCAGCTGATCGGCGAGGTCGCCCCCGTTCTTGCGTTTGGTGAGCGCACGCATCACGTTCAGGTGCTCGCCGCGCTGGACGTCGAGCACGTCGGAGGCGCTGCGCCCGGACAGCAGCGCGAGCACCACCTTCGTGTAGAGCGTGTTCTGCAGGTACGGCTGCGGGTTTTCCGGAGTGCGCAGCCACGTTTCGACGTCGGTGACCCCCGCGTCGGTGATGGTGTAGCGCTTCCGGTCCGGTCCTTCGCCGCTCTCGACGCCCGCCACCTCGACCATGCCGTTGCGCAGCAGTCGTGACAACGTCGAATAGACCTGGCCGTAAGCAAGCGGGCGGTCCTGGCCGAACTGCTCGTCGTACGCCCGCTTCAGGTCGTAGCCATGCCGCGGGCCGGATTCGAGCAACGCGAGCAAGGTATGCGAAACCGACATTCTCCCTGTCCCTCCTGACCCGGAGTCCGGGCTCGGCGATCACTATACCGGAGGTGTATACCTTGCGTGTATACCGTCGCGATGTGGTGCGTCTCCGCAGGTCAGCAGGCACAGCCGGGTGGGGATGATCGCGCGCAGGCGGCAGTGAGGGGTCAGGGGTTCGAGTCCCTTGGCTCCACTCCAAGGAATCGTCGCCGCTCCGGCATGGTTCAGAACAGCGACGACGCACAGACAGAACTGTCCTGGGAGGGCCGAGATGATCTCGGCCCTCCCAGGACAGTTCCGTACGAGGATCAGATCTTGCCCGCGGCCACGTCGGCGAGGGTCACGCGGGAGGACTTGTAGTTCACCACATAGCGCTTGGACGATTCCGCCGAGGTGATCTCCTCACGGATCGGCAGGCCGTTGCCGGCGTTGATGGTGAGGACGTCCGTGCCGCCGCCCAGAATGGCGGGGGGCGGGGTGAGGGTCAGCGCGGGCTGGCCGTCGACGGTGGTCTTGCCGACGACCATGTCCGGGATGGTCGCGTACAGCTTCAGCACGCCCGCGCGGACCTCCGCGTCGGCGGCGTTGGCGAACAGCGCGTGTTCGGTGTTGCTCCACAGGTGGTTGTTGATCAGGTTTTCCAGGTCCTTGCCCGTCGGACGCGGTTTGGGGCCGGGAAACGGCTTGCCCATCTTGCGGAACATCTCCGCGGTCTCCGCTTGGGCGGCCGCCCAGGCCTTTTCGGCCTCGGCGGGGCTCAGGCCGACTCCCAGAGGATTGCCGGACGCGGTGATCATCGCGATCCTCGCCTCGTCCACGTCGCCGTTCGCGGCGAGGCGGGCCGCCGCCATCACCTTCCCGTCGTACGGCGTGGCAGGCTCGGCGTCACCCTTGGCGACCGCGTCCACCAGGCTCTTCGCCGAGTCGCCCGTGAACTGCCGGCCCTTGTCGGTGTAGAGGGTGTAGTTGAGGTCCGGTTTGTCGTCCCGCCCGAACTTCGTGTTGATGATCAGCGACGCGTCTCCTGGCTGCGTGCCGGCCGCCTTGACCGCGGAGGCCAGCTTCACCAGCGGTGCCTCGACCGCCTGCGGGGCCGGGCCGGACGGGCCGGCCGGGACGCTGCCGCCTGTCGTACCCACCACCACAGCCGCCGCGACGGCTGCCGCGCCCGCGGCGGCGACGCCGGCCTTGGGCCAGGAGAACCAGCGCTTCGGTCGCACGACCGTGGCCACGGGTTCCTCCATCGCCGTCCGCAGTGCCGCGCGGGCACGGTCGTAGGCCTCGGGACCGGGGGACGGCACGTCACGCAGATTCTTCATGAGATCCATTTCGTCCATGAGTTGTCTTTCATGTCGTCGGGACTTGCAGCAGCGCGACCACTTCGGGGGCTTCACGCAATGCCTTGCGCGCCTGGTGCAACAGGCGGCGGGCCGTGCCGGCCGGGATGTCGAGCACCCGCCCGGCCTCGGCGACGGTCAGGTCTTCCCAAGCGACCAGGCCCAGCACTTCCCGCTCTTCCGGTTTGAGCCGAGCCAGTGCCCTGCCCAGCAGTGCCTGCGTGTCCACGCGGGCATCCACCGCCGGCCAAGGATCCCAGTCACTCGCCACGCCGGTCAGGTCCGACGCCGGCTCCTCGGCCGGTTCGGACCGCCAGTGCCGGCGCAGCCTGTTCAGCGCGACGCCGTACAACCAAGGCCTGGCTTCGGGATACGAACGGTCGTAGTTCGCACGGGACTCGTAAGCCGCCACCCACACATCGCCGAGCACGTCCTCGGCGGCCTGCCGCCCCACTCTGCGCGCCAGATAGTTCCCGAGCGCGGTCTCGTGCCGGCTGATCACTTCCACGAAGGCATCGGTGTCTCCGCGCAGCGACCTACCGATCAGTTCCGCGTCTGACGACATGAAGCTCCTCGGGTTTCGCTTCGCCCTGACACCCCGTCTTTGCCAACGCGCGCCCAAAGCGTTCAGGGCCGGCCTCCGGCACGCGCGATCCCTTTACAGTCCGAGCAGAACTGGATCACACTGTCGGCGGGCACACCAGGCCATCGTCGCTTCGGCACGGCAACGGGAGAGCGCGATGACAGCGCACGATCGACCACCACTGTTCCCGTTCGAGGCACCGCCCTCGACCGACCCGGCCGCCGAGGCGATCCGGATGCTGCACACCGATCCGGTGCCCTTGGTCCGGTTGGCCGGCGGGCACGAGGTGCGGCTGGTCACCCGCTACGACGACGTCCAGCGCGCGATGTCCGATCCCAGGATGAGCCGCGCCGCCCTGGCGACACCGGACGCACCCACCATCGTCCCCGGCCTGCAGTCACCGGACATGATGCCGAACATGGACCCACCCGACCACACGCGACTGCGTCGGCTGGTGGCCAAGGCGTTCACCCTCGGCAACGTCGAACTCCTGCGCCCGAGAGTGGAGACGGTCGCGGCCGGCCTGATGGACCGGATGCTGGCCGCCGGACCGCCGGCGGACCTGGTCGGCGCCCTGGCCGAACCACTGCCCGGCATCGTGATCTGCGAACTGCTCGGCATCGCCCACGACGAGCGCGAACCCTTGCTCGCCTTCATCGAAGCCATGTCCATCACCACCACGTTCGACCAAGAGGCGTTCGCGGCGACCGGCGCCGTCGCCGCGTCGCACCTGCTCGGCTTGATCGAGCGCAAACGTCACCACCCCGGCGACGACCTGCTCTCCGGACTGACCCAGGTGCACGACGAGGACGGCGATCGGCTCAGCGAAGCCGAACTGCTGATCACCGTGATGCTGCTGATCGGCGCCGGCCAGGAGACCACCATGGCTCAGCTGGCCAAGTCCGTGCTGTTGCTGTCCCACCACCCGGACCAGTGGGACCGCCTGGTGGCGGCGCCCGATCTGGTGCCGAACGCGGTCGAGGAACTGCTCCGGGTCGTTGCCCTGGGACACGCCGGGCAGCCGAGAATGACCCGTGAGGACGTCGAATTCTCCGGCCGGACCGTCGAAGCCGGCACCACGGTGTTCCCGGTCGTGAACGCGGCCAACCGGGATCCTGCCGTCTTCCCCGATCCGGACCGGTTCGACGTGGACCGCCGCGAGGCGGCCCGCCACCTGTCGTTCGGCCGGGGGGCGCACTTCTGCCTCGGCGCGCCGCTGGCCAGGATGGAACTGCAGGTCGCGTTGCACGCCCTGGTGACCAGGATGCCCGGCCTACGGGTGGCCGAGCGGGACGACGAGCTGGCGTGGCAGCCCGAGAGCCTGACCCGAGGACTGCGGCGGCTCCTGGTCACGTGGTGAACCCGGGTTCGATCTTCGGTGATCTCGGAGGTCGACCCCAGCAGGCCGGAACCAGATTATTTTACGAATCTTGTTCATATTCGCGCATCCCGCCGCCCGACTTCTCGCGAAAACCTTCCCGCGGCATCTTGACGCCGCCGACCTCATCGTTCACAGTCCTCGTGGCACCCTCAGCACACCGCTGACTCACTCCCCATCCCTCCATCCCCCTATCCCCACCCGGCTCGCGGCCGGAAATGTTAGCGCTAACAGCTTCTCGCCTGGACTGTTGCCCGTGCGTGGGTGCCGCCGGGAGCCGCAACGATGCGGCCCCTCCTGAAAGGACAGATGCTCATGTCGGTCGGGTTTGCGAGGACCGCGAGGTGGCGGCGGTCGGGATTGGCCGCCGCGGTGGTCGTGACAGTCGCCGGCGGGTTGCTCGCCGCCGTCCCTTCCTCGGCGTCGGCCGCCACTGTGGACACCGCCGCCTGGTATGTCCTGCTCAACCGCAACAGCGGCAAGGCCCTCGACGTCAACGGCGCCTCCACCGCCGACGGCGCCGGCCTCATCCAGTGGACCCGCACCAATGCCTCCAACCAGCAGTTCCAGTTCGTGGACGCCGGTGGTGGCTACTACAAGCTGCGGGCGCGGCACTCCGGCAAGGTCGCCGATGTGCAGGGTGCCTCGACCGCCGACGGCGCCCCCGTCGTGCAGTGGCCCGACAACGGCGGTGCCAACCAGCAGTTCAGTCTCACCGACTCCGGGAGCGGGTACGTCCGGCTGGTCAACCGCAACAGCGGCAAGGTCGTCGACGTCCAGGGCGCTTCGACCGCCGATGGCGCGAACGTGGTTCAGGCGAGCAGCTCGGCCGGCAACGACCAGCAGTGGCAGCTCGTCCAGGTCGACGGGGGCAGCGGCACCGGCACCTGCACGCTGCCGTCGACGTACCGCTGGTCCTCGACCGGCCCGCTGGCGAACCCGAAGTCCGGGTGGGTCTCGCTCAAGGACTTCACCAACGTCGTCTACAACGGCAAGCACGTCGTCTACGCCACGACGCACGACACCGGGTCGAACTGGAAGTCCACGAGCTTCAGCCCGTTCACGAACTGGTCCGACATGGCCACCGCGAGCCAGAGCGACATGTCCTTCGGTGCGATCGCGCCGACACTGTTCTACTTCGCCCCGAAGAACATCTGGGTGCTCGCCTACCAGTGGGGCGGCCCGGCCTTTTCCTACCGCACCTCGAGCGACCCGACCAACCCCAACGGCTGGTCGTCGCCGCAGACGCTGTTCACCGGCAGCCTCCCCAACGGAGCCCCGATCGACCAGACCCTCATCGGCGACGACACGAACATGTACCTGTTCTTCGCCGACGACCTCGGCAACATCTACCGCGCCACCATGCCCATCGGGAACTTCCCCGGCAGCTTCGGCTCGAGCTACACGAAGATCATGAGCGACAGCGTGGTCAACCTGTTCGAAGCGCCCGAGGTCTACAAGATCCAGGGCCAGAACCAGTACCTCATGATCGTCGAGGCGCGGGGGACCAACGAGCGGCGCTTCTTCCGTTCGTTCACCGCCACCAGCCTGAGCGGCACCTGGACGCCGCAGGCCGCGACCGAGAGCAATCCCTTCGCGGGCAAGGCCAACAGCGGCGCCACCTGGACCAACGACATCAGCCACGGTGACCTGGTGCGGACCAACCCCGACCAGACCAAGACCGTCGACCCCTGCAACCTCCAGTTCCTCTACCAGGGACGCGACCCCAGCTCCGACGGCACCGACTACGGTCTGCTGCCGTACAAGCCGGGCTTGCTGACGCTGCAACGCTAGCCGGTTCCGTGACGCGGGGCGGGCTCGGCGCAAGCCGGGCCCGCCCAGGCCGTCGGTTAGGGTGACCGCGTGCGGATCCGGGGAAACGCGCTCATCCGGAGTGTCGGCGGACGACCTGCCGTACTCGTCGAACTGACGCTTCTGCTGCTCTGGTTCGTGCTCTTCGCGCGGCTCGATGCCGCTGTGGGCAAGGACTTCGCGACCGCCCACGCCAACGCACTGGCCCTGCAGTCCGCGGAACACGCCGTGCACATCGACATCGAACGCAGCGTGAACGGCCGGCTGGCCGCGCATCCGGTCCTGAGTCAGCCGGCGGTGTACCTGTACCGGCTGTACTACGTCGTGGTCGCCGGCGTCCTGGTGTGGGTGTTCGTCCGGCACGCCGACGTCTACCGCCGGGTCCGCCGGACGATGATCGCGATGATGGTCCTCGTCCTGCCGGTCTACTGGGCGGTGCCGATGTCGCCGCCGCGGTTCGCGCTGCCGGGCGCCGTCGACGTCGTCGCCCGGTACGACATCTTCGACGTCGATAGCTGGACCCGGCCCACCCACTACACCGCCATGCCCAGCATGCACGTCGGCTGGTCGCTGTGGTGCGCGTACGCCGTTTGGTCCGCGCTGCGCGGCACGCGTCCACGCTTGGCACTGGTGGCGTGGCTGTTCCCGCTTCTCATGGCGGCCGACGTGCTCGCCACGGCGAACCACTACGTGCTCGACATCGCGGGCAGCGTCACGCTGCTGGCCGTCTCCGTCGTCGCCGCGGCTCTCTGGGGCCGCTGGATGTCGCGCCGCCGTCACTCGCGGGAGACGAGCCGCACCACCACGCCGACCACCCTGTCCCGCGGCACGAACCCGTAGTGCCGGGAGTCCCAGCTGGCCGGCCGGTTGTCCCCCAGGACCACGGCGCAGCCGGGCGGCACCACCGCGCCGGCGAGGCCGTGGACGTCCGGCTCGGCCCAGCTCGGCGGCACGCGGTCGCCGGGGACCGCCACCACGCGCTTGAGCAGCAGCTGCTCCCCCGCCGGCGCTCCGCTCGGCAACCGCGGGTAGCGCAGCAGCGCCACCTGGCCACGCCGCGGACGGCGGGTCCGGCGCACCAGAACCCGGTCGCCCGACCGCAGTTCCGGTGCCATGCTCGTACCGTCCACTGTGGTCAGGATCAGCACGCGGCGGGCGACGAAGACGGCCAGCAGTCCGACGAAAACGAGCCTTTTCACGGCACGGCCTGGTAGCCGTCGGCCTGCAGGCGGAACAGGCGCGCGTAGCCACCGTCGTCGGCGAGCAGGCTCTCGTGCGTTCCCAGCTCGCTGACCCGGCCGTCCTCGAGGACGGCGATGCGGTCGGCGTCGCGCACCGCGCTCAGCCGGTGGGAGATCAGCAGGCTCGTGCGGCCCTGCCGGTGCTCGCGGATGCGTGCGTGCACCTCGTGTTCGGCCTCCGGGTCGAGGCCGGAGCTCGGTTCGTCGAGGATCATCAGGTCGCGTCCCTCCCGGACGAGCGAGCGGGCGAGCGCCAGGCGCTGCCACTGACCGCCGGAGAGCACCACACCGGTCGACGTGTCCTCGGTGCCGATTTCGAAGATCCGGGTCAGCGGCGTGTCGTACCCGCTCGGCAGCGCGGCGATCCGGTCGTGCGCGCCCGCGCGGGTCGCGGCGGCCACCAGCCGGTCCCGGTCGTCCATCGCCGACAGCTCGCCGAGGCCGATGTTCTCGGCCGCGGTCATGTCGTAGTTCATGTGGTCCTGGAACACGGCGCTGATCCGCTCGCGCAGCAACGCGGGCGGGATGTCGCGCAGGTCCACGCCGTCCCAGAGGATCCGCCCGCGCGTCGGGTCGTACATGCGGCACAGCAGCTTCACGAGCGTGCTCTTGCCCGCGCCGTTCAGGCCGACGAGCGCGACCGCGGCGCCGTGCGGGATGGTGAGGTCCACCCCGCGCAGCACCCACGGGTGTTCGTCGCTGTAGCGGAACCACACGTCCCGCAGCTCGATCCCCTGGCGCAACGCGGGGACCGGGATCCCCGACCGGCTCGGCAGATCGGGTTCCGCGCGGACCACGGCGACGTAGTGCGCGAACGACAGCAGCCGGGCCTGGCCGTTGGCGATCGACGACGCGAGCGTGCCGAGCGCGGCCTGCACCCCGGCGACGGCGGCCACGAACATCGAGACGTCACCGGCGCTGAGCGAACCGTCACGCGCCGACGTGATCGCCCACCAGAGCCCCGCTCCGGCGACGGTCGCGCTCAGCGCCGTCAGCCCGCCCATGGTCTGCAGCTCGCGTTCGTCCATGCGGCGCTGGGCTTCGTTGGCGCTGCGGCGCTCGTCCATCAGCCGGGCGCGCAGGAACGCCCCGATGCCGAACAGCCGGATTTCGGTCGCGGCGGGGATGCCGGTGAGCAGCTGGCCGTAGAAGAACTCGCGCCGGGTGAAGCGTTCGATGCGCCACTCCACCGCGGCGCGGCGCCGGGCCAGCAGCAGCTCGGCGAGCAGCGCGGGGACCGCGGCGGCCAGCACGACCCCGGTCATCGCCGGGCTCAGCAGGAGCAGCGAGCCCAGGAACCCGACGAGCGAGAGCGTCCCGCTGAGCACACCGCCGACGCCGTCGACGATCTCCGGCATCCGGCCGCAGCTCTCCTGGGCCAGCCGCAGCCGGTCCTGGTAGGCGGGGTTCTCGAAGGTGCGCAACCCGATCTGCCGGCCCAGCGCGGCGAACAGCCGGTCGGTGGCGACCGTGCTCGCCGCGCGGCCGATCTGCGCGCGGACGTAGTGGGCGACCACGGGCAGCGCGGCGACGGCGAGCCCGGTGAGCACCAGCGCCGCGGCGAGGCCGCCGACCGCGCCGGTGCGCTCGACGAGCCGGTCGAGGACGAGCTTGGTCAGCCAGGCGGTGGCGATCGGCGCGGTGGCCGCGGCCGCGGTCATCACCAGGAGGGCCGCCAGCCGTGCCGGGCCGGACCGCCACAGCAGCCGGGCGGCGGCCCCGGCCGCCGCCCGCACCTGGTCCGCGCCGATCCGCGTTTCCGCCACCGTCACCGCCCGGCGGGTACGGGGAGTTCGTGCACCCGGCCGGCGGTCGCGGCCACCCGGCCGTCGGCGACCACGTACAGCGCGGGCGTCCAGGTGTTGCGGAACGCGGCGGCGACCGGGCCGCCGTCGAGGTCCGCCGTCACCACGTGGGCGACCTCGGCGAGCGCGCGCACGGTGTCCGGCTCGTCGCCACCGAAGACGGCGAAGACGTTGCCACGGCCCTGCGCGCGGGCGTAGGCGAGGAAGTCCGGCAGGGTTTCGTGGCAGGCAGCGCAGTCGGCGGAGAAGAACGCCACTGTGCCGTTCAAGGAGGCGAGGGTGAGCGGCTCGCCGTCGGTCGTGGTGACGGCGAACTCGCCGACGGCCGAACCGGGGCGCAGCGCGAACGGCGTCCCGGACGCCGTCCGGGCCCGCATCCGGCGCAGGATCCCGACGGTCAGGAGCAGGTTCAGCAGGCACAACAGGCCGAGCAGCACCAGGGCGGCGACGACGAAAGGCATCAGGAACTCCTTGCGAACACGACGGCGATGTCGTCCACGGCGATGACGAGCACGGCCACCACCACCCCGGCCGCGAAGGCGACGGCGGCCCCGGCGACGGGCGGCAGGTGCTCCGGCGCGAGCGCACCGAGGACGGCGAAGCAGATCAGCACGGCGTTGCGGACCAGGTGACGCGGCCCGACCGGGGTTTCGGTCGCGCCGAAGCAGCGGCACGGCGTCCGCAGCCCGCGTCGCAGCGAAGCGGCGATCGCGGCGGTGAAGGCCAGCAGCAACCCCGTGGCGAGGACGAAGCCGGCCACCGCGGTGACCAGCACGAGGACGGCGGAAGCCAGTTCGGTGACCACGACGGCCACCGACACCCCGGGGACCCAGGCCACGGGCATGGGCACCAGCACGGGAACCGACCGGGCGAACCCGCGGAAGTCCCGCAGCTTCGAGAACGACGAGGCGGCGAAGACCACGGCGATCACCGCCGCGGCGGCGGCGCGCACGTACTCCATGTCACTCCCTCCATACCGGGTGGTGTCCGCGGGGAAGGCGGCGGACACCACCCGGCACGCTCACCGGAGCGGATCAGCAGCTGCTGCGGATCTTGGTCCACTCGCAGCCGTCCTGCGGGCAGCAGAAGCGGTACCAGTAGCCGGGGTGGCCCGCGGCGTTGCAGAAGTACTGGCCACTGCAGGCGGAGGCCTTGGCGGTGGGCACGATCCGGTTGAGCACGCGGTCGATCAGGCGCCCCATGATTTCTCCCTTCGACGTGGATGTGTCCAAGGAGCGGGAAGCGTTTCCGCGATCCCGCACCGGCTGCGAGCATCGCGGTCACGGGCGGCGCCGGGCAGCAATCCCGGACGAACCCGGACGCCGCCGCCTCAGCTCGGCTCGCACGCCCGGCTCGGCTCGCGCGCGCCCGGCTCGGCTCGCGCGTCCGAGGTCCGTCACCCGCGGCCCACCAAAGCGCCCCAATGTGGCGTTCGGTGCGTCCAACGCACCCAATGTGGCGTTCGGTGCGTTGGACGCAACCAACGCCACATTGGGGCGCTTGGGGCCGGCTCGTCGCGGCA
>NZ_JBFACT010000092.1:5899-27629 GCF_040640995.1 Amycolatopsis sp. NPDC021455 | reverse complement strand
GGGGCGGGGGCGGGGCTCCCCCCCCTTGGGGGGGTGGGGGGCCCCCCCCCCCCCCAACGCCACATTGGGTGCGTTCAACGCACCCAATGCCACATTGGGGCGCTTTGGGCCGGGGTCAGGCGGAGTGGAAGGTGAGCGTGCCGAGCGCGGCGACCAACGGCGCCAGTTCCGGGACCGTCTCCGCGTCGGCCAGCGCCGCCGCCAGGGCCGTGTCGTGCGTGGGACGCGCCGCCGTCAGCAGGGCCCGGCCCGCCGGCGTCACCTCCGTGTAGATGCCGCGGCGGTCGTCCGCGCAGAGGTAGCGGGCCAGCAGCCCGCGGCCTTCCAGCCGCGTGACCAGCCGCGTCGTCGCCGACTGGCTGAGCACCACCGCGTTGGCGAGCTGGTTCATCCGCAGGTGGAAGCCGTCCTGGCGGCCCAGGACGTCCAGCACCGCGTACTCGCTCACCGACAGCTCGTGGTCGCGCTCGAGCGCGCGCTGCAGCCGGTCCTCGATCCGCGCGTGCAGCGCGGCCAGCGTGCGCCAGCCCTGCGCGCGGGCTTCGACGGCGTCGTCGTCCAGTGACACGGTTCACCTCTCCCCGGCTTGCACCCCACACCATCAAGCGTGTGCAATATCAGGCGTGTGCAACTATCTCGGACGCTCGTAGTTGCTCGCGCCACTGACCACTCTACTCGCGGAAGAAGGAAGTCCATGCCCGCCGCCCTGCTCGCACTGGCGATCAGCGCTTTCGGGATCGGCACCACGGAGTTCGTGATCATGGGCCTGCTGCCCGAGGTCGCGGCCGGCTTCGGCGTCTCGATCCCGTCCGCAGGCCTGCTCATCTCCGGCTACGCGCTCGGCGTCGTCGTCGGCGCTCCCTTGCTCACCGCCCTCGCCTCGCGGGTGCCGCGCAAGACCGTGCTCGTCGCCCTCATGGGCCTGTTCATCGCGGGCAACGTGCTCTCGGCCCTCGCGCCGAGCTACGGCCTGCTCATGACCGGCCGGGTCGTCGCGGCGCTGAGCCACGGCGCGTTCTTCGGCGTCGGCTCGGTCGTCGCCGCGTCGCTGGTCGCCCCGGCCAGGCAGGCCAGTGCCATCGCCTTGATGTTCACCGGGCTGACCGTGGCCAACGTCCTGGGCGTGCCCGCCGGCACCGCGCTCGGTCAGGCCTTCGGCTGGCGCTCGACGTTCTGGGTGGTCAGCGCGCTCGGTGTGGCCGGCGCCCTCGGCATCCTCGCGCTCGTGCCGCACCAGGAACCGGCCCCGGACGCCGGCCTGCGCGGCGAACTCGCCGTGTTCCGCCGCCCGCAGGTGTGGCTCGCGCTGGCGATGACCGCGCTCGGCTTCGGCGGGGTGTTCGCGTCGTTCACCTACATCGCGCCGATGATGACGCAGGTCGCCGGGTTCTCGTCCGGCGCCGTCACCTGGCTGCTCGTGCTCTTCGGCGCCAGCCTGTTCGCCGGCAACCTGCTCGGCGGCAAGGCCGCGGACCGCATGCTGATGCCCAGCCTGTACGTCATCCTCGCCGCGCTGGCGCTGGTCCTGGTGGCGTTCGTGTTCACCGCGCACGCGAAGGTGCCGGCGGCGATCACGATCGCGCTGTTCGGCGCCGCGGGCTTCGCCACCGTGCCGCCGCTGCAGGCCCGCGTGATGGCCAAGGCCGAGGGCGCCCCGGCGCTGGCGTCGGCGGCGAACATCGCCGCGTTCAACCTCGGCAACGCCGGTGGCGCGTGGCTCGGCGGCCAGGCCGTCGACGCCGGCCTCGGCTACACCGCGCCCAGCTGGATCGGCGCCGGGCTGGCCGCGGCAGGCCTCGCCGTGGCGCTCGTCTCCGGACTGCTCGACCGCGGGACTCCGGCTAGTTTCGTGACCGGGGAGCGGGTACTCGCCCGATGAACCACCCACCGAAAGGAACCCTCGTGACCAGCGTGCCCGTCATCGAACTGAACAACGGCGTGCGGATGCCGCAACTCGGCTACGGCGTGTTCCAGGTCCCGGACGACGAGACCGCCACCGCCGTGAAGGCCGCCCTCGAAGCGGGCTACCGCAGCATCGACACCGCCGCCGTCTACGGCAACGAGAAGGGCGTCGGCCAGGCCATCGCCGAGTCCGGCATCGCCCGCGACGAGCTGTTCGTCACCACCAAGCTGTGGAACTCCGCCCAGGGCTACGACTCGACGCTCAAGGCGTTCGACGAGAGCATGGCAAAGCTCGGCCTGGAGCAGCTGGACCTCTACCTGATCCACTGGCCGACCCCGGCGCGCGACAAGTACCTCGACACCTGGAAGGCGTTCGAGAAGCTCCACAAGGACGGGCGGGTCCGCGCGATCGGCGTGTCCAACTTCCAGCCCGCGCACCTCGAGCGCCTGCTGGACGCCGCAGACGTCGCCCCGGCGGTCAACCAGGTCGAACTGCACCCGTACCTGCAGCAGCGGGAGCTCCGCGAGTTCGACGCGAAGCACGGCATCGCGACGGAGGCCTGGAGCCCGCTCGCCAAGGGCGGCAGCCTGCTCGGCGACCCGGTGATCGCGGAGCTGGCGGTGAAGCACAGCCGCACGCCCGCGCAGATCGTGCTGCGCTGGCACCTGCAGCTGGGCAACGTCGTCATTCCGAAGTCGGTGACGCCGTCCCGGATCGAGGAGAACTTCGACCTGTTCGGGTTCACCCTCACGGAGGAGGAGATGGAGTCGCTGACGCCGCTGGACCGCGGCGAGCGCACCGGCCCGGACCCGGACACCTTCAACGCCGGCTGACCGCCGCGCCCGTCCCGGCCCGTGCCGGGGCGGGCGTCACGGCTTGCGGGCGACTCCGCCCAGGGTGAGGAAGTTCAGCTCGCTCAGGGGGTGCAGGCGAGGGCCGTCGGGCCACCATTCGTGCAGGTAGACCAGGCCGGGCCGCAGCAGTTCGGTGCCTTCGAAGAACGCCGCGATCTGCTCGCGCGTGCGGTGGACGCTGCCCAGCCCGGTGCCCTGGAAACTGGTCTCCAGCAGCCGCGCCAGCTCCTGGCGGGGGGAGTCCTCTTCCGGGTCGAAGTGGTGTGTGAGCAGCAGGAACGACCCGGGCGCGAGCGCGTCGACGTACGCCGAGACGATCCTCCTCGCCCGCTCGTAGTCGTCGATGTGGTGGACGATCGACGTCAGGATCAGCGCCACCGGCCGCCGGAAGTCGAGGTACTCCTTGACGACGTCGTCGGCCAGGGTTTCGGCCGGCTTCGTCAGGTCGGCGCCCGTCACGTGGGTCAGGTAGTTCTCTTCGAGCAGGGCGCGGCCGTGCACCTGCACGACCGGGTCGTTGTCGACGTACACCACCTGCGCGTCCGGGTTGTACCGCTGCGCCACCTCGTGGGTGTTTTCCGCGGTCGGCATGCCGGAACCGAGGTCGAGGAACTGGTCGATGCCGCGCTTGCCGGCGAGGAACCGCACCGCGCGCACCAGCCAGTCGCGGTGCTCCTTCGCCATCGCGCGGGCGCCCGGCGCGATCGCCAGCAGCCGCCGCATCGCTTCGCGGTCGACCTCGTAGTGGTCGTGCCCGCCGAGGAGCGCGTCGGACAACCGGGCCAGGCTCGCCTTGCTGAAATCGAGGGAGGCCGCGCCCCCTTCGGTTCCGGACCGCAGGTCGCCAGGCGTCATCGGCTGTTCTCCCACTCTGCGCGTGGCGGACGACACCCCTGCCCGGGTTCGCTCACCGTGTCCGGCGACGGACAGTGCTCAGACTACGACATGGGGTTCATCAAGTGAACCAGGCACAAGGGCCTTGCCTGCCAGGGATTACTACCCAAATCGGAGTTCACCCCAGCTGTGTCCCCCGTTCGTGGTCCGGTACACGGCGGAGCCGCCGGAGGCGTCCGGCTGGCCGTCGACGACCACTCCGACGCGGGCCCCGGGGAAGTCGAGATCGGTCAGGGCGAAGCCGCGATCGGACAGCTCGGTCGTCGTCCACGTGTGCCCGCCGTCGGCGGTGTGGTGGAGGAATCCGACGCCGCCGCCCACGGCCGCGACCGTCGCGGACGACGGCGTGGCGGCGTCGAAACCCTGGTTGATGCCGGCGAACGGCGCCGCGTCACTCCCGCTGAACACCCCGCCGAGCCGCGGCGCGTGTCGCAGCCGCCGTTCGGTCGAACCGGGCTGCGGTGAGCCGGGACCGCTGCTGCACAACGCCACGACCTGCCGTTCGCGGATGCCGGCGAGCGACGCGACCGTCCCTTCGGGGCACGGCGGATCGGCCGGCGTGAAGCGGACGCCGTCACGGGAGGTCCAGTACTGCTCGGTGCCGTAGTTCGCGCCGAGCGCGACCTGCAGGCCGCCACCGACGGCCAGGTCGCCGTAGGTGAGGCCGCCGGTGACCGCGAACCCGGGCACCGGGACCAGCACGGGCGAGCCGGCCATCCCCCCGTACAGCCGGGTCGAGCCGCGGCCTTCGCCGTAGATGGTCAGCATGGCGAAGACGCGGCCGCCGGTTTCGGTGATCTTCGAGAGGTAGTACGGCTCCCGCGCGTCGACCAGGGCGACCGGCTGCCAGCTCGCGCCGCCGTCGCGGGTCGTGCGCACGTGGACGCCGTCGCTGACATACGCGACGCCGCCGCCGAAGACCCTCAGCGCCACGTGGTTGTGGTTGTCCGGCAACGGCATCGGCGGCGCGCCCAGCCGCCGCCAGTGCCGTCCGGCGTCGGTGGTGCCCAGCAGCGCCGGGCACCACGACTTCTCGCACGGCGAGTACCCGAGGACGTACCCGGTGTCCGGACCGGTCCAGCTGGTCGACGCGGGCCGGAAGCCGGGCGGGACCACGGTCCCGGCCGTCGCGGGCGACGCGAATGCGGCGAGGAGGGCGAAGACGGACACCAGCAGCGCGGCTCTCATGATCACGGGGACGTGCCGCGCGGAACGGGGTTGCCCGCCCCGCGCGAGGTTCCGCCGCGCGGCTCAGCGGCCCGCGGCCGGCCGGGCGTCGAGGCTCGGCCACGAGCCACGCGCCGACCGGCGGCCCGGACACCACGGTGAAGCAGGTCTCCAGCGTGCGTCGCACTGCCGGCGGTCCAGCAGCGTGTCGTGAAGTTCGGCCGCCGCCCGGTGGATCGCCGTCAGGCCGGGTTCTCCGTGACCGAGGCGACCCGGCGCAGCAGGTCGGCGCCGGCGGCGAGATCGCCCAGCACGATGATCTTCACGGTGGACCGCTCCGCGTCGTGGATGGTCTCGACGCGCAGGAGCCCTCGGGCGCCGTTCGCCGAGGCCACCACCATGGTCGCGATCCGGTCGGCCGCCGCCCGGTCGACGCCGGCGATCTCGGTGACCGCCGAAAGCTCGGCGGAAGCGGCCCGCTCCGGGACCGGCAGCCCGGTGAAGGCCGCCAGGTCCTCGGCCGTGATCCGGTACTGCTTGCCGATCCGGACCGCCTTCAGCCGCCCGTCCCGCACGTAGTTCCGGACCGTCCGGACGTGCAGGCCCAGCTTCGCGGCGACCTGTTCGGCGGAGAAGACGTCGTGCGTCACGTTCCCCAAACTACCCTTTCAGCCACTTAATAGGGAAGTTTGCGGAGTGAGTGGTTCGCTCACCCGGGTGACGGGTACTCCCCAATGTCGTTCCCGCTCGCCAGGTACGTCCACATCGGACAGTCGAAAGGACGCCGACGATGCCGTATCCCCCGCCCCCGGAGCCGTACGGATCGCCGTACGAGCCCGCACCGGCCGAAGAGATCGTGGAGCGCACCCACCCGCGCATCCGGGTCGTGCGCACGATCAACGCCCTCATCCACCTCGTCTGCGCGGTGTTCGCGCTGGTCCTGGCCGTGCACATCGTGCTGGTCCTGGGTTCGGCGAACTCGGCGAACGGGTTCGCGCATCTGATCTCGGAGTGGTCGGCGGGCGTGTCGCTCGGCCTGCGCAACCTCTTCACGCCGGACTCGGAGGGGCTGCGGACGTTCCTCAACGACGGCCTCGCCGCCGTTATCTGGCTCGTCATCGGCGCCATCCTGACCGACGTCATCACCCGCATCGGCGTGCCCGGCCCCCGGCGGGTCTGGTACCGGCGCAGCTACCGCTGACGGCACGAAGAAGGCCTCCCCGGCACGGTGCCGGGGAGGCCTTCTTCGTGGTCATGAGCGTTGCGGCTGTTCGGCGACCGGTTTGACCGGCTCCGGCTCGGGTTCGGGCAGGGCCTGGTCGGCGGGCTCGGCGCCGCGGGGTGCGGGAACGCCCTCGGCGGCGATCGCGTCGAAGTGTTCACGGCACCAGCGGCCGTAGCGCCTTGCGTGCACAGTCATCGCGTCCACCTCCTCTCCACGGGCGGTCCTCGTCACACCTTCAGCGTCCTCCGCCGGGGTGCCGAAAGCCAACAGATTTAAGCGGGACTTAAGGCACGAACGGGTGAATGTCCACTAAGGACCGCAGATCAGCCCGCGAACTCCCGCACCACCGTCCGGCAGAAGGCCGGCAGGTCGTCCGGGTTACGGCTGGAGACCAGTCCGTTGTCCACTACGACCTCTTCGTCGACCACCGTGCCGCCGGCGTTACGGATGTCGGTCCGGATGCTCGGGTACGACGTCAGCGTGCGGCCACGCACGACATCCGCCTCGACGAGCGTCCATGGACCGTGGCAGATCACCCCGACCGGCTTGCCGGCCCGCACGAAGTCGCCGGCGAACTTGACCGCGGCGGGGTCCGTGCGCAGGTTGTCGGGGTTCATCGTGCCGCCGGGCAGCAGCAGGGCGTCGAAGTCGCCGACCTCGACGTCGGCGACCTTCCGGTCCACCGGGAACCGGTCGCCCTTGTCGATGTCGCCGTTCATCGCCTGGATCTCACCGGTGTCGAGCGACACCAGCTCGACCGTCGCGCCCTCGTCGAGGACGGCCTGGCGCGGCTTTTCCAGCTCGACTTGTTCGACGCCGTCCGCGGCCAGGATCGCGACCCGGCGTCCTTGCAGTGCGTTCGCCATGGGGCTCCTCCGTCGGAAAACCGATTGCACGAGGGAGTTACCCCCTGTCCGAGCGGTCAAACCAAGTCCATAAAGGACAGTGGAATCAGTCCGCGCATTCCACGGCGAGCACGGCGATGTCGTCGTGTGCGGAGCTGCCGAGCCAGTCGCGCACGGCCTGGCGCAGCCGCCGCACGACCTCGCGGGCCGGCTCGCCCGCCGCGGCCGCGAGCACGGAGCGCAGCCGGTCGTCACCGAAGAGTTCCGTCTGGTCGTGGCGGTTGCGGGCTTCGGTGATGCCGTCGGTGTAGAGCAGGCAGACGTCGCCGCGCTCGAGCCGCACCTCCGCCTCGGCGAACCGGGCCTGCGGCGAAATGCCGACCAGCGTGCCCGGGACCGTGACCTCCTCGACCACGCCGGACCGGCGGACGATCAGCGGCGCCGGGTGCCCGCCGGAGGCCAGCGTCAGCCCGACTCCCCCGTCCGCCGGGCGGGCCGTGCCGAGCACGAGGGTGGCGAACCGGCTGCTGCCGCCGGCGATGAGCAGCTCGTTGAGCAGCCGCAGCAGCGTGCGGCCGTCGCGTTCGACCATGGCGAGCGCGGTCAGGGCGTGCCGGACCCGGCCGGTCAGCGCGGCGGCCTCGGGCCCCTTGCCGCAGATGTCGCCGAGCACCAGGAACGCGCTGCCGTCGTCGTGGGCGAGGACGTCGAAGAAGTCCCCGCCGACCGCGAGCACGCCCCCCGCCGGCTCGTACCAGGTCTCGAAGCGGGCGCCGTCCAGCTCCGGCGGGTCGGCCGGACGCAGCGTGCTCTCCAGGCCGCGGGTCGCCTCTTCCTGGCGGGCGTAGCGCTGGGCGTTGGCCAGGGCCGTCCCGGCCGCCCTGGCGAACTCGACGACCGCGCGGGGCTGCTCGGCGCCGAACTCGGCGTCGGCGCGGCGGCCCAGCAGCAGGGCACCGGTGACCCCGGCACCGGCGTTCGGGCCGAGCGAGACGACCGAGACGTCGGCGTGGCCGGCGAACCGGTCGGCGACGACCGGCGGCAGCGTGGCGACCTCGGCCGGGGGCACCGGGGCGAACTGCGGCCGCCCGGTGGCGCCGAACGTCGCCGCCAGCACCGGCGCGACCTGCGGCGGGACCCGCCGGATCCGGCCGTGGCCCTGCGCGGCGGGACGTTCGCAGCTCCACCACTCCCACCGGCCGCGGGTGGTCGGCAGCAGCACGAAAACGGTCTCGGCCAGCGCCGACGCGGCCAGCTCGGCGATCACACGAGCGGTGCCGTGCCGCCCGCGCGCGGCCGCCAGCCGGGGACCGGCCTCGGCCAGGAAGTCGCCCACGTGCCGCTGCGGGACCTCCTCGGCCGGGACCGTCCAGGCGTGCCAGCCGCCGGGCAGGGCGCGGATCCGAGCCGGACGTCGGTGCCCGGCCACCTCGACGTGGCCGGAGGTCTCGGAGAGGGTGTGCAAGCGCGGCGCGGCGTCTCCGGCCAGTGCCCGCGCCGCCGGGTTCGCCCAGCGCACCGCGCCCTCGGTGTCCTGCAGGAACACCGCGTCGCGCACGTCTTCGAGGGCCGCCCGGGTGAAGGCATCGATGCCCGGCGGCCCGCCGTCACTCGTCATCGGCGGCAGGGCCGCCGACGCCGGGGCCGGTCGTGACACCATGCACGGACCTCCTGCCTCCGGACTGCTGTCGTACGGCTACCGCGTGAGCGGGCGGACTGGCTCGAAGTGTAGGGCGAAGCATGGCACGCTGGGTCGACGACCATGGCTGGCGCACGCGTGGTGGAGAGGGTCGGCACACATGACAACGGAATCCCAGAGCGAAGCGGCCGCGCTGGAGCGGCTGCTCGTCGCGGTGCGGGATCTCGGGGACGGCAACTTCCGCCGGCGGCTCGTCCCGCACGGCGACGGCATCTCGGCGCAGCTCGCGGTCGCGTTCAACGACATCGCCGAACGCAACCAGCGGCTGGTCAGCGAGCTGCTGCGGGTGCGCGGGGCGGTCGGGCAGGAAGGGCGGCTCAGCGAGCGGCTCGAGGGCCAGGTCGGCCCCGGCGGCTGGACCACCGCCGTCGACTGCGTGAACGGCCTGGTCGAGGACCTCACCCGGCCGGCGATCGAGCTGGACCGGGTGCTCGGCGCCGTCGCCGACGGCGACCTGTCCCAGCCGATGACCCTCACCCTCGACGGCCGCCCGCTGCAGGGCGCGTACGCCACCCTGGCGAAGACGGTCAACGGGCTCATCTCGCAGCTTTCGCGGTTCGCCGCCGAAGTGACGAGGCTCTCCCGGGAAATCGCGGGTGAGGGACGTCTCGGCGGCCAGGCGGTCGTCCCGGGCGTGTCGGGCACGTGGCGCGACCTGACCGACTCGGTCAACTTCATGGCCGACAACCTCACCGAGCAGGTCCGCAACATCGCGCAGGTCACCACGGCCGTCGCGCGCGGCGACCTGACCCAGAAGATCAACGTCGACGCCCGCGGCGAGATCCTCGAGCTGAAGAACACCATCAACACGATGGTCGACCAGCTCTCGGCGTTCGCCGACGAGGTCACCCGCGTCTCGCGCGAGGTCGGCTCGGACGGCAAGCTCGGCGGCCAGGCGCAGGTGCCGGGCGTCGCCGGGACGTGGCGCGACCTCACCGACTCGGTCAACCTGATGGCCGACAACCTGACCGACCAGGTCCGCGGGATCTCGCAGGTGGCGACCGCGGTGGCCAGCGGCGACCTGACGAAGAAGATCGACGTCGACGCCCGCGGCGAGATCCTGCAGCTGAAGAACACCCTGAACACGATGGTCGACCAGCTCTCGGCGTTCGCCGGCGAAGTCACCCGGGTGGCGCGCGAGGTCGGCAGCGAGGGCAAGCTGGGCGGGCAGGCCGAGGTGCCCGGCGCGGCCGGGACGTGGCGCAGCCTCACCGACTCGGTCAACCAGATGGCCGACAACCTGACCGACCAGGTCCGCAACATCTCGCACGTCACCACGGCCGTGGCGAAGGGCGACCTGACCCAGAAGATCACCGTCGACGCCCGCGGCGAGTTCTTCGAGCTCAAGACGACCATGAACACGATGGTCGACCAGCTGTCCGCGTTCGCCGACGAAGTCACCCGCGTGGCCCGCGAGGTCGGCACCGAGGGTCAGCTGGGTGGCCAGGCGCAGGTCCCGGGCGTCGCCGGCACCTGGCGCGACCTCACCGGGTCCGTGAACTTCATGGCGAACAACCTGACGACTCAGGTGCGCAACATCGCCCAGGTCGCGACGGCCGTCGCGCGCGGCGACCTGACGCAGAAGATCGCGGTGGACGCCCGGGGCGAGATCCTGGAACTCAAGACCACGCTGAACACGATGGTGGACCAGCTGTCCGCGTTCGCGGACGAAGTCACCCGAGTGGCGCGCGAGGTCGGCACCGAAGGCAAGCTCGGCGGCCAGGCGGCCGTGCCGGGCGTGGCCGGGACCTGGAAGGACCTCACCGACAACGTCAACTCCATGGCGAACAACCTGACCGACCAGGTCCGGAACATCGCCACGGTGACGGCGGCGGTCGCGAAGGGCGACCTGACACAGAAGATCACCGTCGACGCCCGCGGCGAGATCCTCGAGCTCAAGACCACGCTGAACACGATGGTCGACCAGCTGTCCGCGTTCGCCGACGAGGTCACCCGCGTCGCCCGCGAAGTCGGCACCGAAGGCATCCTCGGCGGCCAGGCGCGCGTCCGCGGCGTCGCGGGCACGTGGAAGGACCTGACCGACAACGTCAACGTCATGGCCGACAACCTGACCGACCAGGTGCGCAACATCGCCACGGTGGCGAGCGCGGTGGCCAACGGCGACCTGTCGAAGAAGATCCGGATCGAGGCCCAGGGCGAGGTCGCGGCGCTGGCCGAGACGCTGAACGGGATGGTCGAGACGCTGCGCGCGTTCGCCGACGAGGTCACCCGCGTCGCCCGCGAAGTCGGCACCGAAGGCATCCTCGGCGGCCAGGCCCGTGTCCCCGGTGTCGCCGGGACCTGGAAGGACCTGACCGAGAACGTCAACTTCATGGCGCACAACCTGACCAGCCAGGTGCGCAACATCTCGCAGGTCACGACGGCGGTCGCGAAGGGCGACCTGACCAAGAAGATCGACGTCGACGCCCGCGGCGAGATCCTGGAACTCAAGACGACGATGAACACGATGGTCGACCAGCTCTCGGCGTTCGCCTCCGAGGTCACGCGGGTGGCGCGCGAGGTCGGCACCGAGGGCAAGCTGGGCGGCCAGGCCGAGGTCGACGGCGTGTCCGGCACCTGGCAGCGGCTCACCGAGAGCGTGAACCGGCTGGCCGGGAACCTGACCACCCAGGTGCGCGCGATCGGCCAGGTGGCGACGGCGGTGACCGCGGGCGACCTGACCCGGCACATCACCGTCGAGGCGAACGGCGAGCTGGCCGACCTCAAGGACAACATCAACCAGATGATCGCGAACCTCAAGGAGACGACGAGGACCAACCGCGAGCAGGACTGGCTGAAGACGAACCTCGCGCAGCTGTCGGGGCGGATGCAGGGGCACCGCGACCTGGCGTCGGTCGCGGCGCTGATCCTGTCCGAGCTGGCGCCGCTGGTCCGGGCCCAGCAGGGCGCGTTCTTCCTGGCCCGCGACGACGACCGCGACGGCACGGTGCTGGAGTGCATCGCGGCGTACGGGCTCGCGCAGTCTCGCGCGGGGCTGCGGTTCGCGATGGGCGAGTCGCTGATCGGCCAGGCCGCCGTCGACCAGCGCACGATCCTGGTCCACAACGCGCCGCCGGAGTACGCGCTGATCTCGTCGGGCCTCGGCTCGGCCGCGCCGGTGAACCTGATCGTGCTGCCGGTGCTGTTCCAGGGCGAAGTGCTCGGGGTGCTGGAGCTGGCGTCGGTCAACGAGTTCAGCACGGTGCACCAGGACCTGCTGGAGCAACTGCGGCACACGATCGGCGTCAACGTGAACACGATCCTGTCGAACTCGCGGACCGAAGCGCTGCTGACGGAGTCGCAGCGGCTGGCGCAGGAGCTGCGGGCGCGGTCGGAGCAGCTGCAGGCCCAGCAGGGCGAGCTGCGGCGGTCCAACACCGAGCTGGCCGAGAAGGCGGCGCTGCTGGCGCAGCAGAACCGCGACATCGAGGTCAAGAACAGCGAGATCGAGCAGGCGCGGCAGGAGCTGGAGGAGCGCGCCGGGCAGCTGACGGTGGCGTCGCAGTACAAGACCGAGTTCATGGCGAACATGTCGCACGAGCTGCGGACGCCGCTGAACAGCGCGTTGATCCTGGCGAAACTGCTGTCGGAGAACCCGGAAGGGAACCTGACGGAGAAGCAGATCCAGTTCGCGAAGACGATCTACGCGGCCGGGTCGGACCTGCAGCAGCTGATCAACGACATCCTCGACCTGGCCAAGGTCGAAGCGGGCCGGCTGGACATGCAGATGTCCGACATCACGCTGCCGGAGCTGGTGGACTACGTCGAGTCGCTGTGCCGGCCGCTGACCGCGGACAAAGGCCTCGAGTTCGCCGTCCACATCGACCCGCCGGTGCCGGGCAGCGTCCACACGGACGAGCACCGCCTGCAGCAGATCCTGCGGAACCTGCTGTCGAACGCGGCGAAGTTCACCGACGAGGGCGGCGTCCGGCTGCACATCCGGGCCGCCGACCCGGCCGAAGTGGAGCAGGAGAGTCTCAAGAACGCGCCCGGCATCATCGCGTTCGCCGTCGAGGACACCGGGATAGGGATCCCGGAGGAGAAGCTGGCGGTCATCTTCGAGGCGTTCCGCCAGGCGGACGGCACGACGAGCCGCAAGTACGGCGGAACGGGCCTGGGGCTGAACATCAGCCAGCAGCTGACGGAGCTCCTGGGCGGCGAGCTGCGGGTGGTGAGCGAGCCCGGAGTGGGTTCGACGTTCACGCTGTACCTCCCGGTGGCGGCGGCCAACCTGGTCGACCCCGTGACGGCGTTGTCGACCCCTCGCCTGCCCCCGGTCCCCAGCACGGTGGTGGTGGCGGCCCCGGACGTCGCCCCGAAGCGCTTCCACGGCGAGAAGGTCCTGATCGTCGACGACGACCTGAGGAATGTGTTCGCCCTGGCCGCGGTCCTGGAGCAGGCGGGCCTGGAGGTGATCTACGCGGAGACGGGCGTCGACGGCATCCGCGCCCTGGAGCGCAACGAGGACACGGCACTGGTCCTGATGGACGTGATGATGCCGGAGCTGGACGGAAACGCCACGATCGCGGCGATCCGAGCGGAGGCGGCCAACGCGGACCTCCCGGTGATCGCGGTCACGGCCAAGGCAACGGCAGAGGACCGCGCACGAACGCTGGCCAGCGGCGCGGACGACTACATCACGAAGCCGGTGGACACGGACAAGCTGCTGGACGTGATAGCGGCGTCCCTGGAGGCGGACGCCGCATCCCTCGATGGAGCGGGTGACGGGAATCGAACCCGCGTAGCTAGTTTGGAAGACTAGGGCTCTACCATTGAGCTACACCCGCGTGCCCCCGGAAGGACCCGGGTGCATCGCTAGCTTAGCGTGACCCGCTAGGCTGATCACACACCCCCCTCGGGCGGGTGCCGGGATGTGGCGCAGCTTGGTAGCGCATCCGCTTTGGGAGCGGAGGGTCGCAGGTTCAAATCCTGTCATCCCGACTTCGGTTGTTCGCTTGACCAGCGAAAACGGCGGGACTCCTACGTTCGCAGGAGTCCCGCCGTCTCAGTTTGCGTCTCATACGAGGCGTCATACGCCGGGTGGACGACCACGGCAGCTCAAGCAGTCGCTCGGCGTCTGGATCAGCGGGCGACGCCTTCGGGGCGTCCAGGAGCCGCTGCAGTCGTCGGTCGGGGTGACAACGTCGGGCTGCGGCGGCGTTGAGCATCCGATCGCGGGGCGTCGCCCACGGCTAACGCCTCCACACCGGGCGAAACAGCAGGACACAACACCTTACTTCGAGTAAGACGCACGACGACCGAGAGCGACGAGCCGGACATCAGCGTTTGTTTCTCGACTGTCACGATGGAGACGTTCGAAACGACCTCGACTGCATGCACCCGTCTCGACACAACCCGCGACTCGGCCTCCGCAGGCACGCACACGTCGGCCTTCGTCCACCAAACCGACGGCCGGCGCCGCGGTGGTTCCGTGGTTGGGGAGCGAGACTGGGGGCGGTCACCCAAGCGACCACGGCCTTGGCTGCCATCGGCGCTCTCGCGTTCACCGCTTTGTCGTTGAGAACGACGCAGGAACAGAACGAGGCTCAGAACTCGCTGGCCGCTCAAGCGCAGTACACCGACCGCTACACAAAGGCCGTTGACCAGCTCGGCCAGAAGGGAGATGATCGCCTGCAGATCCGGCTCGGCGGTATCTACGCATTGGAACGACTGGCGCACGACTCACCTCGCGATCAGCCCACCATCATCGAAGTTCTCAGCGCGTTCGTACGAACAAGCAGCCCGAACCCGGGCAATTTCGTCGGCGGACCGGCGCTCGGCGAGCCTGTCGGCGGACCACCGGCCGATCATCCGAACCTGTGCAATCGCATCTCCACGGACGTCCAGGCCGCAGTGACCGTTCTTGGGCGCCGAGACGTGACACACGACCAATCCGCGCTCCCCGACCTCAGTGGCGCATGCCTCCAACTCGCATACCTCAGCGGCGCGAACCTGCGTGGTTCGAAACTGCGCGGCACGGTATTCACAGGCGCTTACTTGTACGCCGCGGACTTGGGCTACGCCGACCTCGGCGGCGCATATCTGAAGGACTCCAACCTCCACGGCGCATTGCTGAACAACGCACAGCTGAGCTTCGCGAACCTCGTTGATGCCGACGTCACCGGTGCGGATTTACGCGACGCCATTCACGGTGGCAGAACTCAGATCGGAGGCATCAAGTCCGACGAGCACACCCTCGGAAGATGGTGGTGACGGTCTCGGAAGCCGTGCCGCCTGCGGGTTCGGACGCGTCCGATGAGCCGAGTGGCACCCGCGCCAACCGGTAGCCCCCTGCGCTACGCCGCCTGCTTCGCGCGCGCCAAATCCAAGCCTGGGCCGCTCAACCGCTCGTACGCCGCCGGGCGGTTGGTCAAGAGCAGCAGGAAACCTGATGCCGGTCCTCTCACCTCCGGGCCCGCTCCGACCGCCCAATCCGCGTCCGAGGCGACCAGGCGCAAGCCCGCCAGCCGCTTGCGCGGGTTGAACGGGAACCGCAGCTTCCACAGGCTGCCCAGGCCCGCCACCGCGTCCTCCGGGGGCACCTCCGGCTCGCGGCCCAACGCCAGCGCGATGTCCTGCGTGTGCGTCAGCACGTCCATGATCGTCGAATCCGGGCCCGCTCCCGGAGCCGGTGGCACCTTGCGGGAGGCCGCGTGCTCGCGCAACTGGGCCACCAGTGAGCCCGGCGACTCGGTGGCCAGGCGCCGGGCCGAGTCGCCGATCATGCGGTTGAACCTGCCCCGTGCGCGGAGCGCCTCGCGGAACCAGTCCCCGGCGCCGAACTGGGCGTTGCCCGCCAAGTGCGCCGCCACGTCGCGGATGCGCCAGCCCGCGCACAACGACGGCCGCTCCCAGTCCCGCGTGGGCAGGTCTTCGAGGAGGTCCGCCAAGCGCAGCCGGGCGCGCTCCACCCCGGCCCACATCCGTGCTTCTTCCATGCGGAGTCCTTGCCTCGGAGGAAAACCGGCCGACACCGAGGGTACGAGCGCGTCCCGCCGGCCGGTTGTCCTCGATTGCCGACCTCAGGGCAGCCAGGCCGACAACGTCTCCGCGAGCAGCTCCGGCTGGTCCTCCGGCGTGTGGTGACCCGCCACCACCGGGTGGTGCACCACCTTCAGCGAGGCGAACGCCGCCGACATCCACTCCACCATCGGCGGCGTCAGCATCGTGTCGGGACCCGGCTCGAACGTCACCAGCAGCTTCGGGACCTCCGGCGTCGCACCCAGCCAGCGGCCGAACACCTCGATCCGGGCCACCACCGGCGCCGGCTCGCCGCCCAGGGGCAAGGAACGCGCCCACCGCAGCAACGGGATCCGCGATTCCGGAGTCGGGTACATGCGCGCGTACTCCGGCGGGAGCGCCGACAGGAAGTCCCCGATGAGAGACTCGCCGGAAGCCTTGATCGCGCGGAACACCTCCGCGCCCGCCGGCGGGAACTCCTCCCACGTCATCGGCTTCACGACCGCTTCGGTGAACGCCAGCCCCCGGACGCGCGAGGGGTGCCGCGACGCCCAGTCCGCCGCCAGCGCGCCGCCCCAGTCGTGGCCGACCAGGACGACGTCCTCCAGCGACAGCTCGTCGAACCACTCGTCCAGGTAACGCGCGTGGTCCTCGAACGTGTACTCGATGCCGGGCCTGGGCGAGTCGCCCATGCCGATCAGGTCCGGCGCGAGCCGGCGCCCCGGCAGGGACGGCAGCACGTTGCGCCACAGATAAGACGACGTGGGGTTGCCGTGCAGGAAGACCACCGGCGCGCCGGTGCCCTGCTCGCGGTAGGCCAGGACCGTCACTTGAACGTCCCCGCGAACCGCGCCGCCCACTCCGCGAACGGCTTCGGCCGACGACCCAGAACCCGCTCGACGTCCGGGCTCACCCGCTGTTCCTCGGGCGTCGGCGTGCCCAGGATGTCCAGCGTCGCGTCCGCCACGTGCGGCGGCATGAACCCCAGCAGCACCGACCGCGCTTCCTCCCGCGTCTGCGCCACGAACCGCACCGGCTCGCCGACGGCTTCGCCGATGGCCGCCGCCTGGTCGCGGGGCGTCACCGGAGCCGGGCCGGTCAGCACGTACGTCTTGCCCTCGTGCGCCGCGTCGAGCAACGCGGCCGCCGCCACCGCGGCGATGTCCTCCGGGTCGATCACCGGCAACGCGACGCCGGCGAACGGCGCCGCGACCTCCCGGCGGGTGCGCACGCTTTCCGCCCACTGGAAGGCGTTCGACGCGAAGCCGGCCGGGCGCAGCACCGTCCACTTCAGACCCGAGGCCCGCACCGCGTCCTCGAACACCGCCGGGTGCCGTCCGGTTCCGACGCCCTGCGACGACAGCAGCACCACCCGCGTGACGCCGGCGGCGCGTGCCCGCTCCAGCACCGGCTCGAGCGGTCCCCGGAAGTCTCCCGGCACCATCAGGAACACCGCCGACACGCCTTCGAACGACAGCGTCGAAGGTTCGGCCAGATCTCCTTGGCGGGCAAGGACTCCCGCCGGTACTTCCGTGACCCGGCGGGACACCGCCGTCACTTCTTCCCCCGCCGCGGCCAACGCTCGCACCAGCGGCTGTCCGACGTTTCCCGTCGCTCCCATCACCATGATCATGGGAACGACGCTACCTTCGCCGGTATAGTAGGTACCTAGAGGAAAGTATTGGCTGGAGGCCCCGAAAGTGACCGAGACCACACCCGAGCTGGCCTGTCCGATCGCCCCGGTCGTCGACATCGTCTTCAGCCGCTGGACGACGCCGATCCTGTGGACGCTCAACGAGTTCGGGCGGCAGCGGTTCGTCGAGCTGGAACGCCGCATCGCCACGATCACGCCGAAGGTGCTCACCCAGCGGCTGCGGCAGCTGGAGCGCGACGGCCTCGTCGTGCGCACCTACCACGCCGAGGTGCCGCCGCGCGTCGAGTACGAGATCAGCGAGCTGGGCCGCAGCCTCGGCCCGCTGTTCGCGAGCCTCGCCGACTGGTCGCCCAACCTCGGCCGGGTCGAAGCGGCCCGCGAGGCCTACGACTCCCGGAAGCGCTGATTCACGGCGACACGTCCAGGTAGTCGAGGTTCGCCGGGCCGTCGGCCGTCGTCGCGGTCACGCGGACCGCGTGCGAGCCCGCCGGCAACGACAACGACCTGGCCACCGTGCTCCACGTCGTCCAGGCGCCGGTCGCCGGGAACGGCACGCCGGTCGCCACCACCGTGCCGTCGACCGAGATGTCCACCGGGCGGGCCGCCGCCGTGCCGTTCGCGTAGCCGAACGTCAGCGCCGACGCCGGCCCGGTCACCTGCCACTCGACGTAGCTGCCGACGGCGTTGGCGCCGTTGGCGAAGCCGGTGCCGGAGAAGCCCGCGTGGTTCGAATCCACTGTTCCACCGGCCGACAGGGACGCGGATTCGGCTTCGTAGCGGGTCGCGCCGCCGGCCCGGGACACGCGGTACAGCACGGTCGCGTGCGAGGGTACCGACGCGCTGATCGTCCCCGAAGTGCTGCGCACAGCCTTGCTCCACAGGTCTTTCAGCGTGTACGAAGACGCGCTGCCGATCCCGGTCGCGGACGCCGTCGTGCTGATCGTCGCCGTGGCGGCGGTTTCGTTGGACAGCGCCACCGCGCGGTCGCCGTTGGACAGGACCTTGCTGTAGACGACCAGGCCGGCGTTCGCGCTCAGGACGGTCGCCTGCTTGCCCAGCGGATCCTGGTCGAGCGCGATGACGTCGGTGTTCTTGAGGATCGCGAAGTCGTCGTCCGAGACCTTCCGCAGGTCGCTGCCGATCAGCAGTGGCGCGGCCATCATCGCCCAGAGGCTGAAGTGCGTGCGATATTCCGCTGCGGTCATCCCGCCGTTGCCGACCTCGAGCATGTCCGGGTCGTTCCAGTGCCCGGGGCCGGCGTACTGCGCGAGACCGCGGTTGGTCTGCGCCTTGCCGATCATGCTCGACCACTTGTCGGAGATGTCGCCGGTGGTGCGCCACAGGTTGCCGACCGGCGCGGCCCAGGTCCACGGCTTGTTCTGACCCCACTCGCAGATCGAGTACGCGATGGCGCGGCCGGACTTAGCCAGCGCGTCCCGCATCGCCTTGTACCGCTGCTGCGCGTCGACACCCTGGTTGTTGCAGTTGTCGTACTTCAGGTAGTCGACCCCCCAGGAGGCGAACAGGTTCGCGTCCTGCTGCTCGTGGTCCAGCGCGCCGGGGAAGCCCGCCTTGTTGCAGGTCTTCGTGCCGGCACTGGTGTAGATGCCGAACTTCAGCCCCTTGGCGTGCACGTAGTCGGCGAGTGCCTTGATGCCGTTGGGAAAGCGCGCCGGGTCGGGCACGAGGTTGCCCGCCGAGTTGCGCGACGGCAGCGCCCAGCAGTCGTCGATGTTGACGTAGGTGTAGCCGGCGTCCTTGAGGCCCTTGCTCACGAAGATGTCGGCGATGCCCTTGATCATCGCCTCGTTGAAGTCGGCCTTGCACTGCGTGGAGTTCCAGTTGTTGAAGCCCATCGGCGGCGTGCGCAGCAGACCGTTTTCGAGGGCTGACGCCGTGGGTGAGCCCAGGACGAGACCGCTGGCCGCGATCGCGAACGCGGCGGCCGCGATCGCGATGCGCCGGAGTGAGGACATGCGTGCTCCCGGAGGTAGGTGGGCAACCTCCGTTAGTAAAGAATCCTGCCTAACCGGGAGTCAAGAGATCATGTATCAGATATGAAACTGGGGTTCCGCTGGCCGGGACGTCATTCCGTCACCTGGCGCGCCGTGGCCATCGCACGCTCGGTCTCCCAGAACGCCCGCACCGACCTGATCAGCCCGTCCTCGCCGACGCGGTAGACGAACACCCCGTCGGTGTCGACGCGGTAGCCGCCGGGCAGGAACGTCGTGATCGTGCCGACGTTGGCGACCTCGTCGCCACCCGCGTGCGAGTCGCGGATGGTGAATTCGAAACGCTCGACGTTGGCGATCGTCTTGTCCCAGAACGCGCCGATGCCGTCGCGGCCGTGGTGCCCCTTGCCCTCTTCGTCGAAGAACGACGGCCCGACCGGGTCTTCGACGACGGCGTCGGGCGCGAAGAGCGCCAGCCAGCCCTCTTTGTCCCCCGCCGTCACCATGGTCATCGACGCGAACGCCGCGCGCCGCGCCGGCGGCTGCTCCTTTTCGGTGTCCCAGCTGACCTGCACGCCCATCGGAGTCACTCCTCGAACTTGGCGATGATTTCGGCCCCGAACTTGCGGATCGCGTCCAGCTTCGGCCCGACCGGCGCGTCGAACCCGATGCCGTCGAACACCCACGGCATGGTGATGACGTCCGTGACACCGGCCTCGGCCTGCGCGCGGTAGCCGTCGAGACCGAAGGCGTCGATGCAGACCGCCTGGTACTCGAACGGGTCGCCGGCGCGGCCCCGCTCGGCGAGCAGCTCCTTGATCCGGGCGATGGTGGAACGCAGGTCCTCGAGCTTCATCATCGCCGACGACCAGCCGTCGGCCACCCGCGCGGCGCGCTTCAGCGCGACTTCGGTGTGGCCGCCGATGTAGAACGGCACCCGCGACGGCGGCGCCGGGCTCATCTGGATCTTGTCGAAGTCGTAGAACTCGCCGTGGTACTCGACCATGCCGCCGCCGAGGATCAGCCGCAGCACCTCGATCGCCTCGTCGACGCGCTTGCCGCGCCGCTCGAACGGCACGCCGCAGTACTCGAACTCCTGCGGCAGCCAGCCGACGCCGAGCCCGAGGCCGAACCGGCCGCCGGTCAGCGCCGCGGCCGAGCCGACCTGACGCGCCAGCAGCACCGGGTTGCGCGAGCCCAGCTTGAGCACCGACGTGTAGAAGCGGATCCGGCTGGTGACCGCGCCCATCGCCGCGGTCGCGACGAGCGGGTCCACCCAGGGCGTCTCCGCGGTCCAGAACCGGCTGCCGTCGGGCGTGTACGGGTAGTCCGTGTCCACCGTCTCGGCGTAGAAGAGCGAGTCGGGCAGGGCGATGGAGGCGAAGCCGGCCTCTTCGGCGGCCCGGGCGAGCTCGCCCAGCTGATCGAGGGGGTTCATCGCGATCGACAGGGTGAACTTCATGGCCGAACTATAACGTGTTCTAGTTTCTTCGGCCAGGTCTTCCGGTGGGCCCGATCACCCGCCGGGAACCCACCGCGTAGCGTCCGCGTTGTCCGAATCAGAGGTGACTTCCCGTCACCGAGCCGCGAACTTCCTGGGAGTTGTCCATGGGCACCGCGATCTTCCTGATCGTGCTCGTCGTCGTGATCGTCGGTGGCGGTCTCTACTTCTCGCGGCAGCGCGCCGCGGCCCGGCAGCGTGAGCTCGACGACGCCAAGGCCGACGCCCGGCGCCTCGTCGAGCGGCTCGGCGGCCAGGTGCTCAACCTGAACGGCACGGACACCGCGTCGCAGCAGGCGATGGCCGACGCGAGCGAGCGCTACAACGCGGCCGGCTCCCAGCTCGAGCAGGCCCGCACGATCGAGCAGGCCCGGCTGGTCAAGGAGACCGCCATCGAGGGCCTGTACTACGTCCGCGCGGCGCGCACCGCGATGGGCATGGACCCCGGCCCGCAGCTGCCGGAGGAGGCCGAGCGCGAGCGTGCCGGCAAGGTCACCGAGCGTCGCGAAGTGGACGTCGAGGGGCAGCACTACGCCGCCTCCCCCGAGGCCGGCCAGGACACGCCGTACTACTACCCCGGCGGCCGCGTCGCCGGCCGCCCGGTCCCGCAGGGCTGGTACAGCGAGCCGTGGTGGAAGCCCGCGCTCGTCGCCGGCGCTTGGGGCCTCGGCTCGATGTTCCTGTTCAGCGCGATGTTCTCCGGCATGAGCGGCATCGCCAGCGCCTCGGCCTGGGAGTCCGGCTACGACGCGGGCCAGCAGGACGCGCTCGAGTCCGGCGACATGGGCGGCGACGGCGGAGACTGGGGCGGCGACGGCGGCGACGGCGGCGGCTTCGACGGCGGCCAGGACTTCGGCGGCGGCGACTTCGGCGGGTTCGACGGTGGCGGGTTCGACGGCGGGGGCTTCGACGGGGGCGGCTTCGACTTCTGAGGCCCGGCTTCAAGCGCCCCAATGTGGCGTTCGGTGCATCCAACGCACCCAATGTGGCGTTCGGTGCATCCAACGCACCCAATGTGGCGTTCGGTGCATCCAACGCACCCAATGTGGCGTTCGGTGCATCCAACGCACCCAATG
>NZ_JBFACT010000092.1:0-5801 GCF_040640995.1 Amycolatopsis sp. NPDC021455 | reverse complement strand
TGTGGCGTTCGGTGCGTTCAACGCACCCAATGTGGCGTTCGGTGCTCCTCCCATGCCCCCACCACCGCCCTCAACGGAGGCGCTTCGCGCCGCAGTGCCTATTCAACGCACCCAATGCCACATTGGGGCGCTTGGGGCGCGGGTCAGGCGGGCTGGCAGGTGGGGCACCAGTAGAGGTTGCGGCCCACCAGCTCCGAGTTCGCGACCGGCGTCCCGCACACCAGGCACGGCTCGCCCGCGCGGCGGTAGACGTAGACCTCGCCGCCGTGGCGGTCGACCCGGGCCGCGCGGCCCATCGCCTCGGGCAGGTGCTCCGGGCGGACCGTGTCGATCCGGCCGACGCGGACGCCGTCGCGCATCAGGGTCACCAGGTCGGCCCACAAGTCGTCCCACAGCGCGCGGTCCAGTGCGCGGCCGGGCGTCAAGGGTGCGACGCCGTGGCGGAACAGCACCTCGGCGCGGTAGACGTTGCCGACCCCGGCCAGCACCGCCTGGTCCATCAGCAGGGCCGCGATCGACGTTTTGGACCGCGAGATGCGCGCCCAGGCCTGCTCCGGTTTCGCGTCGCGGCGCAGCGGGTCGGGGCCGAGCCGGGCCTGGATCGCCTCGGCCTGCTCGGGAGCGAGCAGTTCACAGCGGGTGGGCCCGCGCAGGTCCGTCCAATGTGTCCGGCCGGCCAGCCGTAGCCGGACCTGGCCCACCGGCTCGGGCGCGGGCAGCGGGGATTCGCCGAAGGTGCCGTAGAGCCCGAGGTGGATGTGCACGATCCCGTGCGGGCCGTAGTCGTGGAAGAGGTGCTTGCCGTGCGCCTCGGCGCCGACGAACACCTGACCGTCCAAACGGGACGCTTCGGCGGCGAACCGGCCCTGCGGGCTGCTCACCGCGACCGGGGCGCCGGCGAACCGGCGCTTGTGCAGCCGCGCGAGCCGGTGGAGCGTGTGCCCCTCGGGCATCAGGCCTCCGGCAGCGCCGGCGGGGTGCCGGTGCGCTCGTAGTCCAGCAGCTGCTGGACCCGGCGCGCGTGCCGCTCCTCCGGCGAGACCTCCGTCGCCAGGAACGCCTCGACGATCTCGACGGCCTCCTCGGCGGTGTGCATCCGGGCGCCGACGCCGATCAGCTGGGCGTGGTTGTGCTCCCGGCACAGCTTCGCGGTCTCGACGCTCCAGGCCAGGCCCGCGCGGGCGCCGGGGACCTTGTTCGCGGCGATCTGCTCGCCGTTGCCGGAGCCGCCGACGACGATGCCGCGGCTGCCTTCGTCGGCCACCACGCGCAGCGCCGTCTCGACGCAGAACGCCGGGTAGTCGTCGGCCGCGTCGTAGACGTGCGGACCGATGTCGGTCACCTCGTGGCCCTGCTTCTCCAGGTGAGCCACCAGGTGGTTCTTCAGCTCGAAACCGGCATGGTCGGATCCCAAGTAGACACGCACGGCTGGGAGTCTGCCATCACGCCCGGTTTCGGGCATGCTCCGGGTGGGGATCCGGGCGGGTGCCTGCCCGCACGGTGTGACGGACATCCCTCACGAGCGAAGGAGCACGGGCATGACCGGCCGCTGGATCGAGGTCGCCGACGGCGTGCACGCGCGCCGCTACGAGGAGCTGGACCTGACCGTCGGGCTGGTCGTGGGCGCCGAGCGCTGCCTGGTCGTCGACACCCGGGGTGACCTCGAGCAGGGCGCTGAGCTGGCCGCCGCGGTCCGCGAGATCACGAAGCTGCCGTGGGCCGTGGTGTACACGCACGCGCACTTCGACCACGCCTGGGGCACCGAGGCGTTCCTGCCGTGCGAGGTCTGGGCGCACGAGCGCTGCGCGGCCGAGGTGGCCGCGGATCCCGACGCCCGCCGCGCCACCTGGGAGGCCCACTACCGCAAGGAGGGCAAACCGGAGATCGCCGAGGCGATTTCGCGGACGACCATCACGGCGCCGAACCACACGTTCACCGGCCGCGTCGAGCTGGACCTGGGCGGCCGCACGGCGGTGCTGCTGCACCCCGGCCCCGCGCACACCGGCCACGACGTCGTCGTGCACGTCCCGGACGCGGCGGTCGTCTTCGCCGGTGACGTCGTCGAGAACGCCGAAGCGGGGTTCAGCGAATTCTCGTTCAGCAGCGAGACCGACCTGACCGCCTGGCCGGACGCGTTCGACGCGATCCTCGCACTGGGCCCCCGCGTCGTGGTCCCCGGCCACGGCGACCCGGTCGACGCCGGTTTCGTCCGTTACCACCGCGACGGCCTGCACGAGCTGATCTCGCTCAAGGCGGGCGTGGGCCGCGGCGAGACGACCGAGGTGGCCGCCGTGGCAGCCTCCCGCTACCCCAGCGACGTCACCTTGGCCGCCCTCGCGACCCCCTGACGACGGCGTCAGTCGAAGTTCAGGTCACCTGTCCGGGTGCGCTTCAGCTCGAAGAAGTCCGGGTAGCTCGCCAGCGCCACCGCGCCGTCGAACACCTTCAGCGCGTCTTCGCCCCGCGGGATCGAGCTGAGCACCGGGCCGAAGAACGCCACGCCGTCGATGTGGATCGTCGGGGTGCCGACGTCCTGGCCGACCGGGTCCATGCCCTCGTGGTGGCTCTTCTTCAGCGCGTCGTCGTACTCGGTGGAGTGCGCGGCCTCGGCCAGCTCGGCCGGGGCGCCGATCGCGGCGAGGGCCTCCTTGATGACCGCGTCGAAGTCGTCGTTGCCCTGGTTGTGGCGGCGGATGCCGAACTCGGTGTAGTAGTCGCGCAGCACCTCTTCGCCCTTGAGCTGCGACAGCGCCACGGCCACGCGCACCGGGCCCCAGCCCTTCGACAGCAGCTCCTTGTACTGCTCGGGCAGCTCGTCCCGGCCCTCGTTGAGCACCGACAGGCTCATGATCCGGAAGTGCAGGTCCAGGTTGCGGTGCTTCTCCACCTCCAGGATCCAGCGGGAGGTGATCCACGCGAACGGGCAGATCGGGTCGAAGTAGAAATCGACCTTCGTGGGCTGCTCGGCAGCGGTCATCGAGGTACTCCTCCAGGCACGTCTCGGTGTGGGCGGACCCCCACACGAGGGGCCAACACCGGGAAACGCGGGGTTGTTCCCTTATCGCCCGCCACCCCGTCCCCATGATTGGATGCGGGGAGTTGAAAACCGATACCAACGACCAGAGGTGCCTGTGCCCGCCCCCAACCTGACCCGCGACCAAGCCAAGCTGCGCGCGGATCTGCTCGACGTCACCGGTTACGACATCGAGCTCGATCTGACCGACGGCCACGGCGGCCCCGGGGAGAAGACCTTCGCGTCGACGACGACCGTCCGGTTCTCCAGCGCCCGGGCCGGCGAATCGACGTGGGTCGACATCGTCGCCGACCGCGTGCACTCGGCCACCCTGAACGGCGCGGACGTCGACGTCACCGCGTACGTCGAGGACAAGGGCATCGCGCTGGCCGGGCTGGCCGAGGCGAACGAGCTCACCGTGACCGCCGACTGCCGGTACATGAACACCGGCGAAGGCCTGCACCGGTTCGTCGACCCGGTCGACGACGGCGTCTACCTGTACACCCAGTTCGAGACGGCGGACGCCAAGCGCATGTTCGCCTGCTTCGACCAGCCCGACCTGAAGTCGGTCTACCGGCTCACGGTGATCGCGCCGAAGGACTGGAAAGTCGTCTCCAACACGATGGTGGAGTCCAGCGAAGAGACGCCGGAAGGCGCCGTCCGGACCGTGTTCAAGGAGTCCGAGCGGCTGTCGACCTACCTGGTCGCGCTGATCGCGGGCCCGTACGCGGAGTGGCGCGACGAGTACACCGACGCGCACAAGACCATCCCGCTGGGCATCTACTGCCGCGCGTCGCTGGCCGAGCACATGGACGCCGAACGGCTGTTCACCGAGACCAAGCAGGGCTTCGGCTTCTACCACGAGAAGTTCGGCACGCCCTACCCGTTCTCCAAGTACGACCAGCTGTTCGTGCCGGAGTTCAACGCCGGCGCGATGGAGAACGCCGGCGCGGTGACGTTCCTGGAGGACTACGTCTTCCGCAGCCGCGTCACCCGCTACGCCTACGAGCGGCGCGCCGAGACGCTGCTGCACGAGATGGCGCACATGTGGTTCGGCGACCTGGTCACCATGCGCTGGTGGGACGACCTGTGGCTGAACGAGTCGTTCGCGACCTTCGCGAGCGTGCTGGCCCAGGCCGAGGCCACCGAGTACAAGAACGCGTGGACCAGCTTCGCGAACATCGAGAAGTCGTGGGCCTACCGGCAGGACCAGCTGCCCTCGACGCACCCGATCGCGGCCGACATCGTCGACCTGCACGCGGTCGAGGTGAACTTCGACGGCATCACCTACGCCAAGGGCGCGAGCGTGCTCAAGCAGCTCGTCGCCTACGTCGGGCTGGACCACTTCCTCGACGGCCTGAAGGTGTACTTCGGCAAGCACGCCTGGGGCAACGCCACGCTGGCCGACCTGCTGGGCGCGCTGGAGGAGGCGTCCGGGCGCGACCTGTCGTGGTGGAGCGCGCAGTGGCTGGAGACGACCGGGCTGAACTCGCTGAGCCCGCGTTACGAGGTCGGCTCGGACGGCAAGTTCACGTCGTTCGCCGTCGTGCAGTCGGGCGCGAAGCCGGGTGCCGGTGAGCTGCGCACGCACCGCGTCGCGGTCGGCGTCTACGACGAGGACGCTTCCGGGAAGATCGTCCGGACCCAGCGGGTCGAGCTGGACGTCGACGGCGAGCGCACCGAGGTGCCGGACCTGGTCGGCCTGCCCGCGGGCAAGCTGGTCCTGGTCAACGACGACGACCTGACGTACTGCACGATGCGCCTCGACCCGGCGTCGCTGACCACGCTCATCGACCGCATCGCCGACATCACCGAGCCGCTCCCGCGGACCCTGTGCTGGTCGGCGGCGTGGGAGATGACCCGCGAGGCCGAGCTCAAGGCCCGCGACTTCGTGACGCTGGTGCAGCGCGGCATCCACACCGAGAGCGAGGTCGGCGTCGTCCAGCGGCTGCTGCTGCAGGCCCAGACGGCGTTGAACTCCTACGCCGAGCAGGAGTGGGCGGCCGCGACCGGCTGGCCCGCGTTCACCGCACGGCTGCTGGAGCTGGTCCGCGACGCCGAGCCGGGTTCGGACCACCAGCTGGCGTTCGTGAACTCCCTGGCCGGCTCGGTGCTGGACGACTCGACGTCGGCCGTGCTGGCGGGCTGGCTGGACGGGTCGGCGCCGCTTCCCGGTCTCACGGTGGACACCGACCTGCGCTGGCGGCTCCTGCACGCGCTGGTGGCCCACGGCAAGGCGGGCGCTTCGGAGATCGACGCCGAGCTGGAACGCGACAACACCGCGACGGGCCGTCGCCAGGCGGAGCGCGCGCGTGCGCTGCGCCCGACGGCGGAGGCCAAGGCGGACGCATGGCAGCGCGCGGTGTACGACGACGAGCTGCCGAACGCGGTCAGCGACTCGCTCATCTCGGGCTTCTCGCACCCGGGCCAGAAGGCGCTGCTGGGCTCGTACGTGGCGAAGTACTTCGAGGTGATCGACGAGGTGTGGCAGCGGCGCTCGAGCGAGCGGGCGCAGCCGATCGCGATCGGGCTGTACCCGTCGTGGGCGGTGGCCCCGGAGACGGTGTCGGCGTCCGACGAGTGGCTGGCCGGTGAGCACCCGCAGGCGCTGCGCCGGCTGGTCTCGGAGGGCCGGGCGGGCATCGTGCGCGCCCTGGCCGCCCGGGACTTCGACGCCCAGGCCTGACCCCCAAGCGCCCCAATGTGGCGTTCGGTGCGTTGGACGCACCGAACGCCACAATGGGTGCGTCCAACGCAACCAACGCCACATTGGGGGGCTTTGGCGCGG